>CAINRG010000057.1 GCA_903852585.1 uncultured Actinomycetes bacterium
AACAACTCGTTGACAAGATATTTGTTGCTCATGTTTGAGGCACGGAAGAATCCAGGTGAAGCAGCACGTCTCGCTTCATCGATTCCAGCAGATTCTGAACATCAAAAATTTGGAAAGGCGCTGTTTCTGGCTGAGGCAACTCTCTCCAATCCTCCGGTTGCAACAAGACACTTACGAGAAGCGCTCGAAATTGCCGCTGCTCACGGATACTTCCGCTCCTTCCTCAATCTCTCTCAGGAATGTAAAAGCCTATTACTCGACATTGCTGGGAAAAATCCGACTGTCTACATGGAGCAAATCGCTCAAGGGATTCGAAAGCAAAGCAATGCCGTTCAGCATGACGGTATTGGATCAGATCACGCTCTCACGAAGCGGGAACTCGATATTTTGAGGCGCCTTGCGACAGGTCTTCCCATAACACAGATTGCGGCCACGTTACATATCTCTAACAACACCATCAAAACGCACTTGAAAAATGTCTATCGAAAGATGAGCGTTGGATCACGTGAAGAGGCTGTGGCGCGAGGCCACGAGTTGTTGCTTCTTTAATTTCTTTTTTCGGGCGTTACAACAGCTTCAAGTAGTGCAATATTTTCGACGCACTTTCCTGCCCCGTTGACGACAGCATAAAGAGGATCTTCGGCAATAAAGACTGGCATTCCTGTCTCTTTTCGAAGTCGCTCAGGAAGTCCACGAAGAAGCGCGCCCCCACCCGCCAAAACAATTCCTGCAACAGCTAGGTCAGAGACAAGATCAGGGGGCGTTTCATCTAGCGTTGCTTTAATAGCAGCAATAATTTTTGCCAAAGGGTCTGAAATAGCTTCACGAACTTCTTCCGCACTTATCAGCATATCTTTTGGAAGGCCCGTGACAAGATCGCGGCCGCGAATATGGGCATCTGTATCGTCCCTGAGTTTGTGCGCTGAGCCGATGCTCATCTTGAGCTCTTCGGCGGTTCGTTCACCTATCAGAAGTTGATATTTATTCTTCACATAATTAATGATGGCGTTATCCATCGCATCTCCACCAATACGAACTGAACGTGATGTAACGATTCCGCCTAAAGAAATTACGGCTACATCTGTCGTCCCACCACCAATATCTACAATCAAAGATCCTTGAGGTTCAGAAATTGGGAGCCCTGCTCCGATTGCCGCAGCCATCGGCTCTTCCATGATGTAAACCTTTCGCGCACCGGCTGCATACGCGGCATCTTTAATAGCGCGATGTTCGACTGATGTAACGACAGGGGGAACAGCAACAACAATGATGGGTTTTGAAAGCAGACGCTTAACACCGACCTTGTCGAGAAAGAGGCGTAGCATTTTTTGCGCAGTATCAAAATCTGCAACAACACCATCTTTGAGAGGGCGAACAGAGAGAACATAATCAGGGGTTCTACCCACCATCATGCGGGCCTCATGTCCGACAGCGAGAACAGATCCATTTTCAGAGTTGAGCGCAACAACAGATGGCTCATTTAAAACGATACCTGTATGCGCGCGATAGATAACTGTATTAGCCGTTCCGATATCGATAGCGAGATCAGTGCGAAAAAGCTTGCGCATATTCAAGTGACCTCGCTATCAATTGAGACAGTATTACGCGTACAGGGAAGTGAACTGTATGCCTGTCTCAGAGAAGCGGGTCAAGAGTTGTTGGGTTAATAGCAGGGTGAAGTCTGGGGGTTTAGAGAGAATCCATGATGTGGCGATTGCCGCGATCGAATGTGAAGTAATTCCACATCCAATCGGCAATTGTGCCGATGCGGTTGCGCCCACCTAAGAGGTAGAGAACGTGGAGAAAGAGCCAGGCAAACCAGGCGATGGGTCCTCGAAGTTTGAGACGCTTTACCTGAACAACTGCTTTGTGTCGGCCAATTGTCGCCATCGATCCTTTATCGGTGTATTTAAATTCTTTCAGCGCCTCGCCCTTTTTCAGGCGACGGATCTGGTCGGCAAGAAAGCGCCCTTGTTGCATAGCAGCCGGCGCCACCATCGGAAGCGGTCGACCATTTTTGCCGATTACAGCTGCGTTATCTCCAATAGCCCAGATATATGGGTAATTAGAAACTTGCAAAGTCGCATCAGTTTTAATGCGATTTCCAGCAAGCGGAAGTGAAAGATCGCGAAGTTCATCAACACCCTTAACTCCCGCAGCCCAAACGGTTACCTCAGAAGGAATTGAAGTGCCATCAGCAAAATGAATCGCGCGATGCTTTACTTCTTTCACTTGAGTATTGAGCAAAACTTTTACACCAAGTTCTTCAAGATCTTTCTTTGTGCGTTCTGAGAGATCATCGTCAAACATAGGAAGAAGGCGAGGTCCTGCTTCAATAAGATAAATATCAATATGGTTAGAGGCATTGAAGTTATCGCTACGAAGTGGCCCGCGAACGAGTTCTGCAAGTGCACCTGACATCTCAACACCTGTTGGTCCGCCACCAACGAGCGCAACTGAAAGTCGAGTGTTATCTTCAAAGCGACAGAGATCTTCAAATCGACGCATCATCTCAGAGCGAATCTGAAGTGCTTCGTGGATATTTTTCATTCCTAGCGCATGCTCTTCAACACCCGGGACTCCAAAGTCGGCAGTAGCAGAACCCATTGCAAAAACTAGGTGGTCGAATGCGATTACTTCGCTGCTATCGAGTTTTACAGTCTTGTTTTTATGATCGACAGAGATAGGTGAGCCCATGCGGAATTTTGCACCGGTCTTACGAAGCGCCCCTCGAATTGGATAGGCAACATGGTCGGCTGCAAGTGAAGCGGTAGCTACCTGGTAGAGAAGTGGCAAAAAGGTCTGGTAATTGTGGCGGTCGACAACGGTGACGTCTGCGTCTGTTCCAATAGCTTTCGCGGCGGTGAGGCCTGCAAAGCCCGCTCCAAGAATGACTACGCGAGGTTTAGACATGGATTCAACTCTCTACATTTAGGTCAGCGCCGATGCTTGTGGAAGTCTACTGTGGTGGATATGAAAGAGATAAATCGTAAGATTTTAGTAACAGGGGCCTCCGGCTATGTAGGCGGCCGACTGGTCCGCTCTCTTCTTGAGAAGCACCTGGATGTTCGCGTCTTTGTTCGCGACAAAAATAAGATTGCACGTCAACCGTGGCAGTCTCACGTGGAGATTGCCGTTGGCAATGCAAATAGTCACGATGAAACTCTTGCCGCTCTCCAGGGCGTTCACACCGCTTATTACTTACTTCATTCGATCAATTACTCAACTCGATTCGACGAGATAGAAGCCGAAATGGCGCGCACATTCGCAAAGGCTGCTGAAGAGGCTGGAGTTTCTCAAATAATTTATTTAGGCGGGATTGCAAATGATAAAAAGCGAAGCAAGCATCTTGAATCACGGGCAAATACCGGACGTCAATTAGCTGCTGGCTCTGTCCCTGTAATGGAAATTCGTGCCGGCATCATTATCGGATCAGGTTCGGCATCATTTGAAATGTTGCGCCATCTAACTCATCGCTTGCCAATTATGACAACTCCTAAGTGGGTTTCTAATAAAACCCATCCCATCGCAATCCGCGACATCTTGTATTACCTCACCGAAGCCGGCCGATTGGAGAAAAGCGTCTCTGGCATCTTTGATGTTGGCGGACCTGAAATTGTGAGCTATGAAGATATGATGCAAATCTTTGCAAAGATATCTGGGCTTCGAAAGCGCATCATTATTAAGGTCCCAGTTCTTTCTCCCAAACTTTCAAGTTTGTGGATCGGACTGGTAACTCCAGTCCCAACAACGCTTGCACGTCCTCTTGTTGGTTCGCTCATCAGCGAAGTTGTCGCAGATCCTAAAAAGAGCCTGGATGCGATTATTCCTCCACCTGTTGAAGGGTTGCTACCGCTCAAGCAAGCAATCGAATACGCACTTTCCAAGACAAGCGGAAATGACATTGAAACTCGCTGGTCCGATGCGACTGGCCCAACAGCTCCGTGGCAAAAGGCGCAAAGTGATCCAACGTGGGCAGGTGAAACAATGTATTTTGATGAACGAGAAGTTATTACCGATGCCCCTTTGAAATCTGTTTGGGAAGCTGTAGAAAGTATTGGCGGAGATACAGGTTGGTATGGAACCGGCTTCCTATGGTGGCTCCGTGGATTAATGGATCGCCTTATTGGTGGTGTGGGAATTCGGCGAGGGCGTCGGGATCCGAAAAACTTGCGAATTGGCGATGCTGTTGATTTTTGGAGGGTAGAAAATTTGATTCCAGGTGAAGAGCTCAAGCTTTATGCAGAAATGATTCTTCCCGGAAAGGCATGGCTTGAATTTAGAATTGAAGAGATGTCAGATAGCCATTTGAAACTGATACAAAAGGCAAGTTTCCAGCCGCGAGGCCTTGGTGGTCAGCTTTACTGGTTTGTAGTTGCACCATTCCATTTTCTTGTATTTCCTAGAATGATTAGAAACCTAATTAAAGCTGCGAATCAAAACGGGAAAAGCGGGGAGAACGAAGAACGTGCATGAATTCACGCCTGATGTAGAAGCGCTTGCTCGCGACATTCTTCATTATTCACTTCTTCGCCTGCGCCAAGAACCACCGCTTGATCATGCAAAGAGTGAAGCAGAACTCTTAGCAGAGGCAGGTAATACCATCACTGAAGCCGGTCTTGGCGGCAAGGAAGCCCTTCGCGTTTTCACCGAAATTTTGGCCCCATCATGTTTATCTACTGATCACCCGTCTTATCTTGCGTTTATTCCATCTGCACCAAGTGAACACTCCACACTCTTTGATCTTGTTGTTGGAGCAAGTGCGATTTATGGCGGATCATGGGTCGAAGGTGCCGGAGCAGTATTTGCTGAAAACCAAGCTCTTCGATGGATTAGTGATTTAGCAAAACTTCCAGAAAGCGCTGGTGGTGTTTTTGTTCAGGGCGGAACAATCGGGAATCTCTCCGCGCTTGTCGCAGCTCGTCATACAGCTCGCGAAAAGGCGAAAGAAGCTGGCAAAAAGGTAGATCGTTGGGTTGTAGTTGCTAGTAATCAGGCTCACTCATCCATTCAGTCGGCAACCGATGTGATGGATTGTGAAGTGATCTTTGCAAATGCTGATGAAGATTTAGTACTCCGTGCAGAGGCTGTAGATATCGCAATAAAGAAGTACATCGCAGAAAATCCATCTCACGAAGTTTTTGCTCTCGTTGGAACAGCCGGGTCTACAAACCTTGGAATTATCGATGACCTAGATTCATTAGGGGATTACGCAAACAAAAACGGGATTTGGTTTCACGTTGACGGTGCATATGGATTAGCAGGTTTGTGCGCCCCATCTGTTCGAGAACATTTCAATGGAATTGAAAAATGTGATTCGATGATTGTCGATCCGCACAAGTGGCTCTTTGCTCCCTATGATGCATGTGCTCTGATCTATCGAAATCCTGCGCTAGGAAAGGCAGCCCATACCCAACGCGCTTCTTATCTGGATACGCTAGAAGATGAAAATGAATTTAATCCTTCGGATTACGCGATTCATTTAACGCGACGTCCGCGAGGATTGCCATTTTGGTATTCACTTGCAGCAAACGGAAGTAAGGAGTATTCCGATGCAGTCGAGGACACCATCCATACTGCAAAGATTGCCGCACGACTCATCGAAGAACATCCGCATCTGGAACTCCTTATGGATCCCGAACTTTCCATCGTTGCATTCACCCGTAAAGGCTGGAGTGCTAGCGATTATCAACAGTGGAGCGACAAACTTCTTGAGGATCAGATTGCATTTGTCACGCCATCGGCGCATCAAGGCAAGCCCATTCTTCGATTTGCGATTGTGAACCCCTGGACCTCAGAAAAACATATCCAGGAAATTCTCGCCACGCTTTAGCGCTAAACCCCCAATTTTGTCGCTGCCTTCCTTTACTATCCGTATATGGAAAACCAGGTACTTACCCAGACCCCGGCCACAACGCTGACCGATCTGGAGTCTCGTATCTTGGAGTTTGAACGCAGCTGGTGGCGCTATGCCGGTGCAAAAGAGTCCGCTATCAAGGAGCTCTTCGACCTTACGCCTCCTGCTTATTACCAAGCGCTCAACAACCTGATTGACCGCGACGACGCCCTCTTGGCCCAGCCAATGCTCGTCAAGCGCCTTCGCCGCCTCCGCGAGGCGCGCACCTCCTCACGCTCAGCTCGCTAATTTTGACCCACCGGGTCTCCTCTCGGTAAGTTATGCGTTAGCACTCGCAAGCCTGAAGTGCCAAGATCTAGAAAGCAATCTAGAAAAAAATCTAGAAAACCAGCTGGACAACAAATGAGGAGAACCTAATGGCAAAGATGATTGCCTTTAATGAAGAAGCTCGTCGCGGATTAGAGCGCGGCATGAATGCTCTCGCTGATGCGGTCAAGGTAACCCTTGGACCTCGCGGCCGAAATGTTGTTTTGGAGAAAAAGTGGGGAGCACCAACCATCACAAATGATGGCGTCTCCATCGCTAAGGAGATCGAGCTCGATGATCCTTGGGAAAAGATTGGTGCAGAACTCGTCAAGGAAGTTGCCAAGAAGACTGATGATGTCGCTGGTGACGGAACAACAACTGCAACCGTTCTCGCACAAGCGCTTGTTCGCGAAGGCTTGAAGAACGTTGCTGCTGGCTCTAACCCAATGGTCTTGAAAAAGGGAATCGAGAAGGCTGTTGAAGCAATCTCTGCAGAACTTCTTTCAATGGCAAAGCCCGTTGAAACAAAGGAACAGATTGCAGCAACGGCATCTATTTCTGCAGCTGACTCCACAATCGGTGAAATGATTGCTGAAGCGATGGACAAGGTTGGCAAGGAAGGTGTTATCACTGTTGAAGAGAGCAACACATTCGGACTTGAGCTTGAGCTCACTGAAGGAATGCGCTTCGATAAGGGATACATCTCTCCTTACTTCACAACAGATACTGACCGCATGGAAGCAGTTCTTGAAGACCCATATATCTTGATCGCTAATAGCAAGATTGCAAATATTAAGGATCTTGTTCCAGTTCTTGAAAAGGTTATGCAATCAGGAAAGCCACTTTTGATTCTTGCTGAGGATGTAGAAGGCGAAGCGCTCGCTACCCTCGTTGTGAACAAGATTCGCGGAACATTTAAGTCTGTTGCAGTTAAGGCTCCTGGATTCGGTGATCGTCGCAAGGCAATGTTGCAAGACATCGCAATCCTTACAGGCGGAACTGTTATCTCTGAAGAAGTTGGTTTAAAGCTGGAAGCTGCAACCATCGATCTACTTGGCCGCGCTCGCAAGGTTGTCGTTGCCAAAGAAGAGACAACAATCGTTGAGGGTCTTGGCGATGAAGATCAAATTAAGGGTCGCGTCGCTCAAATTCGCGCTGAAATTGAGAAGAGTGATTCAGATTATGATCGCGAGAAGTTGCAAGAGCGTCTAGCAAAGCTTGCTGGTGGCGTTGCAGTCATCAAGGCTGGCGCAGCAACGGAAGTCGAATTGAAAGAGCGCAAGCACCGCATCGAAGATGCAGTCCGCAACGCTAAGGCTGCCGTTGAAGAAGGAATTGTTGCCGGTGGTGGCGTTGCTCTTCTCCAAGCAGCAACTGCAGCATTTAAGAAGTTGAAGCTTGAAGGTGAAGAAGCTGTCGGAGCTCGCATTGTTGAGCTCGCGATTGAAGCTCCTTTGAAGCAGATCTCCATTAATGCTGGACTCGAAGGCGGAGTCGTTGTTGAGAAGGTTCGCCATCTTGAAGCAGGATTTGGTTTAAATGCTGCAACAGGTGAATACGTCGACATGATCAAGTCAGGAATCATTGATCCTGCAAAGGTGACACGTTCTGCACTGCAGAATGCAGCATCGATTGCAGCTCTCTTCCTGACAACAGAAGCTGTTATTGCAGATAAGCCAGAACCAAAGTCAGCGGCTCCAATGCCGGGCGGCGGGGATATGGACTTCTAAAGAGTCTACATAAGCGTGAAAGGCCTGCGGACTTTGGTCTGCAGGCCTTTTAATTTAGAGTTAGGGCATGAACATGAACGATCCTTTCAATGCAGTAGAACTCGCGCGCTCTGCCGCGCTTGAGGATGCTGGCGATGAGAAGTTCATCGGTAAATTTATTGGCGCCGAAACAGACGATCGAATCTCCACATACCTTTTTGAAAGTTTTGTAGCCGGTTACACAGGCTGGCGTTGGGCTGTCACCGTTATCAAAGTTGACGATGATTCTGCTGCAACAATCTGTGACGTTGTTTTGCTTCCAGGCGAGGATGCCCTCCTTGCTCCTGAATGGATTCCTTACAAAGATCGACTTCTTCCAGGTGACGTTGGTGTTGGCGACATTGTTCCAACTTCTGCAGATGACGTTCGTTTAGTTCCAGGCTTTGCAGCACTTCCTGGCGATGAAGAACTGGATCCAACACAACTCTTTGAATTTGGCTTGGGACGTGCTCGCGTACTTTCCATTGAAGGCCGTGACCAGGCAAGCAAGCGCTGGTATGAAGGTGATCGTGGACCTACGGCTCCAATTGCACAACATGCATCGAAGTCATGCGGCTCTTGCGGATTCTTCTTGCCTATCGCCGGCTCCTTACGCTCATCATTTGGCGTATGCGCCAACGCGATTGCCCCTGATGATGCACGCGTGGTCTCAGTTGACCATGGTTGCGGTGCGCATTCTGAGGCGCTCGTCGTCACCGAGTAATAAGTTAAACTAGTCCACTAGAGCTTTTCCCCAAAAGGATTTAAAGAAGGAGATACGCCATGCCAATCGGTCGCGTTAAATGGTTCAGCCTTGAAAAGGGATTTGGCTTCATCTCCAATGAAGAAGGCGAAGATGTTTATCTTGCCGCCTCATCACTTCCAAATGGTGTTCCTTCGGTAAAGCCTGGAACAAAGCTTGAGTTTTCAGTTGCTGAAGGCCGTAAGGGTCCGCAGGCAATGTCTGTTCACATTATCGACGAGCCTGCATCAGTTGTAGCAAATACACGTATCGGCGCCGATGATCTTGCAACAATTATTGAAGACACCATCAAACTTCTCGACAAAGTTGGAAATGGTCTTCGCCATGGACGTTACCCAAATCCTGGTGAAGCAGAACGTCTAGCAAAAGTTCTTAATGGTATTGCCGGCCAGGTAGCTAACCTTTAAAACCTTTCAAGCATTTTGTGCCTTTAATTATTTGCCTCACGTCGAAGTCTGCGGATTGAATAACGCAGACCAATAACTCCAAGAAGCGCTCCAACTATGCATATCCATATGTGAGACGCTGGGGCCGATCGAGCAATTTCGAGAACAAGTGCGATGAGCCACAGCACTATGCCTGCCACAATCACTTTCACAGTAATCCTCATGAAAAGAAGCCTACAATGAAACCGTGGCTAAAACGACGGGATCCCTGCGCTCTCTTCGCCACAGAAATTTCCGCCTCTTCTTTGCAGCAAATGCTCTTTCCAATATTGGATCATGGGCGCAACGCATTGCTCAGGATTGGCTTGTACTCCAACTTACAAATTCCTCGAAAGAATTAGGAATTGTCACAGGTCTCCAATTTCTCCCTTCACTTCTTTTAAGTATGTATGGAGGACGTCTTGCAGATCGATTTAATAAGCGTCGACTCCTTTTCATAACAACAACGGGCACCGGCCTGACAGCGACTGCACTGGGAATTTTGGTTGTAACTCATACAGTCCAGATCTGGCATGTCTATATTCTCGCTTTTATTCTTGGAATATTTGGCGCTATCGATGGGCCGATCCGATTTGCATTCACACCTGAACTCGTTGGAAAAGATGATCTTGCAAATGCCGTAAGTCTGAATTCAGCAAATTTCCATGGTGGTCGTCTCATAGGACCAGCCCTTTCGGGATTACTTATTGCCTGGTTTGGAACGGGGCCATCCTTTTTCTTCAACGGGGCCACATATATATTCGTCGTTCTGGCCTTACTTCGAATGCGCGAAGGTGAAATGCATATTGACCACAAGCCATCGCTTGAAGCAAAGGCGCGTGATGGACTGCGCTATGTCTTAGCGCGTAGAGACATCATGGCTGTCATGCTGACCGTTTTCTTTGCCGGTACGTTTGGTCTTAATTTTCAGATTTTTAGCGCGATGATGGCACAACGTGTATTTGGAAAGGGCCCTGCTGAATTTGGATCGCTGGGAACATTTATCGCTGTGGGATCTTTTGGGGCTGCTGTGACATTTGCAAAACTAGATCGACGTCGCGGCCCACGATTTATTGGGGCGATGGCTGCAATCTTTGGAATGGTTGTTCTTCTTCAAGCACTTATGCCAAGTTATTTGGCATATGGATTAATTCTCCCGTTCCTGGGATTCTCCGCACTTACAACAATGATCTCGTCTAATTCATATATCCAACAAACGACAGATCCATCAATTCGTGGCCGAGTTATGGGTGTCTATCTCATGGTTTTCATGGGTGGAACTCCATTTGCATCCCCGCTTATCGGATGGTTTATGGATCATTACGGAGTTCGCCAGACAATTGCCGGATGTGGCGTAATCACCTCAGCAGCAGCGCTTGTTATTGCATTTCTTTTCCGCAATGACAGAGCACGCCCTGAAAGTATTAGCGTCAGTGATGTGCTGCAGGATTACGAAGGATTTAAAGGTTAGTTTTTAAAAATAACAAGCAGAGTGAGTCCTATGAGGACGGCTGCGGTGACAAATCTACGAACCTTGTATGTCATTGAATTACTTTTTAAGCGCTTCCACAACAAACTCGATGCACTGTGTCAGTTTGATGACATCTGAGGGATCAGTGGCTGGAAAGACTGCAACGCGAAGTTGGTTCTTTCCAAGTTTGCGATATGGATCTGTGTCGACGATTCCATTTGCGCGAAGTACCTTTGCAATCTCCGTTGCATCGATAGCTTCGTCGAAATTGATTGTCGCAACCACCTTGGAACGTTGGGCAGGGTCCACAACAAATGGAGTTGTGTAACTATTTTTTTCAGCCCATGAATAAAGATGTGATGAGGAATCTGCTGATCGCCCAGCAGCAAACTTCAGACCTCCACCAGCATTCATCCATTCAATCTGCTCAGCAAGCAAGATCAAAGTGGCAAGAGCGGGAGTGTTATAGGTCTGATCGAGTCGAGAGTTTTCGATTGCGATAGTCAAATCAAAGAATGCAGGAATCCAACGTCCGCTCTCCTTGATCTTGGAAACGCGAGCAATTGCAGCAGGGGACATAATTGCAATCCAAAGACCACCATCGGATGCAAAAGATTTTTGAGGTGCAAAGTAGTAAACATCTGTCTGCGAGATATCTACATCAAGGCCGCCAGCTCCTGATGTTGCATCAACAAGAACAAGTGCACCTTCTGTGCCAGAAGGACGAACGATAGGCGCTGAGACGCCTGTTGAAGTTTCATTATGAGTTAACGCGTAGACATCGACTCCTGCTTCAGCAACAGCCATGGGATGTGTTCCTGGCTCTGATTTAATAACTGTTGGCTCATCGAGGAATGGAGCTTCTTTTGCAGCAGCAGCAAATTTCGAGGAGAACTCTCCAAAGACAAGATGTTGTGATTTCTTCTCTATCAAATTAAATGTCGCGATATCCCAGAATGCAGTCGATCCACCATTTCCAAGAACAACTTCATATCCTTCAGGGAGATTGAAAAGAGATGCAAGTCCTGTGCGTACACGATTAACAACGTTCTTTACAGGCTTTTGTCGATGTGATGTTCCGAGAACATTTCCATATTTCGTCGCAAGTGCATGAAGTGCTTCAGGACGAATTTTTGATGGACCACTTCCAAAACGTCCGTCAGTTGGCTTGATTTCTGCAGGAATCTGAATATCGCTCATGGGTGAAGATTAAGGCAATTACGGGTTAACTCGTTTCACATTCCAACCTTCGGGAGTTGCGGTGTAGCGCACACGGTCATGTAACCGTGAATATCGCCCCTGCCAAAACTCGATACTCGTCGGTACCACTTCAAATCCTCCCCAATGTGGCGGTGTGGGAACCAGAGTGCCCTCAGGATATTTCTCAGCAAACTCTTTGAAGCGAATCTCTAAATCCTCACGAGTATCCAAGTCAGCTGACTGCTCGCTCGACCATGCCCCGATTTGTGAACCCCAGGGACGGGATTGAAAATATTCGTGGCTCGCTTCGGCGGAGATTTTTTTAGCACTTCCAAAAACAATGACTTGTCGCTCCATGGCATACCAAGGAAAGAGAAGGCTCACCTTCGGGTTCTTCGCCATCTCACCAGCTTTTCGCGAATTGTAATTTGTGAAGAATGAAAAGCGGTCGGTGAGATCCTTCAAAAGAACAGTTCGGCTTGAAGGTTGGTTTCCATCGACAGTCGAGAGCACCATTGCATTTGCCTCAACGATGACCGGGGTTTCGACGGCCGCCTTGAGCCAAGCATGAAAAAGCTCGAAGGGATCCTTGGAGAATTCCGGTAGTCCGACCTCTCCGTAGGAGCGGCGGAGGGCCTGGATTGCCTCGCGTTCGAGTTTTTCGCTTGTCATGTATCGAAGGTCACTTTCCTTATGAGTGGGGTACCTGATTCTGCGTTTGTTTAGCCCCCAGCTTAAGGAGCAGAATACGCACTAATTAGTAATGAAAGAAGGTTTCTCGTGTCCGATGATTTCAAGCCTGGTCTCGAAGGCGTTGTTGCTTTTGAATCAACAATCGCAGAACCAGATAAAGAAGGTAGCGCTCTTCGTTACCGTGGCGTTGATATCGAAGACCTCGTCGGTCGAGTGACTTTTGGAAATGTGTGGGGACTTCTCGTTGATGACGAATTCAACCCAGGACTTCCACCAGCCCAACAATTCCCGATCCCAGTTCACTCTGGCGACATTCGCGTAGATGTTCAATCCGCGATTGCGATGTTGGCACCGGCTTGGGGATTCAAGCCATTACTAGATATTGATGATGCAGAAGCACGTGACAACCTTGCTCGCACATCTGTCATGGTTCTTTCATATGTTGCTCAAGCAGCACGTGGCGTTGCTCCTGCAATTCCTGAAACAGAAATTGATAAGGCACATACTGTTGTTGAGCGCATGATGCGTCGCTGGCGCGGAGAGCCTGATCCAAAGCACGTTCGCGCAATCGATGCATATTTTGTTTCTGCTGCAGAGCACGGAATGAATGCTTCAACATTCACAGCACGAGTTATCGCATCAACGGGTGCTGACGTTGCAGCATCTCTTTCTGGTGCAATCGGTGCGATGTCTGGCCCACTTCACGGCGGTGCTCCTTCACGTGTTCTTCATATGATTGAAGAAGTGGAAAAGACAGGCGATGCTCGCAAATACGTAAAGGATTTGATGGATCGCAAAGAACGTTTGATGGGATTTGGACACCGCGTTTATCGCGCAGAAGATCCACGCGCTCGCACACTTCGCCGTACAGCTAAAGAGCTGAATGCCCCTCGCTACGAAGTTGCTGAAGCGCTTGAAAAGGCTGCTCTTGCTGAACTTCGTGAACGCCAACCAGATCGCGTTCTTGAAACAAATGTTGAATTCTGGGCAGCAATCATTCTTGATTTTGCTGAAGTGCCAGCGCACATGTTTACATCTATGTTTACAGCTGCTCGCACAGCGGGTTGGTCTGCACACATTCTTGAACAGAAGCGCACTGGTCGTCTCGTACGCCCATCAGCTCGTTACATTGGACCTGGCCCACGAAAGCCACAAGATGTAAAGGGTTGGGACGACTCAGTAGAGTCCCTACATTCTTTTTAAAACTAGTTCTTTAACCAGAACTCAATTCCATCGGCAACATACTTTTGCCAGGAGCGCTCATTATGACCGGTACGTGGATAAATCCGCGTACTGAAGTCATGGCCTAAATTCCACCCATTCTTCTGGGCGCGATGATCGGCATATTCTTGAAGTGCGCCATAGTTTGCATCATGACCTTTTGTTCCGCGACTCATCCATAACTTATGTTTTCCTGGATTTGGCAAGCCATCAATTAAGAAATCAACAAGGGAATTGTCGGAGACAATCCAATGCGGACTAAAGGAGAGACAGGTTCCATAAAGATCTGGACGTTCCCCAACTCCGTAAAGTGCCATCAGGCCACCCATACTTGAACCTAACATCGCAGTATTTGATGCATCGTTTTTGATTTTAAAGAGAGATGAAATCGCAGGAAGTATCTCATCGCTTATGTGCGAGAGATATATATCTGAGCGAACTTCATTAAGTCCAAATGTTGTCTCAACCGCGATCGTAGCGCCATTTAAAAATGGCTTTAGTGGAGTGAGATCTTTGTATCGCCCATCTGGGTCAGTTGCTGAACGAGAGTGGAATACGCCCATGATGAGGGGTGGATTGATGCCAAGTTTTTGCGCCACTCGAATAGAGTTTTGAGCAAGCTTCCATGTACTTCTTCTCGAGGAACTCTTCTTATCAAAGATATTTTGGCCATCGTGGGCCACCAATATATGAGTGGGGTTTTCTGGACCCCAGAAGTCAACAATCCTTCCGCCAAAGCTCGCACGGGATACCTGGCCTGGCAGACCACGAACTTGAAATCGTTGAACAATTTCCATGTCAGAAGCCATGGTGAGAGGATAAAGCATGACATCTAATGGCACCACGAATTCAATTATGTGGTTTAGACGCGACCTTCGCATCAGCGATAACCCCGCCCTCAACGCTGCAATCGAATCTGCGCACGTTGGTGGTGGATCTGTTGTGCCAGTTTTCATTCTCGACCCGGCCCTTATTGGTGGTGCCGGTTCCAAACGCCTTGCATATCTTGGAAGATCTTTGCGCGCTCTTAATGAATCCCTGAATAATTCCTTACATGTTCTTATTGGCGATCACGTTGAAGTTCTCACCGAATTAAAGAAGCGTTATTCGGCTACGACCGTACATATATCGGAAGAATTTGAGAGATTTGGCGTTGAACGAGATAAAAGAGTTGAGGCTTCAGGAATTTCACTGACAAGAACTGGAAGTCCATACGCTGTTTCACCAGGACGTGTTCGCAAGCCGAGCGATGACACTCCTTACAAGGTGTACACACCTTTCTATCGCGCTTGGCGTGAAGTTGGCTGGAGAGATCCAGCTGTGTCACCCAAGAAAATTCCACTTGTTACTCCAACGGCAAATGATCGAAACTTTCCTGACTGGGCCCTACCTGAAGGCACAACGATTCTTGAAGCCGGCGAGAAAGCAGCTCATAAACGTTTTGCATACTTCACAAAAAATATTTTGGATGCCTACGATCAAACACGAAATCTTGCGGGCATGGATGGAACAAGCCGCATGAGTGCTCACCTTAAATGGGGCGAAATCCACCCTCGGACTCTTCTTGCTGGATTAAATAACACAACAGCGCATGACACATTTCGTAAGGAAATTGCGTGGCGTGAATTTTACGCTGACGTTCTTTTTAATAACCCAAAGAGTGAATATGAATATTACGCACCTCGTTTTGCTCAGATGCGTTACGACAAGCCGGGCAAGAAGTTCAGCGCATGGTGTGAAGGAAAAACGGGCTACCCATTTGTTGACGCGGCAATGCGTCAACTCCTCACTGAAGGATGGATGCACAACCGCACTCGCATGGTTGTTGCATCATTTCTTGTTAAAGATTTACACCTTGAATGGCAGCATGGTGAAAAATTCTTTAGAGAGCACCTCATTGATTTTGATCTCGCATCAAATATTCATGGATGGCAATGGACTGCTGGCTGCGGAACGGATGCATCTCCGTATTACCGTGTCTTCAATCCAATAGAGCAGGGAAAGAGATTTGATGAAGATGGGGATTACATTCGTAAATATGTTCCTGAGCTAGCGCACCTTAGTGGAAATGATATTCATGAACCGTGGACGGTCTTGGATGGCTATCTCCATGATTATCCTGAGAGAATTGTCGATCACGCGCTCGAGCGGGTCGAATCACTTGCTCGATTGGAAGAGATCAAACCTCCATCAGAGTAACTCCGGCGCCCGAATTTTTCGATTGATACATAGCTTTATCTGCTCGTCTCATTAATTCCGGTTTTCCATCGTTGATGACGGCTCCGATACTGACGCTTACTGTTACCGAGTGTTCGCCCAGATCCGCTGGATATGCAAGTGATGCACGAAGTGCATGTGCCACTTCTAATCCGTGAGATTTTTCCCCGTAAATGATCGCACCAAATTCATCACCGCCCAACCTTGCAATGATGGAATCTCGTGGAATCTGACGGGAAAAACGTCCGCCAACCTGTCGCAAAAGTTCATCGCCAACATCATGACCCAGAGCATCGTTCACTTTCTTGAACCCATCAAGGTCAAGAAGGAGTAGAACGGCCTGCGTTCCATTCAAATTATTGAGTGCTGAAATAAAGCGACGGCGATTGGGAAGCCCTGTTAATTCATCAGTTCTGGCCAACGCTCTCTCATCCTTAATTTCGCGAGCTTCTCTGAGAGCTATCGACATCCGAATAAATGAAAGTGCAAGAGTTCCAAAAGCAGGAATCAGTACAAAGGTCGGCAAATTAGTTGGATTCACTACTGCAAGCCCAAGAAGGAGGGCAGATGCGAGAAGTGATGAGAGTGTTGCAAATGAAACCAGCCTTGGGGCAATATCTCTTTCAGATCCAGGGTGCCAGAGCCCCTCTGCAATCAGCGCCAATCCAAAGACCCATCCATCATCCAGAATTGAGGCAAAGTCATACCCAGTTGTCGCTGACTTCCAGATAAAGAGAAGATCTGTGACGGTAAATGCCAAAACTCCAAAAAGAAATAAGAAAATGCGAAGACTTCTCTTCTGCATCCACAGTGCAATAAAAACAAGTACGCATAGAACGATATCTCCAACAGGATAGAGAATTGCAAGAAAAACCGCGCCTGCACTTCCATCCAAACGGACCATTGCAGGTTGAAGTAAGAGTGATGCAAGAACGCCAGTAGCACCAAGACCAATAATAAGAACATCTAAAAGTTCGGTTGCTCGCAATCGGTGATGGGCCGATGTTGCTCTTACTAGACCTAAGAGTGCGAGGGGATAGAAGAGAGCATATGCAGAATCTGAGAATCCTCGCCAAATATGAAATGAGTAGAAAGATTCTGCTGTTGAAATAGTCGACCCGATTGCCCAGATTCCAATAGCTCCCGAGATTCCCACGACCGCCCATCGATCGTTGAAGAGCGGTGAAAAGTAGGCAGATAGAGCGGCGAGAAATACAGCCAGATTAAAGAGGAATAAATCAGGAAGCGGGGACGGGTGCGCAAATGCTGAGCGAATTCCCAGTTGAAGTGCGAGAAGAACGAATGCGCCTAGACGCAGAAAGCGGTAGGTTTTCGCCCGTACTCGTGGGTCCACCCCGGGTTTCATACCTTAAAAATAAAAGACCGCTGTTATAAAAGGGAGAGTGTGGGGATGAGTGAATTGAATTTTGAGGAAGCAAAGAGTGCTCACATTGGTCGACGCGCCGTTCTTTGCGGAGCAGTGGCCCTTGCCCTTGGAGTCTCCACCGATATTGCCAGCGCATCTTCACCCGCGGTGGGGATCAAGCAAGTTGGCAAGAAACTTCAGCTAGAACTAGCAAAAAATAAGGCGCTTGCAAAAGTCGGCGGCGCAGTGACATTTGATCTTAGCGATGGTTCATCTGTCGCAATTGTTCGCACGGCAGCAACAACAAATGGTTTTGTCGCAATGAATCTCTCATGCACACACCAAGGTGTTACCGTTGTTCAGCAGGGATCATCCTGGATGTGCCCAGCGCATGGTTCTCAATTTGATAAGTCTGGAAAAGTACTTCGCGGCCCTGCAAGCCAGGCACTTTATAAGTACCCGGTCACAGCGACCGCGAAATTAGTAACTATTGGCTAACTCTTAAGAGTTAGATACCAGCTTTACATGCGATGGTGCGGTACTTCAGCGCTTGAGTTGCGCCATCTGTAATTTGCGAGGTGAGTTCAGATTGAGCGGTTGTGCTTGCATCAAGCTGGGTCTGCATTGTTGCAATTTGAGTTACAGCACGTGCACGATCTGAATCAATCTTTGGCGAAACCTTTGCAAGGTTATCGCGGTTACGTGTGTAAGTCGTAACGCTCTGGTCGTAGTACTTGGCAGCCTTTGTCCAGTTTGCTTTATCAGAAGCAGATGTTGATGCCTTCGCTGCCTGAGCTAATGCGTTATCACGCTTCGCAGTGATTTCAGCAACCTTTGCAGTGAGCTGAGCGATAGCTGCTGTGATTCCTTGGGCCTTCACCATTGTCTTTGATGTTGGGTCAGTCCAGAGCGGATAAAGATTTGTTTCAAGAGCAGCTTTCTTTTGGTCAAGAAGAACGATGACGTTTTGCCATGAAGCAATCGAGGCCTTCATCTTTGTGAGAGCAGCAGTCTGTTGTGATGTGAAGTTTGTGCTATCTGCTTTTGTCGAGAGGTAAGTCTTCGCAGCAGTTGCGCAATCAGTAGTGATCCAAACTAGCTTTGTGCTTGCAACAGTAGGGTTCTTTTGGCATACATATGAGTTCTTGCCACTTGTTGCCTTTGCACCAGATTTTGTACATGCAGCACCCTGCTTTACAGCCGCCGCATTTACAGGTGATGAAACGCCAGCGATCAATACGATGGCCATGAGACCAATCGGAGCTAGCCGTGAAAATTTCTTAAGCATTTCTTACCTCCAGAGATTATGGGCGAAAGTCTAAGCCAGAGGGAAGCAAGGGGAGGGGCCTTAACACACGAGATTGTGGAGAATTTGCTGTGAATAATCCATGACAGGCTCGTCTCGCATTCGTGCTAGGTCTCTTACCTTTCCAATATGACCACTAATGGGTTTTTCATCTCCGCCCTAGGGCTACAGTGAAAAAATCAGCGCTAGAGAGCGCATTGATTTATATAATTTTGAGTGGAATTTTGCTCTCAAACAACGTCTAAATATTTGTGTCCTAGGCGGGAGTTGAACCTGCGACCTACCGCTTAGGAGGCGGTTGCTCTATCCACTGAGCTACTAGGACCTATTTCGAGAAAGTGCGCGATTTACAGAACAATTGTCCTGTTGCCAACGACAAAGATGCGATCTTCAGCGAAGAGCTTCACTGCGCGCGAGAGAACTCGCCTTTCAACATCGCGACCAAGAGCGATCATATCCTCCGGTGTAGCAGTGTGATTTGTATGCGCGATATCTTGTTCAATAATTGGACCTTCATCTAAGTCTGCCGTCACAAAGTGAGCTGTAGCGCCAATGATTTTTACGCCTCGATCGTGCGCCTGGTGATACGGCTTTGCACCTTTAAATCCTGGCAAGAACGAGTGATGAATATTGATTATTGAGCCCTGAAGTTTTGAGCAAAAATCGGAACTTAAAATCTGCATGTATCGAGCAAGAACGAGAAAATCAATCTCTTCTTCATCCACAATGTTTTGAAGTCTTACTTCGCTTTCGCTCTTTCCAAGGCTCTTTACATCGATAAAGTGGAAAGGAATACCATGTGACTCCACGAGAGCGCGGAGAGATTCGTGATTTGAAACTACGGCGGGGATTTCGATGGGGAGCTCGTTGAGTTCCTGAAGATAGAGAAGATCGCGCAGACAGTGGCTTTCTGAAGTGACCATAATTAAGGCACGCTTTTTTTCGCCTACAGGGCGAAGCTTCAAAACAGGTTTAAAACGGCCAAGCCCTTCTTGTAACGTCTTTTGAGATTCTTCAATCGTTTGTGCTGTTTCAAAGCGTGTGCGCATCACAAATGATTTTGTAACCGGATCTGTGAACTGTTGATTTTCGATAATATTTCCGTCGCATGCGAGAACAGAGCTCGTCATCGCATGCACAATGCCAGGTTGATCCTGACATTGGAGCGTGACGATGATATCCATAGGTTAAGCCTAAAGGATTAGTGATTGATTACGAACCGCTTCATCCAACGAGGTGACCACCAGTTACGTTCACCGAATAGGCGCATTAAGGCCGGAACAAGCAGGCCACGAACTACCGTGGCATCCAAAATAACGGCAAATGCAACCCCAAAGCCAAGCGTCTTGATATTTGTTACTCCGCTTGTAACAAAGGCAACGAATGCGATTGCAAGAAGAAGTGCGGCAGCAGTAATGATTCGAGCAGAACGTTGTAGGCCAGTTGCTACAGCGTCCTCATTATTCATCCCTGACTCGTGCTCTTCCTTGATTCGAGAAAGTAAAAAGAGTTCGTAGTCCATCGAGAGTCCAAATGTCACAACGGAAATCAAAATGATCATAGAAGTGTCGATTGTGTGAGTGTTTGTGAATGAACCGACAAGCCATGTCAAATGACCTTCGATGAATATCCACGTGAGCGCACCCATCATCGCTGCTAGTGAAATCATATTAAGAATGACAGCCTTAATTGGCAAAATGATGGAGCCAGTAAATAAGAAGAGAAGAATCAAAACACCAAGTGCAATCCATCCAAGTGCCCATGGAAGAGTTTTTGCTATTCCGCCTTGCGTATCTGTGTAATCCGCGGCAACACCGCCAATCAAAAGTCCAGCAGGTGCAGGAAGAGCACGTATTTTTGTAATGAGCGCCTGTGCTTCATTTGTTCGTGGATTCATGGAATGAACTGCTGAAAAGCGAACAGTTGTACCCACGACTTGTTCCGGACCAACGCGAACAATCCCTCCCACCGAAGAAATCTTCTTCTCGTAGGCTGAAAGCTCAGACTCACGAGAAACTCCATTTGGAATGATAAATTCAATGGGATTTCCCTCTTGGCCTGGGAAGTCAGCAGATGCCATCGAATTTGCAATCGCAATCGGTGAAGAAGCTGGCATCACGCGCGCATCTGCTTGAGAGAAGACGATATTTCGCACAGGAGATGCGATAACTGCCAAAACAGTTAAAGAAAGAACGACCACTGCGACTGGGCGACGCATGACAAAGCGTGCTGTTTGAGCCCAACGACCATCGGCCTTGGGAGTAATTGCGCTCTTACGAACAACAAATTTATCGATGCGGTGACCGATCAGGGCGAGAATTGCGGGGAATGGTACGAGCGCAGCAAGAATTGCGGCAGCAACAACAGCCATACCTGCATATCCAAATGATTTAAGGAACATCAATGGGAAAAATGTGAGAGATGCAAGAGTGATAATCACGGTAAGTCCGGAGTAAAAAACAGTCTTTCCTGCAGTCTTCACGGTATTCACAATGGCGCTTTCTACATCAGCACCATGATGAATTTCTTCACGAAAGCGATTAACCATGAGAAGGGCGTAATCAATGCCAAGACCAAGTCCCATACCGGTGATCAGATTAAGCGCAAATATGCTAACGCCAGTAGCAAGTGAAATGAGATAAATAATCGCAAGGGCACCGATGATGGCGCTTACTCCAACAATGAGTGGAGTTGCACTCGCAATTAAAGCGCCAAAAACAAAGAGAAGAAGTACGAAAATCAAAGGAATTGATATTCCTTCGGCGAGAGCCAAATCCTTTGAAATTTTGTCAGAAAGTGCTGAGTTGAATGCAGCAAAACCATTTACGTAAACGCGAACTCCTTGGAATGTTCCATCATATTTTGATGCAATCAACTTACCTAAAGGCTTTGCATTTACCGGATCAGTCTCGCTTGAATAGATAAAAAGGTAGCCAGCTTTTTGATCTTTACTTGCAAGAGTAGGAGCGCCACCTGCGCTCCAGTAGGAAAGAGTTTTTGACACGCCCTTTTCAGCAGAAACCAACTTTTCAAGTGCTATGGCAGAAGCAATTACTGCTGGATCTGTAATAGATGTTGTGGATTTAACTTCGAGAATGACGGCCGGGTCTTTAACGTGAAATGTATCGGTCAAATATTTGAATACTTTTGCGGAGTCGCTATTTGGATTTGAGTATCCACCTCCAGAGAGTCGTGGAACTGCAAGACCTGCTAGAGCTCCGAGACCGATGAGGGTAACAATAAAAAGGGTCAATACAGATTTACGTCGACGAACGACTACATGGCCAAGCTTCTCGAACATTTTCACTCCCTGAGGATTTTAAACAACGCCATATTGTCTCACTCTTGAGAGTGGTCGACGCTGTAGAGTTCTCGTATGGATGAGAAAAAGGTGAGACCAGCGACACCCGCAAAGCCACTTATTCCATCAAAGACTGCTGATGAAGAGATGAAAGACCCATCTGAATTTGCAGCCGATGGCTCACGAGATGCTGAGCTTAAACGCGATGTACCGCCGCACTACTAGGAAAATTATTCTGATGCCGGTTTCTGTGAACTTGGTCGGGAATCAGTCTTGTAAAAACCCGATCCCTTAAAAACAACACCTACATTCGCGTAAACCTTGCGTACTTCGCCACCACACTTTGGGCAGACCGTGATGGGCTCCTCAGAAAAGGATTGAACCACCTCGAACTGATCCTCGCATGCGTTACATGCGTATTGGTAGGTAGGCATAGGACATATTGTAAGGAAGTGAGATGATTGCCCCTAATCGGAGGTTGAAAATGAAGAAGTTGGGCATCATGGCAGCTGTTGCGGCGCTCTTTTTGGCCACTCCCGTTTCGGCATACGCCAACTCTCTTGCCTCAACATCTCCAGCATCGGGCGCCGTTCTTGTAGTCGCTCCAAACGCTGTATCAGTAGTCGGAACTTCGCCACTTCAAACTGACGGAAACCAACTTTCAGTTCTTGATCCAAAGGGAACTGCCGTTGATGATGGATCCATTACTGTCGATGGAACATCCGTTGTTGTTGGATTAAAACCACTTACCTCTGCAGGGGTATACACAGTCTCTTACACTCTTCTTGCAAATGGAGAAGCTCCGCTTCAAGGTTCATTCACATTTTTATATAACGCACCTGCTGATATGTCATCGGCAACTCCGACTCCAGTGCCAACTGTCACAAAAGCACACGTATCTACCGGCACCGGACATGGCGCAGTAATTTTTGTCATCTTCATCTTCTTGGCTGGATGCGCGATGGCAGCATTCCTATTTTGGTACGGACGCACTCTTTTGCGCCAGACTCAAAAGAAGAAGCGAAAGGCAACAAAGAAGAAGTCTGCTCCAAGCACTCGCAAGGAGTAGCAATTGTTCTCCCAAGCATTAGCGCATTCACATTCAAGCTCTAACACCCTTGTCTCAATTCTTACGCCAGTAATCAAAGATCTGTCGCTGATATCAGCAACGACTGCAGTTGGTCTTTTATTTGCTATTGCCTTCTTTATCGAAGAAAAAAAGGGATTTCTTACACAGGAATCTTTCCGAGTAAAAAGACTCCTTCAGTTATCGATGTTGATCTGGGTTATCACTCTGGTCGGATCGATTTTTATCGAGTTGGCCAATATTCTTGACGAGGGCCTTCTCAGTGCATTTAACGCGACAGTACTTCGCTCCTTTCTCCAGCAGACTGTAATTGGGCGTGTCTTTCTTGCCCAGCTCATCTTTTCCTTAGCTGCAACGTTCATTTCTTACAGATCACGAAAAGTAGGTGCTGTGTATTGGGCTCTTGCTATTACGCTTTTTGCGACAATCCTTCCCATTTTTCAAAGTCATTCAAGCGGTCTCAGTAATCACACTCTGGCAATTGGTTCGCTTGTATTTCACGTTATTTTTATTACTTTATGGGTGGGCGGAGTTATCGGGCTCATTGTTATTTCACCGAAAGAACGCGCCGCTTCCCTTTCTCGCTTCAGTTCCTTTGCTCTCTGGGCGGCAGTCATTGTCACTTTCAGCGGTGCTGTAAACGCATATAGCCGATTGAATTTCCTATCCGCTTGGAGTTCTCCATACTCATCATTAGTGCTTCTTAAAATTGTTTTGACCGGCTTACTTATTGCATTTGGGGCAAAGCATCGCTCCTACATCATCGCCAAGAAACCTACTGAAACATTTTCATTGTTAAGTGTAGAAATAGTCGTAATGGTTTTAACCGTTGGAGTTGGCGGATGGCTTTCAACTCTGAATCCACCCGAGCATCCAGGCGTTCCGTCTCAACCTCCCGCTCCAAATCTCTCCAGGCTTTTCTGGTCGTATTCACCGGATGCGCTATTTCTTGGAATTTTAATCCTTGCGACATCTTTATATATTCGTGGAGTCGTCTTGCTTTCTCGACGTGGAGACAAGTGGCCAATGGGACGCACCGTTGCATTTATTTTTGGAGTTGCATTTGCCGACTATGCAACAAGTGGCGGAATCGGTATATATGCGTCATATGCATTTTCCTATCACATGATTTCTCACATGATCATTGGAATGATCGCACCTATCGGATTTGTTTTAAGCGCTCCTCTTACTCTGGCACTTCGCACACTTCCAATTGGACGTACGGAGAATGAACGAGGTATTCGGGGATCTGTTATTACATTGATTCATTCAAAGGTCCTCAATTTCTATACAAATCCCATCGTTGTCCTTGCAATTTTTGATGGTTCACTCTTTTTGTTGTACATGACTCCACTTTTTAGCGCGATGATGCATAGCCATACAGGCCATCTGATTATGGATATTCACTTCCTACTTTCGGGGTATCTCTTCTTCCATGTGATTATCGGAGTAGATCCCAATCCTCGCAAAGTTCCTCACATCGTTCGAATTATCATTCTCTTTGCAGCAATGAGCATTCATGCCTTCTTCTCGATATCACTTCTCTCCACTTCATCACTTCTAGATGGCGGTTATTTCGCTTCTCTTCATCGAACGTGGAATACAGACCTACTTGTGGATCAACATCTCGGTGGCTCTATTGGGTGGGCTATGGGTGAAATTCCTATTTTGCTGGCGTTGGTTGCCACTTTCATTCAGTGGG
Source organism: uncultured Actinomycetes bacterium (assembly GCA_903852585.1). Classification (GTDB taxonomy): domain Bacteria; phylum Actinomycetota; class Actinomycetes; order Nanopelagicales; family Nanopelagicaceae; genus PALSA-747. Next base: position 24,664 of record CAINRG010000057.1, read on the forward strand.
TTCGTGATGATTCTCGCGAAGCAAAACGGATTGATCGCGCTGCTGAGCGCGCTGATGCAATGGGTGAAGATGACGAGCTTTCTGAGTACAACCGTTATCTAGCTCAATTGCGTGGCCATGACCGCGAAATCGGCCAGTAAACTTTCCACGTGGCATTCCCTCGATTAGGCGTCATTGGAGCAGGACAACTCGCTCGCATGATGGTTGCACCCGCAACCGAACTCGGAATCAGCCTACGACTCCTTGCACAAGACCCAACAGATAGCGCAGCACAAATCTGTGACCACTTTATAGGCAACCCAACCGATGCAGAAGCAGTTCTAAATTTTGCTCGCACATGTGATGTTGTGACATTTGAACACGAGCAAGTGCCGCAATCTGTCATTAAGAATTTAGAAAATAATGGAATTAAAGTTTATCCTCGTTCGGATTCTTTTATCTACTCTCAAAATAAAGTTGAGATGCGCAAAAAAATGGATGAGCTCGGTCTGCCAAATCCAAGATGGCAACACTATTCCGGTGGAAATGTAGAAATTTCCTATCCGCTCATTGCAAAAACAATTACCGGGGGATACGACGGACGTGGCGTCTTTGTTATTAAGAATGAAGGTGAATTGCTTGACCTTCATAACGATATTGGCCAACCTCTCCTGCTAGAAGAAAAATTAACTTTTGATTCTGAAATTGCCATTATGGTCGCTCGCTCACCTCACGGTCAGGCTGCAACATGGGCAGCTACATGGACAGTTCAAGATGGCGGAATTTGCACCTCAACAATTACCCCGGTTCCCGATGTTTCAGAAGAGATTGCAACGGCTGCGACAAAAATTGCATTAAATATTGCACAAGGAATTTCACTCGTTGGCGTCATGGCTGTGGAGCTATTTAAGGTGGGCGACTCCCTGATTGTGAATGAGCTTGCGATGCGCCCACATAATTCAGGGCATTGGACAATCGAAGGTTCGAGAACTTCTCAATTTGAACAACATATTCGGGCAGTGCTTGATCTTCCTCTTGGCGATACCTCTCTCACCTCACAATGGGTTGTTATGGGCAATATTCTCGGAGGCGAGAAAAACGATATGTATCGACCATATTTACATTTGATGGCTCGCACGCCAGGACTCAAATTTCACCACTATCGCAAGGATGTTCGCCCAGGACGCAAGATTGGCCATGTGACACTTCTTGGTGATGACCTCGTAGAATTGAGAAATGAAGTGCAGCACGCACTCGATTATCTGAGCGGAGCCGTAGATGAGTAAAGATGTTGCAATCATTATGGGTTCTGACTCTGATTGGCCAGTAATGGAAGCTGCCGCTCAAATCTTGGATCAATGTGGAATAACTTATGAAGCAAGCGTTGTGAGCGCACATCGAACCCCAGAAGAGATGATGACATTTGCGAAGGGGGCTGCATCGGCCGGATTCAAAGTTGTTATTGCAGGAGCAGGTGGTGCGGCACATTTGCCTGGCATGGTTGCAGCTGCAACCACACTTCCCGTCATAGGCGTTCCCGTCCCTCTGAAATATCTAGAAGGTATGGATTCGTTACTTTCTATTGTGCAAATGCCGGCAGGTATTCCGGTAGCCACAGTTGGTATTGGAAATGCAAAAAATGCAGGGTTGCTCGCTGCACGAATTATTGGAAGTTTTGATTCAAATGTTTCTGCAAAAGTTGCTGAATTAATGGAAGGAGCTCGACAAGAGTCTCTTTCTAAGCACGTCCCAAAGCTCTAAATTTCCATCCGGCTTCGAGCCATTTTTCTCGATCTAGTGCGTTTCGCCCATCGATGATGATGGCATTTGCTACATAGCTCTTCAATGCCAGCGGATCAATTTCACGGTACATCTTCCACTCTGTTAAATGGAGAACAATTTCGGCATCCTGGACACACTCTTCAATGGATTGAGCAAAATTAAGGACGGGAAATCTCTTTGCCGCAGGTTCCATTGCTTTTGGATCATGAACTGTCACGATTGCACCAGCTGCTTGAATTTGAACAGCGATATCAAGCGCAGGGGAGTCGCGAACATCATCGCTATCTGGTTTAAATGCAGCGCCCAAAACTGCAACTTTCTTTCCACGCAAATCTTCCGTGAGATCACGGCGCACGAGTTCGATGACGCGTTGACGAGCACGAAGGTTGATCGAATCAATCTCTCGTAAAAATTCAAGCGCTTGTGAGGCACCAAGTTCCTCAGCTCGCGCCATAAATGCACGAATATCTTTTGGAAGGCATCCTCCACCAAATCCAATTCCTGCTTGCAAGAAACGGCTTCCAATTCTTGGGTCATATCCAATTGCCTTTGCAAGAACGGTGACATCTCCTCCGGCTGCTTCGCAGATTTCTGCCATGGCATTAATGAAAGAGATTTTTGTCGCAAGAAATGAGTTTGCTGCAACCTTAACGAGCTCAGCAGTCGGTAAGTCTGCTCGCACCCACGGAGTATTTTCTGCAATATTGGAGGCATAGACTTCTTTTAGAATTTCTTCTGCCCGATCATTCGTAACTCCGACAACAAGCCGATTCGGGTGGAGGGTGTCTTCAACTGCAAATCCTTCACGCAAGAACTCTGGATTCCACGCCAAATCCGCTTTGGGATTTATTTCGAGAAGGCGCGCTCGAAGGCGAGCTGCAGTGCCAACAGGAACTGTGGACTTACCGACCACGAGTGAGCCATCTTTTGCAATCGCTCCTACTTCTTCCAGAGATGCATTAACAAATGTCAGGTCTGCTGCGAGCCCGTCTGTAACTTGCGGTGTCCCGACACAGAGAAAATGGATATCACAGTCTGCGACATCAGAAAATTTTGTTGTGAATGTGAGGCGACCACTCTGCACTTGTTCGGCAAGAAGTGTGTCTAAACCAGGTTCATAAAATGGAATCTCGCCCTTTTGTAAAAGCGCAATCTTTGCTGGGTCTACATCGACTCCAATAACGTGAAAGCCGAGAGATGCCATGCAGGCAGCATGAGTTGCACCGAGATAACCGGTGCCAATCACAGATATTTTGAGAGCCATTGAAGTCATACTACCGATACTGGCCTCTCAAAACGCTACCGTAGGAGCGTGAAATATCCTGGCGTAAGCGTTGTGCTCCCTATCTTGAATGAGGAGCGCTATCTGGCTGATGCTATCGAGGGCATTCTCCTCCAGCGCTATGAAGGCGAACTCGAAGTTATTTTGGCCCTTGGCCCGTCACGGGATCGCACACACGAAATCGCAGAAAAGCTTCGAGAAACTGATCCGCGAATAGTCTTGGTAGAAAGCCCAACTGGTCGTACAGCGGCTGGACTCAATCTTGCTATAAAGAAATCGCGCTATGACATTATTTGTCGCATTGATGGCCATGCTGAAATATCTCAAACATATATTCAGGATGCAGTTGAAATTATGCAGGAGACAGGCGCGGTCAATGTTGGTGGAATTATGGCTGCTGTTGGAAAGACGCCATTCGAAAAATCTGTTGCAACCGCAATGCGTTCCCCACTAGGAGTTGGTGGTGCGCGTTTTCATATCGGCGGGACTGCTGGTCCTTCAGATACCGTCTATCTGGGCGTCTTTAAGAAGAACGCGCTCTTGGCTGCTGGACTTTATGATGAGCGTTTTACACGAGCACAAGATTGGGAGCTTAACTATCGCTTACGCCAAAGCGGAGGAGTCATTTGGTTTGATCCACGACTTGTTGTGACATATCGACCTCGTCCAACGTTGCAGGCACTTGCAAAGCAATACTTTGAATATGGGCGTTGGCGCCATGCCGTCGTACGCACCCACAAAGGAACAGCAAACTATCGATATCTGGCCCCACCAATTGCGACAGGCTTGATTGCCCTCTCGTGCATCGGCGGCGTGCTCATTCACCCGCTGCTTTTTATACCAGCACTTTCATATGCTTCTGCAATTTTGATCGGTTCAATCACAATAGGTAGAAGCCTTTCGGAGAAAATTTCACTTCCCGCCGTTCTTGCCACAATGCATATTTCGTGGGGTATTGGCTATATCTTTTCACCACGCAAGCTCATCTCATGAAGAAAATACTCTTTGGCGCATTGCTCGCATTAATTCCCATGAGCGCGCATGCCGCTTCGGTGCCAGAACGTTTTTTTATAAGTGGAAGTGGATTTGGACACGGCGTGGGGCTGAGTCAAATGGGCGCAAAAGGTTTAGCACTGGAAGGAAAGAGTTCGGCAGATATTCTGAATTATTATTTTCCGGGCACAGCTCTTTCAACAAATTCTGACCTTGGAAATATCCGAGTAAATATTGCGCATGCCTCGACATATCTCACCATTCTAAATCCAACCGGAGCGCTCTCGTTGAGCAAGAGCGATGGAACGACCGTCGCACAAATTCCTTCAGGAAGTACATTAAAATTTGCTGTCGTAACAAAGGTCATCTCACCATCGATTTCAACTCCCAAGCAGAAAACGATTGTTTTTCCCGCTTCATCGGCTTGGAACGTTACTTGGGATGCGGGCTCTGTCGTAACCGTTAACAATGGCGGGAGCACAACAAAACTGGCGCACGGTCAAATTAATCTCAAAGATATTGCAAATAAGATTGAATTGACTGACACGATGCGACTTAACGATGAATACATTTATGGCATAAGTGAAATTTCCTCAGCTTGGCCTGACGCCGCTATGCAAGCCCAAGCAATTGCATCTCGAACCTATGGACTCTCGCGCATGGGAAGTATTCGCAAGGAATGTGATTGCAATCTGTATAACACAAAATATGATCAAAATTATGCTGGCTTTTCGAAAGAGTCAGAAGTGAAATATGGATCGCTATGGAAAGCGGCCGTGGATGCAACATCAGGGCAAGTGATTACATATTTAGGAAAACCAATAAACGTCTACTTTTCATCGTCGACTGGCGGAATAACACAAAAAGCAATCGATGTATGGGGAACCGATTTTCCCTATCTGACAAATGTTCCCGATCCGTGGAGTCTCGATATCGTATTGAATCCACAGTACGCACACTGGCTTCGCGTTATTGGCCAAGCAGATATGGCAAAGGCCTTTGGCCTTAGCGATGTGGCGACAATAAAGATTGATTCTTCCAGCGCTGCTGGAGCCGCTCTCTATCTCACCGCAACATCGAGTGCAGGAATGAACGCCCAATTGCCAGTAGGAACTTTCAAAACAAAGCTTTTAATTCCAGCGTCTTGGTTTAGCATTTCTAGCTAGATCAGTATCGGTTAATTTGCGTGAAGGATTGAATTCAACCCTTCCCATACTCCCGTTTTTTGTGTTGCTTCGATGGCTCCACTTTGTGAATTACGGCGAAAGAGCAGATTATTTGCACCAGAGAGCTCGCGAGCTTTAACAATTTTTCCATCAGGAAGTGCCACCTTGGATCCAGCTGTGATGTAGAGACCAGATTCAACAACACAATCATTTCCCAAAGAAATTCCAAGCCCTGAATTTGCCCCAAGAAGTGATCGTTCTCCGATTGAGATAACTTCCTTACCACCACCGCTGAGTGTTCCCATGATGGAAGCTCCACCGCCGATATCTGTGCCATCGCCTACAACAACGCCGGCGCTGATTCGTCCCTCAACCATCGACTTTCCAAGAGTCCCCGCATTAAAGTTTACAAAGCCTTCATGCATGATTGTCGTCCCTGATGCAAGGTGTGCACCTAAGCGAACGCGATCAGCATCGGCGATCCGAACACCATCTGGCACAACATAATCAACCATACGTGGAAATTTATCGACGCTAAAAACCGTGAGATTTCCAAGGGCTGCACGAAGTTTTTGTTGTGTCACAGAAAAATTCTCAAGAGAACATGGCCCTGCAGATGTCCACGCCACATTTGTGAGTAAACCAAATATTCCATCAAGATTTATGCCATGAGGTTTCACGAGTCGGTGTGAGAGTAGATGAAGACGAAGATATGCATCAGCTGCATCCTTTGGCGCAGCATCGATATCAATTTCTAAATCTATTTCGCGCTTTGTGACGGCACGAAGTGGGTCCGGCGAAAGAAACTCGGCGCGGTTTGGCTTACTCGCAGAATCTGGCTTTCCAAGGCCGACGGAGAGATACCAGGTATCGAGGAGATCTCCATTTGCTGCAATCGTTGCTACGCCGTAGCCATACGCCTGAGTCTGCTTGGTCATGAGAGAAACTTAGCAAACTACACTCCTCCTATGCGCATTTCAGTCTATTGCTCCTCTGCTCCCGACATTGATCCAGCCCACCTGGACCTCGCCTACGAGATTGGCAAAGGTATTGGTGAACGCGGATGGGATTTAGTGTGGGGAGGCGGTGCAATTTCAATGATGGGCGCAGTCGCTCGCGGAACTCGTGAACATGGTGGGAAGACTTTTGGAGTAATCCCAACAAAGTTATTGCAATTAGAAATTGAAGATAAAGAATCAACAGAGATTATTGAAGTTGATTCGATGCGCACGCGCAAAGCAAAGATTGAGGAACTCAGTGATGCATTTATTGCACTCCCCGGCGGAATCGGCACACTTGAAGAATTTTTTGAAATTTGGGTTGGTAGATATCTCGGCTTTCACGAAAAACCGATTGCAGTATGCGACCCTACCGGCGCATATGCACCGCTTCAGGTAGCCCTCGATCATCTTGCGCAGCTCAACTTCATGAAGAGTGGTCAAAGCCATTTAGTCACATGGACTACTCAGGTTGCAGATGCTCTTGACGCCTGCGCCCGGTAGACGGCACTAGTAACCTAGGAACATGCCTACTCTCTCGCAGCTGCTTGCCAGCCTTCCCGAGGAGCAGAGAATAATTTTGACGGCGCATTATCTTCGCGGAAAGAGTGTTGACGATATTGCAACGATGCTTGGTGTACCACAGAAATCGGTTGAAGCAGTCATTGCTCTGGGAAAAGCAGAACTGCTCAAAGCACTTCAATAAGAGAATTTCTGCTCGCCTTAATGTGGGCTTTTATGCGTAAAAATTGGGGACCCAATCTCGATTTCACTAACAGGCCATTTCTTTGAGATACTTCTCCCGTTGTTCCCCCGTTCTTAAAGGAGTTTTACATGGCAGCCATGAAGCCACGCACTGGTGATGGACCCATGGAAGTAACAAAGGAAGCGCGCTCTTATGTGATGCGCATTCCTCTTGAAGGTGGCGGACGACTTGTTGTTGAGCTTAACCTCGAAGAAGCAACCAACCTCGGAAGCGTTCTTCAGGCAGCTGTTGCCCTCGTTAAAAAGTAACGGGCAAAAATCACGCCGGCTATAGATACCGGAATAGTAAAAAAGATTCCCATAATCGCTAACGACTTTTGATTTTGCGTCGTTAATGCGACATTTGCAAATATAAGAGCGACATCTAATCCGAACGTTGCTATCAATCCCGCAACAACAAGTTCGCGAACTTTAAGTCGCATCGCATGCTCATGAGCCATTCGCAGCAGGAAGTATCCGATCAGTGCTCCAAGAAGAATTCCAATTGGTTTTCCAAAAAATCGCGCCACGATTAATTGCCACACAAGAGGGCTCGAAATTGCTTTCCACGTGAAGTCATATGTTGTTGAGACTGATGCAATGAGAAAGAGTGGAAGAGCGATGAAGTAAGCAACCTTCTTGGAAAGGGAATAACCCCGAGCTCCCCAGAGAAGGCCTAAAACTGTTCCGATAATTGTTGGATGAATCCCTCCGTGAGAGGAGGTAACAACCCCGAGAATAAGAATGGATCCAATATCGTCGGCAATGGCGAGGGAGAGTAAAAATATTCGCAATTTCTTCTGAACATGGGAAGGAAAGAGCGTTAGGGCGATTAAAACAAAGGGAAGATCTGTTGCCATCGGAATTCCCCACGCAGCTTTTGGCGCATCCGTGAATAGGCAGAGCCCAAGGTAAATAAGGGCCGGTACAAGCATTCCTCCAAGAGCGGCCATCACTGGAGCTATGAGATGGCGCCTATCGGCATGACGAGCAAATTCTGTACGAAGTTCTTGGCCAATAGCGAAGAAGAAGAGAAGAAGAGGCCACGTGAGCAACCAATCACGCCACACGGGGTCCATCCAGTTCACATTCACCTCCATAATTCGTTAAGTTCGGAGATGTGAAAAAAGCAATCGCTCCGGTACTCCACTCAAGCCATGATTCTAAACTCCTTGAGACCTGGAAAGGGCTGGATGCGATTGCAATTGGCGTGAAGTTGACCGAGAAGGGCCCGATTGCTCAAAGTTCATTGGTCAGCAAATCTGTCATCGACCACTTCGATGTTAACTTGGAAACCGAGATTTCCCTATGGCCAGATTTCACAGGCAAAGCAGGGGAGATTATTGAACTCCCGGTTGGCGCAGCTGACGGCATTGCGCGCCTCTATCTTGTTGGTGTTGGCGATGAATCGCGCGAGAATCTTCGCAAAGCCGGTGCCGCACTCGGTCGAAAGACAAAGGGATCGGGATTTACAGTCCTCGACGGAGTTGTCGGAAAGAAAGATTCGGTTGTTGCGCATGCAGGTGCGCTCGCTCTTTCTCAATATGTCTGGAACATGAAGAGTGAGGTAAAAAAGAAGAGTGCAACCTCATTCATAATCTACGGAGATTTTTCTTCAGAAGTTGAAAAGGCAAAGATTCTTGTTGAGGCAATATATACAGCTCGCGATCTCATCCACACTCCTTCTAATATTAAAACTCCCGCCTGGCTTGCATCTCAAGCACAAGCTATTGCAGGAAAGAAAAAAGATATTTCTGTAAAAGTTCGCGCAGGACGTGAGCTTTCTCGTTTTGGAGGATTACGAGCTGTCGGCGGATCTTCACCAAAGCCTGGCCCACGAATGATTGAAGTCAGTTATGCACCAAAAGGTTCAAGCAAGTGGCCACATGTTGTTCTTGTTGGAAAAGGAATCACATTTGATACTGGAGGAGTTTCCCTCAAGCGTCCTTACGACATCATGATGGCAATGAAGAGCGATATGGCAGGAGCAGCCGCAGTGATGTCTACCGTAATGGCGATGCCAGACATCAAGCCAAAAGTTCGGGTAACCGCTCTGATGATGTGCGCAGAAAATGCTCTATCTGGCACTTCGCAACGCCCTTCAGATGTCATTACGCAATATGACGGCACAACAGTAGAGATTCTCGATACTGATGCAGAAGGACGTCTGGTTCTTGCTGATGGTCTTGGTTATGCACGCCTTGAATTGAAACCAGATTATCTGGTCGACGTTGCAACTCTCACCGGGGCTGCCACCTTGGGGCTTGGAAAGCAATATGCAGCGATGTATACGCGAAATGATCGCCTTGCAAAGAAATTACATGAGCTTGGAAATGTAAGCGGAGATCGAGTCTGGCACATGCCCCTTGTCGACGATTATTCCGTTGGCCTTGAGAGCGACATTGCCGACCTAAATCACATCGCTTCTAAAGGACACTTCAGCGGAGGGTCAATTACCGCAGCGCTTTTCTTAGAAGAGTTCGTAGGCGAAACAAATTGGGTTCACTTAGATATTGCTGGAACAGGTCGTTCTGATGTTGACGCTGGCGAGTTTGTTAAAGGTGGAACCGGCTTTGGTCCACGATTACTTATCGAATGGATTGCATCATTATGACCCTCCACAACCGTGGTGATATGACTGCCTATGCCGAAAGTTTTGCCCGCGAAGAAATTCATTTACAACAAGCTCGCGCAAACGGTGTTGAGATGGGTGCCTTTGATCCTTCGCCTGCCGTCGGTGCACTTCTTCAATACACTGCAAAATCTCTCTCCGCTAAATCTGTTGTTGAAATTGGAACTGGATCTGGCGTTAGCGGACTCTGGCTTTTTCAAGGAATGCCAAAAGACGGTGTGTTAACTTCGATTGATACAGAACGCGAACACTCCGCAAGTGCAAGAGATATTTTTGAAGAGTCGGGGATTCCTGCTGTTCGCTATCGATTAATCACGGGAAATATTCTCGAGGTAGTTGGAAAGCTTGCCGATGGAAATTATGACCTCGTCGTAATTCGTCCTGCTGCAGATCTCATGGATTTAGTACAAGAAGCTCATCGCATGTTGCGAAGTGGCGGAACACTTTTTATTGATCACGCTCTCAGCGGTGGCAAAGTGGCCGATCCCACTCAGCGCGATTTCGAAAGTATCTCCCGTCGAGATGGAATCCGCTTTGTAAAAGAAGATTCCCGATGGACATCGACTTTGCTGCCTGTAGGACAGGGCGTTCTCCTTGCCACTAAATCATAAGAGCTCCTAAAAACACTCCAGCTTTCAGGAGGTAGGCTTCACCCATGTTCGGAATCGGTGCAGGGGAGTTCATCACCTTGCTTGTGCTGGGATTTATCTTGGTGGGTCCAGATCGACTTCCACATCTTGCAACTGATGCGGCAAAGCTCGTTAAACGACTTCGCGGTATTGCACATGCAGCGACTGCCGAACTCCGAGAAAATCTTGGTCCTGGATTTGAAGATCTGCAAGTAACTGACCTTCATCCAAAGAAATTCATTAAAAAGACCATTGGAAACTCTCTCGAAGAACTTTCAGATGAGATAAACACAGGGCTTTCCCTCGACAAGAAGAAAGCTCAGCTTGATCCTGACCTTCTCTGAGAAATGTGATAACTATGACAATCATTGAAAAAATACATGCTGAACTTGCAACTGTTTCAGACCCAGAGCTTCGCCGCCCCCTTCCAGATTTAGGAATGGTTGAAAGCGTTTCCTTCGAAAGCGGGCGAGCCGATGTAAAAATTCTTCTGACAATTTCTGGTTGCCCGATGCGTGATCGTCTTCAAAAAGATGTTGAATCTGCCCTTTCGCGAATTCCTGAAATCACAAAAGTTGTTATTGATTTTGGAGTGATGAACGAAGAGCAACGAAATAACGTCAAAAAGATTCTTCATGGTGGAGTAGAAAAATTTATTCCATTTGCTCAACCAGATTCCTTAACACGCGTCATTGGAATCGCTTCAGGAAAAGGTGGAGTTGGAAAGTCCTCTCTCACCGTAAACTTGGCTGTCGCTGCCGCAAAGCGCGGACTTAAAGTTGGAATATTGGATGCCGATGTTTATGGCCATTCAGTTCCACGCCTCATGAATCTTGTTGGTCAACGCCCCACAGCAATTGATCAAACTTTTATTCCATTGGAGAGCAACGGCGTCAAAGTTGTTTCCATGGAGATGTTCAAGCCCGATCGCGCCGATCCTGTCGCATATCGTGGGCCTCTTCTTCACCGAGTTCTTGAACAGCTTCTCAGTGATGCCTATTGGGGTGATTTAGATTTGCTACTCCTTGATCTTCCGCCGGGAACTGGAGATATTGCAATCTCTCTCGGCCAACTTATCCCCGCTTCAGAAATTCTTGTTGTCACGACACCTCAAGTGGCTGCCGCTGAGGTTGCAGAACGCGCCGGTCGCATTGCGCATCAATTAAAACAACATATCGTCGGAGTTGTTGAGAATATGTCTGACATCAATTGCCCGAATTGCGGCCAATCAATTTCACTTTTTGGAAGCGGTGGAGGAAAAGAGACAGCCTCTCGACTATCCGATCTCGTCGGGGCAGATGTCCCATTGCTGGCATCAGTCCCCTTCGACCCTGCTCTTCGCGAAGGTGGGGATGGTGGAGAGCCAATCGTTCTTTCCCACCCAGAAAGTCACTCAGCCGTTGCCATTTATTCAATCGTGGATCAACTCATGAAGCAGCGTAAGTCGCTTGTGGGAGTACCTCTTTCACTTCATACCTGACCCATGTCACCGGATTAGCCCCGTAAGATTTACCCATGACTACGCCATCAAAGCTCCCAATCACGGGGGTCAAGAAGGTGGCATCGCAGGTTGAGCGCGTTGTCGGGCGACGAGATTCAGTTCTTGCCCGTAAAAGTATTCGTGATTCTCTCGTCTCGCTTGCAGGTCTGATTGGGTGTCCTGTTCGAAACGAAGATGGTCGCGAAATTGGTCGCCTCGTTGACGTCGTTGTGCGTCACGGCGAAGATGCATACCCACCCGTTTCTGGTTTAATCGTAAAAGTTGGACAACGTAAATCTTTTATTGATGGTGCGCGTATCGCAAAACTTACTCACAATGAGATTCGCCTCTCTTCGACAACAATTAATCTCACCGATTACAAGCGCCGTGAAGGGGAGTCTCTTCTTGATGGGGATGTGCTCGACCATCAAATTGTGGATGTGAATGGACTTCGAGTTGTTCGCTCCTCTGACCTTTATTTAGCACCACTTGATAAAGAGATTCGTGTTGTCGGTGTGGATATTTCATTTGTTACTTTTCTTCGCAGAATCTTTCCAGGAGCATTGGGTCGCCGCGCAACCCCTCAACATGTTCTCGATTGGTCGACTGTTGCATCTCTTGCCGATACATCAGGTGTCGTCAAGACCTCGGGTTCTAAAAAAGCCCTTTCTCAACTTCGCCCTGCTGACCTTGCTGACCTCATCGAAGACTTAGCTGGGCGCGAGCAAAGTGCTCTGATTGAAATGTTGGACCCGGAACTTGCCGCTGATGCACTCGAAGAGATGGAAGACGACGAGTTGCAAGGACTCTTGCGCGGCCTTCCAGAAGATCGAGCAGCGCAACTCTTAAGTCGCATGGAACCGGATGAATCCGCTGAAGTTTTGCGCGATCTTGACGATGAGCACCGAGAAGATATTTTGAAAGCCATGGATTCAAAAATGGCGAAACAGCTTCGCCAGTTAATCTCCTTTGACGAGACGCTTGCAGGCGGAATCATGACGACACATATGGTGATTGCTCATGAAAATGACTCTGTTGGATCAGCGCTGAAATCTCTCGTTGAAAATCGCGACCGAGATATTTCAGATGGTGTTGTGATTGTCGATGCAAAAGGAAAATTGATGGATCACATCCAAATTATTGAGCTTGTGGCCGCAAAATCAGGTGATGCGCTCAGCACCTTGATTGGGCCGCCATACCCAACCGCAGTAAATATCGACTCTCCTCTTGAGGAAGTGATTGAAGAGTTTTCAAATAACCGCGGTGCATCGATTGTCGTAATTGATGAAAAAGGAAAGCCTGTTGGTCGAATCTTGGCCGATGATTTGGTGGACGCCTTGAAGCCTGAAGAACAACATGGTTTATCTAAAGGTTCAGGTGCGCTCTAAATGACTACTCAACGAAAAATTCGCTTAGCTGCACTTTTATCAGTGATGGGTCCTGGAGTGATCGCCGGACTCTCTGATGATGATCCAGCGGGCATCACAACATATTCACAACTGGGTGCGAAGTTTGCTTATCAAATGCTCTGGGTTCTCGTAATCTCGACCATCGCGCTTATTCTCTTTCAAGATCTTGGGGCTCGAATTGGTGTCGTAACGCGTCAAGGTCTTATTGGATTGGTACGCCAAAAGTATGGCGCTCGATCAGGAACGTTGAGCGCACTTGCACTTCTTCTTGCAAATTTTGGAACGTTAACAGCTGAATTCGCGGGTATTGCGGCTGCAGGACAACTCTTTGGATATTCGCGATTTATCACAGTTCCTGCTGCAGCACTTGTTGTTTCGTTTTTGGTTTTGCGCGGATCATTTGCGCGCGTTGAGAAAGTATTCTTTGCTCTCTCCGCAGTATTTATTGCATATGTTGTTGCGGGATTTATGGCCCACCCGAATTGGAGCAAAGCGCTGCACGGAGTTGTTGTCCCATCGATGCCCTTTAATCATGATGCTATTTACATCGCCACAGCGACACTTGGTACGACACTTGCACCTTGGGGATTGGCGTTTATCCAGTCCTACGCAGTCGATAAGCGTTTAACTCGGGATGACTTAAAGCTCCTACGAGTTGACGTTTGGACGGGTTCACTTCTGACAGGAATCATTGGATTCTTTGTTATCGTCACTTGTGCAGCTACATTAAATGCTGAGGGTCAGACAAATATTACTGACGCTGCTCAAGCAGCTCGCGCCCTTGTACCTCTGGCGGGAACACTCGCAAAGGCACTTTTTGCAGTTGGACTTGTTGGTGCGGCGCTTCTTGCAGCTTCCATCCTGCCTCTCTCCACAGCATATTCAGTCGGGGATCTCACCGGACAACCTGCTGCACTGGATGATGGTCCAAAGGATGCACCACTCTTCTATGCAACATTCGGACTGATGACTCTTTTTGCTGCCGGACTTATTCTTCTTCCCGGCATTCCATTGATTCGAGTTTTGGTACTTACTCAGATTTTGAATGCCGTATTGCTCTTGCCACTTCTCTTTTTCATGTATGGAATTTCGCGAGATACCCGTCTTATGGGCGAATTTGCCTCGACAAAACGGATGAGATTTATTTATGGAGTCATCATTGCCCTCGTCTCGATCTGCGTTGTGGCACTTCTTTGGTTTACCGTTCACCCTTGATGAAGCCACACGATCACGCCGCCTTACCAAAAGGCCGGGACATTCCCTATCTACTTCTTGGCATCATTGGAATTGGCACATCAGGTCCTTTGATTGCAAAGAGCACAATGCCTGTCCCAACTCTTGTCTTTTGGCGCAATCTCATCGGTTCGATGATCATGACCCCTTTTGCAATTCGAAATGGTGAATGGCGAGATCCTGCTAAAAAGCATCTTCTCAAGCACTCCGCATTTGCCGGAGTCTTTCTAGCTTTTCACTTTCTTGCATTTTTTCTCGCAATGAGATTTACAAGCGTTGCAGCCGGCACCGCATTAGCAGCGCTTCAGCCAATTTTTGCAGCACTGTATGTCCGATTTAAAGGCGAACACATCTCAACGACGTCCCTTGTCGGGATGATGATTGCCTTCTCCTCAGTATTTGTAATCACTGGCGTCGATTTATCCCTTTCAACGCGTGCATTTGTAGGAGATCTTTTTGGAATAACCTGCGCAGCACTTGCCGCAACATATGTTGCAATTGGATCACGAGTGCAACGCGATCTTGCAACTTCCACATATACATCGCTTTGTTACGGAACATGCGCAATCACTGTTTTGCCATTTATTATTTTTGGTGGCATTCAAGTAACTCATTTCGCGTTAACCGAATGGGTCATACTCCTTCTCCTTATTATTGGCGCTCAATTTATGGGTCACACTCTTTTCAATCTTGTTCTTAAGAGAGTTTCCCCAGTTGTGGTCTCACTCATAGTTTTCTTCGAGGTTCCGGTGGCAGCACTTGTCGCGTGGATATGGCTGCATCAATCACCCTCGCCCGGGCTGTGGATTGGTGTCGCTGGAATTTTGGCCGGCTGTACTGTTTTTGTGGTTGGTGGAAAGCGTTGATTGATTTACACACTCATACAAATATAAGTGACGGTACTGATACACCAGCCCAACTCATTAATAAGGCTTTAGCATCTGGCATAAAAGTACTTGCAATCACCGACCACGACAGCATTGCAGGATGGGATGAGGCATCTGCACATCTGCGCCCAGGAATGGATCTTGTATTGGGTTCAGAAATTTCCTGTCAGACTGATGATGGAATCAGTGTTCATATGCTCGGTCTTCTCTTTGATCCAGGCCACAAGGAACTGCAGGATGTTCTCTCGCAAACACGTGATAATCGTTTCGGTCGCATGGAGCGCATCATTATTCGAATGAATGAAGCTGGGATTGAAATTACGATGGAAGAAGTGCTTGCACAACTTTCTGACGGTGCAACTCTCGGACGTCCCCATCTTGCTGATGCCATGGTTGCAAAAGGATTGGCAAAGAGCAGAGATGAAATATTTGAAAAGTGGCTTCACAACAATTCTCCATACTATGTCGCTCATTATTCACCGACACCAGAACGGGCTATTGCACTAATAAAAGAAGCCGGCGGAGTAGCAGTTATTGCCCACCCTATGGCATCCCTTCGCGGGCGTACAGTCTCGGTTGAAAGTTTTGCTTCGTATGTTGATGCTGGCTTAGATGCAATCGAAGTTTTTCATCGAGATCACACCGCTGATCAACGAAACCTGCTCCTCGGTATAGCAAATGATTTAAACGTTTTAAGGACTGGTTCGAGTGATTACCACGGAAATGGAAAGCTCAATGAATTGGCAGAAAATACAACCGAGCCAGAGCAATGGGCAGCACTTGAATCTCGCGCAGATGCGCGACGAGTTATCAGCGCTTCTTAGAGAGTTGTAAAACCAACGCGACGTTCCGGCGCGCTACCAAATTCAACAAATGAGATCTTTTGAGCAGGAACCAAAGTAGCTTGATTCTTTGTGTCATGAATTAAAAGTGGAGTTTGATTCTTCAGAGCAGCTTGGACAAGTTCGAGAACCTCATCGGTTGAAAGAGGTGTCTCAATCCGAAGTTCTGTAGGAGAATCACTGATTCCAATACGGATATCAGTTGTCTGGGAATCAGTTTTCTTTGTAGCCATAGAAAGAGTTTAGTACTTAATCGTGGCGGGGAAAACCAGAAATACCGCGCCAGATTTGACCCGAGACAAGCTTTACAGCTTCTTCTCGTGAAATCTTTTGATCACGCTCGAGCCAATGGCGAGCAGCGGATTGCACATTTCCAATCAAACCTGTTGCTAGCATCATCGAAACTTCTTTGCTCATTCCAGTTTCAAGTGAAATGACGGCAGAAAATGCTGCGGCACAGTCATATGTCATGCGAGTGAGGCGCTCACGAACCTTTGGTTCAACAGCCATATCGCTTTCAAAGAGCAAGCGAAATGCTTCACCTTCGTGATTGATGAAATCAAAATATGCTTCAACAGTTGCTGCAACGCGATCGCCATTGTCACTCTTTGACGCAACTGCCTTTTGAATATCAAAGAGAAGTGAATCGATGTGAAGATCAAGAACTGCCAGATAAAGGTCAAGTTTGGATGGGAAGTGTTGATAAAGAACTGGCTTGCTGACGCTGGCACGATCTGCAATCTCATCCATGGGAGCAGAGTGGTAACCAGCCTGCGTAAAAACCTCAAGAGCGGCAGTCAAGAGTTGGGCACGTCGCTCATCGCGAGGAAGGCGGTTCTTATTGTCAGTACTCACTGGGGGAATCGTATGGTCATAAAGGAGAAATTGCACCTCACTCGGCATTGGAGCAAAATGGCGCTGTGAATACGACCGGAAAGCGCCTCCTTTTGGTGCATGCACACCCAGATGATGAGACGATCAACAATGGCGCGACGATGGCGAAATATGTCAGCGAAGGCGTAGCAGTCACACTTATTACCTGCACTCGAGGCGAAGAAGGCGAAGTTCTCGTCCCAGAGCTGGCCCACTTGGCAAGCAACGCAACCGATGCACTCGGTACACACCGGGAGAGCGAACTGGCAAATGCCATGAAGGCGCTAGGGGTTACCGATTTTCGTTTCCTCGGAGCCCCCCATACGAAATTCCGCGATAGTGGAATGATGGGAACAGAACAAAATAATCGCCCTGATGTTTTCTGGCAGGCAAACCTTGATGAAGCCGCAGCCGAACTTGTGAAAGTAATTCTTGAAGTAAAGCCCCAAGTGCTTGTCACATACGATGAATTTGGCGGATATGGCCATCCTGATCATATTCAGGCACACCGCGTTGCAATGCGCGCAGCAGAAATTGCAGCCCCTCAATGGGAAATATCAAAAATTTACTGGAACACGATGCCACGTTCTGTCATGGAAAAAGGCATTGAAAAGATGAAGGAAATGGGTAGTGATTTCCTGGGCGTTGAAAGTGCCGACGACCTTCCCTTTGTAAAAGATGATGCTCTTGTAACCACTGTTATTAGCGCAGCCAAATTTGCTCCACAAAAGATTGAAGCGATGAAGGCTCATCCAACACAAATGTCTCTTGATGGTCCTTTTTTTGCTTTATCCAATAATTTGGGAAGTGAAGTTATGGGGGATGAGTACTACATCCTTGTTAAAGGAGAGAAGTCTGCTCCATTTGATAGTAGTGGACGTGAAACCGATCTCTTTAACGGGCTAAAAGGTTAAGGCCCAGGATTTCATCAAGTTTTACAAATATCCCTGCTTTTATCGAAGGAGAGATATTTGAATCTTTTTCAAGAGCTCGCAACTTTACAAGTGCGCGAGGAAAATCTAAGTCATAACGAATGAGCGCAAGATATTCCTCAACATCAACTTCCGTCGAAGCGTTAAAACCCCATTCGGATACTCGAAGTCTCCAGCGCTTAATGGTCTTATCTGCCGCCTTTATTGCATCCCATGAAAGATCAAGTTGGTTGCGGTATTTGCTCTCTAGAAATATGAGGCGTAGTGAAAGAGGATCAAAGCCTCTATCGATGAGATCGCTGACCAGAACAACATTCTCGGAACTTTTTGCCATCTTTCGCCCTTCGAAAAGAAGATGTTCCCCGTGCAACCACATGGAAACAACTTCGCGATGGGCAATTGCATTTGATTGCGCTCTCTCATTTTCGTGATGAGGAAAGCGAAGATCTATTCCTCCGATATGTAAATCCACACGAGAATCCAGGAACTTCATCGACATCGCAGAGCATTCGATATGCCACCCAGGAAATCCCCTTCCCCATGGTGAATTCCAGACAAGGTCATTTCGATTTCCCGCATTTTTCCAGAGAGCCCAATCGGCGTGGAATCTCTTCTCCCCATCATCTGTATATTCATAGCGATGACCCGGCTTCAATGAATCAAGACGATTGCCACTGATTGCGCCATACGATTCGCATGACTCTGCTGAAAAATAAACCGAGGAGTCGGCACCGACATATGCCGCTTTCTCCACAATAAGTTGGGAGATCATCTCTTGCATTAAATCGATTGACTCACTTGCCCGAGGAGATTTGTCGGCGCGAGTGATATTGAGTCGGGCTTGATCAATGAAGAATTTCTCTTCAAACTCACGAGCAATTTCAAGCGGATCCTTCTTTACCTTTTCTGATTCGCTCAATAACTTATCTTCAAAGTTTTCGCTCATGTGTCCAACATCAGTGATGTTTTGAACAACAACAGGGTGCCAGCCATCAAATTTTAAGATTCGAGAGATCAAATCCGGTAGGAGGAATGTACGAAGATTCCCTACGTGAGCATCGCGATACACAGTTGGACCACAACAGTAAATATGAATTCTTCGACCCATCGATGGCATCAATTCTTCAATTTCACGGCTCTGGGTGTTGTAGAGAAATAAGCCGGTTCCATGTTCAGGTGGCGAGATTTTCTTCCACAGAAGAATCTGCGATGGATCAAAGCTTAAGAGTTCACCATTTTTTCGGCGCACAGTCGTCAACGATTCAAGAACCCCGAGAAGATCTCGCCAACGGCCCTCATCGGGGCTCTCGTTGACGAGGCGAATGCTCACTTTTGAGCCGACGTCGCCAATTCCGGGCAGTTCCATACAGGCATTAAAACCTATTCACCAGGCTTTTCTGACATGTTGTCGCAAATAGCTCCTGATGCCTTTAGAATTACGACCTCGCAACACCGTACATACCTGGAAAGGCGTGCCATGACCTACGTAATCGCAGAACCGTGCATCGACGTAAAGGATAAATCCTGTATAGAGGAATGTCCTGTGGATTGCATCTACGAAGGTAACCGCATGCTCTATATCCAACCTGACGAGTGTGTTGATTGCGGCGCCTGCGAGCCAGTATGCCCAGTTGAGGCTATCTACTACGAAGATGATGTCCCAGCGCAGTGGAAAGATTTCCGCGAAATGGGAACACAGTTCTTTGTTGAACTTGGTTCTCCTGGTGGCGCAAGTAAGGTTGGCGCAACAAATAGCGATCACCCAAAGGTTGTCGCAGCACCTCCAAAAGCTAACTAACTTTCTCCGTGAAGCTTCCAGATTTTCCTTGGGACACCCTCGCCCCTTATGGCGATAAGGCAAAGCTTCATCCTGGTGGAATTATTGATCTTTCAGTTGGGACTCCTGTCGACCCAACGCCAGAATTTATTCAAGCCGAACTCAACCGGGCATCTAACTCTCCCGGTTATCCACTGACAATCGGCACTTCTGAACTTCGTTCATCAATGCGTTCGTGGGCAGAAAAAGTTCTTGGCGTTTCAGGAGATTTTGATCTTTTACCCACGATTGGATCGAAGGAACTTGTCGCATGGCTACCAACACTTTTAGAAGCAAAGACAGTTAATTATCCCGAGATTGCTTATCCAACGTATTTAGTAGGAGCTCTTATTGCCGGTGCGCAGGCAAAGACAGTTGAGATATCTCCGGACTCATGGAGTGCATCAGATCTGACATGGATTAATACTCCATCAAACCCAACAGGGCGAGTTCATTCCATCGCAGAACTCCAAGCAGTCATTGATTACAGCCGAAGCCACAACGTCGTTGTTGCCTCTGATGAGTGCTATCTCAATTTCCCGGCGACGGGTGCACACACACCAGTTTCTCTGCTCAAGGTGGCAGCAGGCAACAATAAGAATCTCCTCTCGGTTTATTCACTTTCCAAGAGAAGCAACCTCGCCGGATATCGCGCAGGAGTTGTTGTTGGTGATCCAGAACTAATTTCTCGCATCCGCGAAATTCGCAAGCATGCTGGAATGTTGGTTCCAGCTCCTGTTCAACGAGCCATGACCGTCGCTCTTGGCGATGAGAGCCACGTTCAGGAACAAGCAGGAAGATATGCAGCGCGAAGAGATTTACTTCGCCCGGCCCTTGAAAGTGCAGGATTCACGGTTGAATTGAGCGACGCGGGTCTCTACATATGGTGCACTCGAAATGAAAGCGACTGGGAATCGATTACTTGGCTTGCAGATCGTGGAATTCTTGCCACCCCTGGACGTTTCTACGGCGAAGAAGGAAGTCGCCATATTCGCGTCGCTTTAACATCCACAGATGCTCAAATTTCTGAAGCCGCAAAGAGAATTGCTTCGTAAATGTCTCATCAAGTGAAGTCAGCCATTCTTCTCGTGGGCGGTATGGGAACTCGAATGCAGCCCCTCACCTTTTCTACGCCAAAGCCCATGCTCAAAGTGGCCGGCATTCCATTTACTGAACACCAAATTGTGAAAGCCCGTGAAGCGGGAATCACTGAGATTGTTCTTGCTACAAGTTTTATGGCAGAGATATTTGAGCCCTATTTCGGCGACGGTAAACGTTTTGGAATCTCAATTTCCTATGCGGTCGAAGAGAGCGCTTTAGGTACCGGGGGAGCAATTCGAAATGCGGCGTCAAAACTCAAAGGTGAAGGATCTGTCGTAATTTTTAACGGCGATGTTCTTAGCAGCCACGACCTCGTCGAACAGATGAAATTTCATCACTCACATGAAGCAGATGCAACGCTTTATTTGACTGATGTACCCGATGCTAGAGCATTTGGAGTTGTCGAACTTGATTCTGAAAATCGAATTCTTTCCTTTAATGAAAAAATGGAAAATCCTCCTACAAATATTATTAATGCAGGTTGTTACATTTTCAATAAAAGTGTTCTTCAATCAATCCCGGAAAATACTGTTGTTTCCGTCGAGCGAGAAACTTTTCCCGCACTGCTCCAATCCGGGGGACGCCTCTTTGGATTTGTCGATTCTCGCTATTGGTTAGATATTGGAAATCCCGGCGCCCTTCTCAAGGCAACAAAGGATTTGACCTCAGGCCTTGCAACTTCTGTCGCACTCGATCGCGCAATCGAAGAGGGACGCATCGTGAAGATCAACAATGAGGTACTGACTGCGAAAAATATTGATATTCATCAACCCTCAACCCAAGATGCAGGTTGTTTTATTGATTCTGGTGCGGTAGTTGGAATTCATTCTCGATTATCCAACTGCATTATTGGGGAAGGTGCTGTTATTGGTGAAAAAGCAGTACTAATCAATACTTTTGTGGCACCTGGATTTAACGTTCCTCCTGCAACGATTGCAGAGAGCGTTTTTCTTGGTTTTTCACGCCCAAAATGACTGAACATTTCTGCAATTTTTTGAAAAAGCCCTTATTTTATTTATTAATTTCCCCTCTCCAGGACTTGACTCAATAGGGGTTACACCCGTGTAATTCTCCCTAAGAAGCCCGAGGGGTAAGCCATCGGGTCGCTAGGAAAGGGCAGAGCCCTTCTAGCTTAAGGTAGGAGATTGTTTTATGACAGAACGCAAGAACGAGATAACGGTTGCACTCGGTGTGGCGCAAGGTATGGCGCAAGGTTTAACCAAAGGCGATGCCGTAGAGCTTTCTTGGCAAGAGCGTGCACTCTGTGCTCAGACTGATCCAGAAGCCTTCTTCCCTGAAAAAGGCGGATCAACTCGCGAAGCAAAGCGCGTCTGCCTCTCATGTGATGTCCGCGGTGAATGCCTTGAATACGCTCTCGGTCACGATGAGCGCTTCGGTATCTGGGGCGGCCTTTCTGAGCGCGAGCGTCGTCGCCTTAAGCGTCGTTCAGCCTAAATATTTTCTCAGGTTTCCAGAAAATTGCCTGATTTTTACACGGCAATTGGAGCCTTACCCTCCCTATCTATAGGCTCATTTAATGGCAGATAACTTTTTCGTCACCGCAGTCGTGGTTACCCACGATGGCGCGACTTGGTTACCTCAGGTAATTGCTGCCCTCGGTTCTCAAAATCGAAAAATAGAAAGAATTATTGCCGTTGATACCGGCTCAACTGATAACTCCTTAAAACTTCTTAAATCTGCAGGCATTCCCTATTTTGAAGAAGATCGAGATATGGGTTACGGCGATGCTATTGATCACGCCCTGGAATTAACTCCTCAAGCAAATGATAATGAATGGATCTGGTTGATCCACGATGATTGTGCACCCGATAAAGATGCGCTCGCTCAGCTTCTTGAAGCTGTTGCCGAACGCCCACAAGTTGCAATCGCCGGTCCAAAACTTCGCGGTTGGTATGACCGAAACCATCTCCTAGAAGTTGGTGTCTCCATCGCATCTAATGGCGCTCGATGGACTGGGCTTGAACGCCAAGAACAAGATCAAGGTCAGCACGATGGAGTTCGTGAAGTGTTAGCAGTAAGTACTGCAGGAGCGCTTATTCGTAGAAGCGTTTATGAGGAACTTGGTGGATTAGATACAAACCTTGCTCTCTTCCGAGATGATGTGGATTTGGGATGGCGCGCCTATGTAGCTGGCCACTCTGTCATTGCAGTGCCTGACGCTGTTGCGTATCACGCAGAAGCCTCATCGTCTGAACGTCGCCCTGTTGATGTTTCGGAAGCATTTCTCCACCGCCCTTTGCTTCTTGATCGCAGAAATGCTGCGTATGTTCTTCTTGTTAATGCAACATGGTGGACGCTTCCGTGGATTGCTCTTCAACTTCTGACAACAAGTGTTGCTCGTGCTGTTGTAAATCTCTTGGCAAAACTTCCAGGGTATGCCGGCGATGAGATTGCGGCCGTAGGACTTGTTCTCATAAATCCAAAAGAAATTATTCAAGCCAGGCGTTACCGAAAGAAAAAGCGGTTTATATCCTCTCGAATCATTCGCAGATTTATTCCACCAAAGTGGTCGCAATTTCGAATGGCGAGTGAAGGTCTTTCTTCACTCATTTCCAAGACTCTTCGCCCAGATGTCACACTGGATGAAATTCCGCATGCTCAGTCGTATTCAGATATCGGCGTTATTGGGGATAGCTTTGACGATCCAGATTTAGTTCCTTCAAAAGAAGAACCTTTGTGGAAACTTCTTGCGAAAAAACCACATTTCATCCTTTTCTTTGCAATGACAGTTGTTTCAGTACTTGCTGCAAGAAGTCGTCTTGGAAATCTTTCTGGAGGCGCACTGGCCGTCGCCCCCCATAGTGGGCTCACGCTTTTGAGTCAGTATGCGCAATCGTGGCATCTCGTTGGCTTGGGCTCTTCAGCAACGACCCCACCGTGGATTCCGGTACTTGGTTTTGCAAGCGTTGTAACACTTTTCAATCTTCCACTTTTTATCACTCTTATATTTCTCTTCGCCCCAATCCTTTCTTTTTATATATTTTTTAGAGTGCTGACAAAATTAGGCTCCACTCGCTATTACGGCCTCATCGGTGCAGGGATTTACGCATTTTCACCAGTTCTGTGGGCGTCGATAAATCAAGGTCGACTTGGCACCGTCATCATTATTTTGATTGCGCCATCTCTGTACTTCATCTCTCCATTTACACGAACAAATGAATCTGCGAGCTGGAGGCGAATATTTGCAATCACTCTTCTTATTGCTGTCTTCTGCGCCTTCAATCCCATCATCCTTGCTGGTTGGCTTTTTTTGCAGGGCTACCGCTTGGCAATCTGCGGCTGGGAGTTGCGAGATCTCTATCGTGAGCTCGGAATTCAAAAACTTATATTTGCCCCAGAAAGCGGTGGCATAAAGAGACGATTTGCACTTTTTCTTACACCTTGGCTTCTCACCATGCCGTGGTCCATCGCAATGGTTATTCACCCAACTCAATTTTTCTTAGAACCAGGGATTCCCATTCAGTCTGGCCAGCGTTGGTATGAATTCTTTGCAAACCCTGGCGGGGCTGGGGCTCCACCACTTTGGCTCATTTCTCCGGTTCTCTTGCTCGCTCTTTCTGCTGTTGCAATTACAGAATTGCGCTCTGCAAGCCTTATGGCAACGGCTGTTATTGCAATCGCAATTTCGTTGAGTTCATTCACAATTGCTGGACATGGAAGTTCAGCAAATATATGGACAGGTCCAATTATTGCAATTGCATCAGCACTCGTTATCCCCGGCGTTTTGTTGTACGCCGAAGGATTTATTCCGACTCTCCGAGATATTCCACTTGGGAAAAAACATCTGGTTACGGGCGCCATTGCACTTGTCACAGTCTTTTCACTCGTAGCTACACCAATCTGGGCAATTACAGGAGGATCTCAATCACTCGTCAAAGCAGACCAGGAGCAGATAGTTCCTGCGTTTGTAACAGCCCTTGCGGATACTCCAGCAAAACCAAAAACTGTCGTTATTAATGTGATTGATGGACAGGTCATGTATGAAATTTCTCGAGGAAGCGATATCCAACTTGGTGACGCAGATGTAACAGTTGCCCCGCCCCCTGAAGTTGCTCAGACAATGAATGAATTAATCGCAGGAGCCGGAATTCAATCCTCAAAAGTTCTCGGCCAATTTGGAATTCAGTATCTATTTCTCAAAGCCGTGAATGACGGCTCTTTGATTCGAATCATTGACGGAAGTGGTGGTTTTGCCCGCATGTCATCCACGCCATCAGGGATTGTGTGGAAGGTTGTCGGAGCATCTCCTCGTGTTCTTTTCATCGGTAAGGATTACTCAACAAAAATCATTCCTTCCACAAACATCAGCGCCGAAGGTGATCTCTCGCAACCCGGTGTCATCGTTGTCGCAGAAAAGTACGACCAAAATTGGCGTCTTCTTTTGGATGGCCAAAGAGTGCCTCTGCAACATGCATCCAACGGGCTACCTATATTTACAATCGAACATAGCGGGCATATCACCGTTCTTCATGATGGAACCTTGCACCGCTCCTTGATTTCACTTCAATTAATAGTTCTCATTACTGTCGTTGTCCTCTCCCTTCCAGCTGGTCGCCGAAAGCGTGAAGTTCCGATTGAGGAGCTTGTGTGATGTTAAAACGAATTCCACAAAGTCTACATAGACTACAAAGACCACAAAGAATTGACGAGCGGATACTTGGAATCGCTGCTCTTCTTGTCGGTGCACTTGCCATTTCCTATGCAGCCCCTGTTGCGCAGAATTCCAACAATAACCAGAGCGCATTCCCAGCCACTGTATGCCCCGCAAAACTTGGCGATGGCACCACGACTGCTTTCTTGCCAAAATATCGAACTTCAGTTCGTCATGTTGTGAAAAAATCGGTCAGTTTTTATAAATCTCTTTCTGCCCTTGAAAACATTAATTCAAGCGCTCTCTTGGTCGATAGCAATCCCGGCACCACTTTTGCACTTAATAATTCAGGTGGAGGAATTGGCACAGCAATATGTGAAGCAGGAAACGCTGACCAATGGTTTTTGGGAGGATCGGGTGGACTTACAAGTAAAGCCCAACTCGACATTGTAAATAGCGGCCTCAGCCCAGCTCTTGTAGATATTACTGGCTACTCATCTAAACAAGCGCTGCCGGTTATCTCTGTATCAATACCTGCAAATTCAGACCGTACAGTTTTTGTTGATGCTCTTGTTCCTGGTGACGATTCGGTTGCACTTCATGTTGTTACACGCGCTGGAAGAGTGACAAGTTTTCTCTTCGACCAGCGAAAGAAGGGGCTGCACTCTCTTGGTTCAGACCTTGTAAATTCCCAACTTTCGCCATCCACAAAAGTTGTTATCCCAACCGTTTTGCAATCGTCGAGTGGAAAAGTGAGTTCAACTTTCCGCGTACTTGTTCCTGGAAACTTAGATGCAAACATTAAATTGACCATGAATTCTGGTGACGGGGCATTTACTCCTGTTGGTTTTGATGGAAGAACAATCGCTCACGGTCAGGTAGTGGATATACCTCTCGCAGACCTCACTTCAACAACTCCAATGTCGGTCGTGGTGGAATCTGATCAACCCGTTGTTGCCTCTGTTCTCACGGCATTTACAGGAGCTGATTTCGCGTGGGCAACCCCCGTCTCGCAACTTTCACAACTCACAATGAACTTCACGGGCCTTTCTCCTAAGTTTGTATTCACAGGCACCGATATAAATGTAGGTGTCAAGTGGAAGAATTCGAATGGAAAGAGCATGAGCGCACAAATTAGCGGGAGTGACATTGCATTTTGGAACCCTGGCACCGGCGGTATCAGAACAATCACTTTTACCGCCGATCCAAAGAAGCCTGTCTACGCAGGAACAATTATCAGGAACGGTTCAGGCGGGCAATTGGCCTATCTTCCACTTTCGGCAGGAGCAGTTCTCGAGAAATCCACACTGCCCATTGTTGACGTGCACGCGCTTTCGCGTTGAAATCCAACGTTTTACATACGAGAGGCGCTAATCTCTCATTATGACGAGTGCAAGAAATCTTCAACGAACAGGGCGTACATGCTCTCGTGCAAGTTGTCGATCAGTTGCAAGCAAGACTCTGACTTATGTCTACGCAGATTCCACCGCGGTGCTCGGCCCACTCGCGACATTTGCAGAACCGCACTCGTATGACCTCTGTCTTCAACATAGCCTCACATTGACCGTCCCAAATGGCTGGAACGTTATTAAGCAAGAACCTGATGGCGAGAGCCACGGTCCAAGTGATGATGATTTAATGGCAATTGCTGATGCAGTTCGTGAAGTAGCACAGGCGTATACGAAGCAAGCTCCTGCTGCAGAAGAGAGTGGCCAAGAGATTGGTCGCCGTGGTCATTTGCGCGCTCTTCCCTCTCATTAACTCTCGTAAACTAGTCAGCCACGAACCCACCCTGTAAGTTTGGGATATGTTCACGCGCGAATTTCTCGACACCATCATGAAGGCTTATGACGTACGCGGTTTGGTCGATAAAGAAATCACACCGGATTTCGCATTTGCACTTGGTGCATCCTTTGCTCGATTTCTGGAGGAAGAGCGCGAACCTGCAACAGTCGTTATTGGTGAAGATATGCGTCCTTCCTCACCACTCTTGGCACAAGCATTTGCCGATGGAGTAACCTCACAAGGATTTGATGCCATCCGAATTGGTCTGGCATCGACAGATATGGCCTATTTTGCATCCGGGAAGCTCAATCTCCCTGGAGCCATGTTTACCGCAAGCCATAACCCAGCCGAGTACAACGGCATAAAGCTATGTAAGAGCGCTGCGCGCCCCATTGGACAAGAAACAGGATTGCGCCGCATTCGCGATCTCATTGTTCAAGGTGTTCCGCTTTCAACAAGAGCCATGGGAAAAGTCACCGAAAAAGATATGTTAAATGACTATGTTGATTTTCTTCTTTCTCTCTTTGGTTCTGAACTCACTTCAGCAGAGCGACGCCTCAAGGTTGTCATTGATGCAGGAAATGGAATGGCTGGCCACACCGCCCCTGCTGTAATGGCTCGCTTGAATGTCGAAGTTATCCCTATGTATTTCGAACTCGATGGAACATTTCCTAATCATGAAGCAAATCCCATCGACCCGGAAAATGTGCGAGATCTTCAAAAAGCGGTGAAAAAACATAAGGCCGATATTGGCTTGGCTTTTGATGGAGATGCTGACCGCTGCTTTTTAATTGATGAAAAAGGCGAAATCGTCACACCGTCGGCGCTCACTTCGCTTATTGCGGTTCGGGAATTAAAACGCAAACCTGGCGCACCAGTTATTTATAACCTCATTTCATCAAAAGCTGTACCAGAGGTTATTTCTGAAAATGGCGGCAAGCCTGTCCGATCGCGCGTTGGTCACTCGTACATAAAAGCAATGATGGCTGAAACTGGAGCAGTCTTTGGCGGCGAACATAGTGGCCACTTTTATTTCACTGATTTTTGGCGTGCAGATTCTGGAATGTTGGCAGCACTCTTTGCCCTTGCTGAACTTTCTGGAAGTCAGAAGAACCTTTCGGAACTTCTGGCACCATACAATCGATACATCCTGAGCGGAGAGATCAATACTCGCGTTTCTGACACCCAGGCAGCGCTCCAACTCATTCGCGACTCATTCACGCAGGACTATGAAATCGATGAACTTGATGGCGTCACCGTCACCGCTGATGAATGGTGGTTCAATGTTCGCCCATCGAACACAGAGCCCCTACTACGCTTGAATGTCGAGGCTGTGAACGAGGCGACGATGAAGAAGGTTCGGGATAAGGTCCTC
This sequence comes from uncultured Actinomycetes bacterium, assembly GCA_903852585.1. Classification (GTDB taxonomy): domain Bacteria; phylum Actinomycetota; class Actinomycetes; order Nanopelagicales; family Nanopelagicaceae; genus PALSA-747. The sequence goes on from CAINRG010000057.1 coordinate 53,214, forward strand.
AAGCTCATCGGGTAAACTTCTACTACATTACTTAATCAAGCGCCGAGGCCTCGGGAATCCAATAGGAGCACACGTGTCTGTACAAGCAGCCGTTTCACATGACATTGCAAATCCAGCGTTAGCCGCCGAAGGCAAGAAGCGCATTGAATGGGCAGGACGAAACATGCCTGTTCTTCAACAAATTAAAGCTCGATTCGAAAAGGAAAAACCTTTCGCAGGTATCCGCATCGCAGCATGTATGCACGTAACAACTGAGACAGCAAACTTGATGATTGCACTTAAAGCTGGCGGAGCAGAACTAGCACTTTGTGCATCAAATCCTCTTTCAACTCAAGACGACACAGCCGCTGCACTTGTCAGCGAATATGGAATCTCAGTTTTCGCAAAGAATGGCGTAGACCGCGATGGATATTACGCGCATCTCAATGCAGCTCTTGATATCAAGCCCGATTTCGTTTTTGATGACGGTTGCGACCTCGTCAACACACTCCACACCACTCGCCAAGAGTTGATCCCAGGCGTTCTTGGTGGTTGCGAAGAGACCACTACGGGCGTTATTCGTCTTGCGCAGATGAGCAAAGACGGCGCTCTCAAGTTTCCAATGATCGCTGTAAACGACACTGACACAAAGCACATGTTCGATAATCGCTTTGGCACAGGTCAGTCAACACTAGATGCGATTTTCCGTGCGACAAACCAACTTCTTGCGGGCAAGGTATTTGTTGTTGCTGGATTTGGCTACTGCGGTAAAGGTGTTGCAGAACGCGCAAAGGGTATGGGCGCAGATGTCGTTGTAACTGAAATTGATCCAACAAAGGCACTTGATGCACTTATGCAGGGCTTCCGCGTTATGCCAGCGGCGGACGCAGCGAAAATTGGAGATGTCTTTATTACTGTCACAGGCAACCGTGATGTTCTTCGCGACGAACATTTCAAGGTGATGAAAGATGGTGCAATCCTTGCAAACTCCGGTCACTTTGATATCGAAATCGATGTGGCATGGCTTGAGCAGAATGCAAAGCAAAAGAACTC
>CAINRG010000058.1 GCA_903852585.1 uncultured Actinomycetes bacterium
GCGCTCAGAGCGGGAGCAGTCGTGGAGGTTTCGCGCAAAGAGATCGCGCTCAAAGCGGGAGCAGTCGTGGAGGTTTCGCGCAAAGAGATCGCGCTCAAAGCGGGAGCAGTCGTGGAGGTTTCGCGCAAAGAGATCGCGCTCAACCACCCCTTGCTCCTCGGAAAAGTTTGAACAAGTTCAACTTTTCTCTCGGAGCTGCGTGGAGGTGCCGGGAATCGAACCCGGGTCCTTAAGCACTGAAACGGAGCTTCTACGGGCGTAGTGCACATAACGTTTTCTCAGTCCAGACTCTCTCGTGCACAAGTAGTCAACAAACTCATTTGCAGAAAATCTCTCCGATTACATCTGCAACACTGTAATCAGACAAGCTCTCTAGTCGACGCCAGATTCCCAGACGAGAGCGCGCTGGGGCTGACGGATTATCGGGCTAGCTTATGCAGCTAGAGCGAAATCAACTGTAGTTTTATCTGCAGTTATAGTTTTGCCTGGTTTTTGTGGTTAACGAGATCATCCAAGCTTCCTCGGCCCGCTTCCTCTGCTTCAACAACTAAAGTCGAAACCGATCACCCCCATTGTTACCTACCTTTTACGGCAGGAAAAATATGGGTTCTGAGTAAGCATTTGTTTATCGCATCTATATGTAGTTTTCAGTTATACCTGTAAAGCTATGAGAAGAATTCTATCGGACGCTGATTACTCGAAATCCTTGCCGGAGGTGCGACGAGACAAACCGCGGTGAATCTCCCGATTCGCCTGCTTTTCAATCATGGACTGGCGCTTATCGTGCGCCTTCTTTCCCTTTGCAAGGGCAATCTCGATCTTTGCCCGTCCATCTTTGAAATACAAAGAGAGCGGAACCAGAGTAAGACCACCTTGCTTCAATATTGAATCAAGTTTGTCGATTTCCCGACGATGCATCAAAAGCTTTCGCTTTCGTCGCGGTGTGTGGTTTGTCCAACTTCCCTCGTTATATTCGGGAATATGAATTCCTTCAAGCCATGCTTCGCCACTATCAATAGTTGCAAAACCATCGATGAGAGATGCGCGACCAGCACGAAGTGACTTCACTTCAGTTCCGGATAGTACAAGACCACATTCAAAGACATCCTCGATGAAATAGTCATGACGAGCAGCCTTGTTTTGGGCAACAACCTTCTTGCCTTCTTCTTTCACCATCTCGTCACCTCCATTCCAATCGTTCTGCCGTCATGATGACGGCGTAGGTCCGTAAGTCACGGGCCTGATTGGGCAGGCAGAAACTAACGGCTCATATCTATATAGACACATTCTCTCGCAAAATGTTGCCCCCAAAATGCCAAAACCAGGGGGAAAGCGGGCGAAGTTAGACCTTGAGGTACTTGCGAAGCGTGACGAGTGAGGCGATTGTCGAGATCACAAGTCCAGTAAACAAAAGTTCACCTGATGCGACCCATACATCTGCCCATGTGAAAAATCGGGTAAAGCTCAGAAGTGGCGCGACCTTTGCCGAAATCAAAAGTTTAAAGAGAGCCAAAAGTCCGGTCGAGAAGACCCAACCGTTGAGCGCGGAGAAAACACCTTCAAGAAGGAATGGCAATTGGATGGAGAACGATGTCGCTCCAACTAGTTTCATGACGCCAGTTTCTCGGCGACGGTTGAATGCGGCAATTCTCAAGGTATTTGAAATGAGAAGCATCGCCGTAAGAATTGAAGCAACACCAATGGCAAGTGCACCGTCACGCAGGACCCCAAGAAGTTTGAAGAACTTGTCGAGAATGGCACGCTGATCTTGAACTGTATCCACTCCAGGACGTCCCGAGAATGCAGATTGAATAACATTAAATTGTGTCGGGTCCTTGAGCTTTACTCGGAAGGACTCAGGAAGTTGATCCGGAGTTACATTTTGCGCAATCGCTGAATTCTTAAATCTCTCTTGGAAGTGTTGGTATGCCTGAGCTTGAGACTCGTAATACACGTTTTGCACGACAGGAAGAGCCTGGAGATCTTGCTGAATTCCCAGGCGTTGAGCAGAGTTGATGGGACCACCAGCGCATGATGGTGATTCGGATAGGGATCCACAAAGGAAAACGGAGACTTCAATTTTGTCGTACCAATAATCCTTCATCACGCGGACCTGTGAGTTTGCAAGAAGTCCAATACCTAGAAGAGTGAGCGATATCGCGATAGTAATCATCACTGCAAATGTCATCGTCAAATTACGGCGTATGCCAATCTTGACTTCACTTGCTACGAACGCTGCGCGCATCTCTTGCTTCCTATCTCTTCTTGCTGCCTGTTAAAAAAAATACTTTGATCAACCCGTGTATCCATAAACGCCACGAACCTGATCGCGGACAACGTGGCCGCCATCGAGTTCAATTACTCGCTTACGCATCTGATCAACAATTCCTGAATCGTGTGTAGCCATAACAACAGTGGTGCCTTCGCGGTTGATTCTGTCGAGAAGTTTCATAATTCCAACCGATGTTGCGGGGTCGAGATTTCCCGTTGGTTCATCGGCAATCAAAATCATTGGGCGAGAAACATATGCACGAGCAATTGCCACGCGTTGTTGTTCTCCACCAGAGAGTTCAGAAGGCTTGCGATCTGCTTTCTCTTCAAGGCCCACAAGCTCAAGAACTTCGGGGACTTCACGATCAATTTCCTTTTGCGAGTAGCCAAGAACGTGCAATGTAAATGCAACGTTCTCTGCAACAGTCTTATTTGGAAGCAGGCGGAAATCCTGGAAAACAGTTCCTACTTGGCGACGAAGTTCGGGGACTTTATGAGCTGCAAGCTCACCAAGATCTTTGCCTGCGACGATGATGGTGCCAGTTGTTGGAGTTTCCTCACGAAGACAAAGGCGTAAAAAAGTAGATTTGCCCGAACCTGAAAGTCCGACAAGGAAAACGAATTCGCCCTTTTCAATATCGATGCTCACCTTGTCCAGAGCAGGCTTCTCCTGCTTTGGGTACAACTTGGTGACGTTCTCAAAACGAATCACATCTACTCCTTCAAACTCTTCTGTTGGCGTAAAGCTTTGCCAGCAGTTTGCGTTCAACTACATCGGACTTCCCGATCGTGCTTTCGCAGCGAAAGGGAGAAGGTGTTGACACCTCGATACACGCCAAAGTTTAGGTAGGAGCTAGGCGCAGAATGGGGAAATACGCGCTGAATTGGCTGTGAGAAAAGTTTATTTTGAGCCTGACGCGGGAAAATTTAGAGCAATAGCCCGAATAAGAGATGTGAGGAGATATTAAGCGCTCTTGCGCCACTTGATTGCTGCTTCGATGAAACCATCGATATCTCCATCAAGAACTGCGGAAGGATTTCCCACTTCATAATCTGTGCGAAGGTCTTTCACCATTTGATACGGAGCAAGAACATAGGAACGCATTTGATTTCCCCATGAACCCGTTGAATCTCCCTTGAGGGCATCCAAGCGTGCACGTTCTTCTTGACGACGACGTTCGAGTAATTTCGATTGCAAAACAGCCATGGCCGTTGCCTTATTTTGAATCTGTGAGCGTTCGTTCTGGCAAGAGACAACAATTCCGGTCGCCATATGTGTAATGCGAACAGCAGAGTCAGTTGTGTTCACGCCCTGACCTCCAGGTCCGGAAGAGCGATAAACATCGACTCGAATATCTTTTTCATCAATCTCAACATGATCGCTCACTGCTACTACCGGAACGACTTCCACTCCTGCGAAAGAGGTGTGGCGACGTGACTGTGAATCAAAGGGCGAAATACGAACAAGGCGATGTGTTCCTTGTTCTACCGATAAGTGGCCGTATGCATAAGGAGCGCTGACGCGAAATGTTGAAGACTTAATTCCTGCTTCTTCGGCGTAGGAAGTTTCAAGGACATCAACCTTGTAACCCTTTCGTTCGCAATATCGAAGATACATACGTTGAACCATTTGAGCCCAGTCGGCGGCTTCTACTCCCCCGGCTTCTGATCGAATTGTGACGAGTGCATCGCGGTCGTCGTATTCACCATTGAGAAGTGTTTGAACTTCTAATTCACGAATGGTCTTTGCGATGGTGTCCAATTCATTTCCTGCATCAGAAACGGCCGAAGAATCCTTCTCTTCCATTGCCAATTCATAGAGAAGTGGAATCTCTTCAAGGTGGCGGCGAATAGTCTTTGCTCGATTAAGCGTGGATTGAACACGGGAAAGTTTGCTTGTTACGACCTGAGCTTTCTCGGGATCATCCCAAAGATTTGGGGCCGATGCTTCTGCTTCGAGTTCTACCGATTCCTTCTCCAGCTTTGGAAGATTCAAAACGGCTTCAATGCTTTTGAGAACACCGTCGAGTTCTTCGACTTCTAGTTCCCACTCGCGCGCTGCCATGGGGAAAGAATATCTGAAATCCTGACGTGTAATGCAGACCCTAATTAGCGCCTTGTAATCGATTTATAGCCGAAATTGTTGCTGTAACTAAGAAAGAGGAATCACTTCCAAGAATAGGCGTCACGAGAAGATGCTTTATCTGCGATGAAACTTTGGCAGATACGGAAGAACCATCGCAGTTCCACGAATCGAAATGGATGGAGTTTCCGCGGAGTTGAGCGCCGGAAATTTCGTTGATAAATGATTGGTAGGCACTTAAACAGTCGATGGGAAGCACGCCACTCGCTCCACCCGTATATGTGCTTGATGGGTTGAAAGAGTTTGGATCTGAGCCCATTGAAATCGAGCTTGATGGGTTTTGGCTATTTGAGTAATACGAATTTGAATCAAGGTGGTGAGCGGCTTTGGAAATGAGTTCTTCGCCGACTTGGACAAGTTCTCTCTTAGCCAAGTAAGCCGACGAAGCGTTCAAAATGAGAAACGAGCTCACAACTAAAAGCATAAAAAGCGAGGTTGAGAGAATAGTTAGCGAACCTCTTTCATCCAATACCTTTGCCTTAATTTTGCTGTAAATGTTCATGTACTTCTCCAGATATCAACAACCTGCGTATCGGAGGCAATAACTTTCGTAGACGTTGAATCAATGAATCGGAGGTAGCCTCCCGGCTTAATAGACGGATCTTCGAGAGTGACCTCCGCACGTACTTGTGAACCTGGAGTTAAACATGGCTGTGCACTGCAGGTTATTCTGACTTCTGGCAAGGATGTAATTCCACGCTTTGACAAGATTTCACGAGAAAAGGTTTCAACAACGGTCTGCACTCGTGCTGCAGTTGATTCTTCTGTTGGGCTAGTGATGTATGCACGCGCAACCTGACGAGCAAGATTATGAGCATCAAATGCGCTCTGGGATTGAGCGTGTACAAAACCTAAATACAGGGCAAAGGGTACGAAAAGCGGAATCGTGAGAACTACGAATTCAACAACTGCGCTCCCCCGATCATCACGCAATTTTCTACTCAGTGATTGCAATCCCCGTTGCTTCAAAATTGTCACCTCCGGGTAAGAGTGGTGAAACAGCAGGCTTGTGAATCAATTGGTTTTCAATAGTCATTGAGCCGCCACCTGGAAGTGGAAAAGACTTTACATCCCCTCCATTGATACTGGAGGACGATGTTGAAGATGATCCCATTGCAATATTTGCCGCATCTCCCTGAACCACATTTGTTGAGACGGCCCGCGCCATGACGCCAGTTGAAATCTGAAGAATGCTCAAAAAAGTCAGGAGGAGTGGAATTAAGACCATGACACTTTCAGTCATATTATAAAAACCTCATATTCAATACCAATGGGAGAGGCGAATCTTTTTCGGTGAGCGCTCTTCGGTGAGCGCTCTTCGGTGAGCGCTATTGCGCGAGGGATATTCAACGAATGTTGTTCATTGAATCTAGAGAAGTCCGAAGAATAGATTGAATGCGAGGAGCGGCCAGAGTCCAAATGGCCGTTACGAGGCCTGTTGTCATCAGGACAACCAATACCCAGCCAGGTACGTCGCCGCGCTCATTCACAAGTTGAGTCTTGGCTCGGTGCATGAAGTGCCTTGCATTGATAATCACAAAGCATGCGACTCGAAGAGCCCATTGCTTCCAGCCAGGATTAATCAGTTTTTTCCACGTTAATTGTTCGCGGATATGGTTTTTCATAGATCCGATTAAGCGGTCGTATTCAATTTGTTCCTCAGGGTTATATTGGCTTCTGCGGAATTTCATATTTATTCCTTTCTTTTATTGTCTTTTATTGTGGCTCTTGCTTTTGTGGCGCAAATTTTGGATCTCTCTGCCGTGAGCGAATTCTTCTGCCTTGGACGATCCACAGCTCCTCCCCTCAAAGAAGCTGTGGACGATTACTTATCAACAGAATCCCTTGTGAATGCAATGACTGCGAAGAGTCGAAGTTCCACAACTTAAAAACCCATGTTCTGGCCTAGTGCGAAATATGAAGGCCACAGTGCGAAGAGCACAGATACTGGCAAGATGAGAAAGACGACTGGAATCATGAGGGAGATTTCGGCTTTTCCCGCCTTCTCCAACATTGCTGTTCGTTGTGCTTGGCGAACTTCTTCAACTTGTCGTGAAAGTACATCGCTGAGAGCCGTTCCTCTCTCCATGGCGATGAGGATTGAGTCATTAAACCTTCGTATAGAGGGAGATTTCACAAGCTCATTCATAATGTCTAGAGCTGAAGACAAGGGAGCGCCATGGCGCATTTCATGAACGCATTCACGTAAGAGTAGAGAAAATTCTCCTGTACTTACTTGGCTTATTCGCAGAAGTGCTGCAGATGGGCTCAGGCCCGCCGAAACCAAAATCGCAAAGAGCTCAGCGACTGCAGGAAACTCCAATTCAAGTGCGTGACCCTGACGCTTCTTTAACCGCTTAAGTTTCTCACCCGTGTAAACCGAGACAATTTCTTCACGAAAATCCTCAACGAGAATCGTGGAACCGAGAATGATCAAAGGAAGAAGAAAGAGAAAGGCAAGTACAAAAGTCATTTCCGTGACTCCGAAAAGATCCGGGGCGGTTCTTCAATTCTCCCCACGCGTCCCATCCACACGAATGCGCAAATACTCATCACGATTCCAAGTACTAGGACAAAAATTCCATTTGTCGTGGAAAATGCTTTAACGGTACTTGGCTGGGCCGAAAGGATTAGAAGAAGAATCCATGGTGCCAATGTTGCTATGACCGCAGAATTCTTAATCCATCCATGCTTTGCTCGAATTTCTGAACGAATGGCAATATCTCCACGAATATGGTCACCTAAGGTTCGTAGCGTCACCGTGATATCTCTACTTCCAGATGTGCGAGCAAAATCTAAAACTTCGCACACTTGATCTGCAATGGGATCAGAAAAAGATTTTTTGATGTGTGCAAATACTGTCGAAAAATCTCCCTGGCCACGAAGTATCTCTTCGCAGTGAAGAAATATTGCTCGTGATTCCTCTGGACCTCTGAAGCCAAGTTGTATAAGAGTTTCGGCAAGAGAGAGCCCTGAACGAAGGCCACTGATGAGGTGATCGAGCAGCTCTGGCCACAAGAGGGCTAGCTGATTCCGCGCTTTCTCTCTCTTTCGCGCAGTGAAGTAATACGGCAAGTAAGAGCTAGCGCCCGCAAATGGGAGTGCTAAAAGAGTTGATCCGATAAAGGTTCGCGCTATGAAAAGTCCAAGCACTCCAAAGAGGATGGACTGACGAAGATCCTTCTTCACAAGCGTCTCCTTGCAAAAATTCTCTCAGGATCACCCAGACCAATTTCATATCCTTTGTTTTCATCTCTGTAAGTAAAGAGTGGCTCTATCTCTGCTTTTCCGGATTCCACTCGTCCCGTGACAAGACAAATTTCTGTAATTTTTCGAGCTCCAGAGTCGCGCAGAATTGTGGTGTGGATGACGAGATCAATGGCATTAGCCACAATGGGAGCAATAAAGCTGTGAGAAATATTCTCTCCTGCAAGGAGTGGCAGGGTTTGCAACTTTGCAATTGCATCTCGAGCAGAATTTGCGTGGATCGTTGCCATGCCAGGAACGCCTGAGTTGAGGGCAATAAGCAGATCCAAAGACTCTGCTTCACGAATTTCGCCCACAACAATCTGCGTTGGTCGCATTCGTAGCGACTCTTTGATTAAACGCCGAAGTGGAATCTCGCCTTCGCCTTGGAGGTTTGCAGGTTTTGTTTGCAAGGCAACGCAATCAGGTAGACGCGGTTTTAATTCAAAGACTTCTTCGATAGTAATCACACGGTTGTGAAATGGCACCGAGCTAACAAGAGCATTCAATAGCGTTGTCTTGCCTGCTTGAGTAGACCCACTCACCATAATGTTTAAACCAGCGCTCACTGCTCGCCCCAAGAAAGCAGATATTTCTGGTGTCATTACATTAAGAGCTGCGAGTTCATCCAATGATTTTCCTCGAATGAGGTGTTTTCGAATATTCACCGCCCAATGAGATGCAGTGACTTCGGGAATAGCCACATGCAATCGACTTCCATCAGGCAATCTGGCATCAACAAAAGGGTGAGAGAGGTCAAGCCTCCTACCACCCCACATCAATAGACGTTCGACAAGATCGCGGACCTCATCTGTTGTCATCACGATATTGGTGAGTTCGCTCATCCCAGATTTTGCAACGAAAATGCGGTGCGGTGAATTAAGCCAAATCTCCTCAATCAGAGGATTGCTCATAAGTGGAGCCAATTGGCCAAACTCCCGAAGTGCAGCATTTTCAGTCACAGGAGCAGATAACTCGTCTTTCTCTGAATACGACTCTGCAGCGGCTTTCGACTGTGAATTCACACCTTCTTAACCACGCTCTGCGCATTCAGCCATTCATTGGGTAAGGTCGCACCATGAACTTCAGGAGAATAGGCACAAAACGCACAGTTGCCTTTGCAACATCAACCTTATTCGTTGCCTTGCTCAGTGCATGCGGTCCTCAAAATGGAACCCAACGCCCTGATGACACCGTTCTTCGCAAGGGGATCGCTCAACTTATTCAAACTTTTGAAGGAAAATATCCAAAGCTTAAAAATTGGAATGATGCCGCAGTAAAGATCCAAATTGAAAAACGTTTACCTCTAGGAAATTCATCTGAAGCTGGTTGGCATTTAAAGTGGCCGGCCGCAACCAGTGATGAACTCAGTGAAGTTTATGTTCCGTGGGGATTAATCGGCCAAATGCCTGAAACATTTCCAGCAGATACATCTCATTATGAGGGTGGACGAAATGTTCCAAGCTCTGTCATCCAAGATATTCGTCGTCAATTTCAGGTAAAAAATAATATTGGTGATTACTTCTCTGCAATTACAAATGTCCGCTATTCCACCGTAAATTCAAAATACATAATCTTTGAGAGTGTTCCTTATCTTCCCGTGACAGATATTGCTTATGGCTGGGCAACTGCAACATCTGGCGCATGGAAAATCTTGGATTACGGGACTGCGACAGTTGGTTGCGGAATGGTCCCTGCAAATGTCCAGGATGAATTCGGTTACGCCTGCCCCACTCAATAAATACTCGTAACTAATTTTTGAGTTAGCCAGCTTTTAAAAGAAAAATTAAGATGCTTCCTTCGAAAGGAAAGCATCTTTGCAGCCTTCCATACAGAAGTAATACATGACCCCGCCCAGTTCGGCCGTTGCAGGCGCATCGTCCTTTCTGACCTGCATTCCACAAATTGGATCTTGGGCAAACTCACTATCCGCGCTTGCATCGCGAGTCTTGTAAAGCCAGAAGACCACCGATATGACAACCAAGAAAATGAGATCGAGAATCGTTGTGTAATTCCAACCAAAGTGGTTCATGGCCATTTTTGTATGCATCTGCATTGGAAGAAGATTGAGCGCAGAGAAGATACCTTCTGTTATTAATCCGCTCGTGCTCATAATCGCCCAAAAAAGTAAACTCATTCTCAGTGCAATTTTGTCTCCATAATATTTGCGGTAAATCATTACAAGTGGAAAAGCAAGAAGATCGGCAAATACAAAGGCAATAACTCCACCAAATGTTATTCCGGCATGCCAAAGAGCGGCAGCCAGTGGAACATTTCCAACCGAGCAGACAAAACTTATAAAGGCGAGGAATGGACCGATAATTGCATTCTCAAGTGCGGAAGCGAATCCGTGTCCTGATAAGAAAAGTGATTGCCAGAATGTAAATGGCACAACCGTCGCCGCAAGTCCTGCAACGATAAAACCAATCACCAGTTCTTTGCGAAGCATAATGAAATCGCCCATGGTGTAACCAGCAGCGCTTGCCCAATTCTTTCGCAATCGCCACTTACTAGGTGCATCCACATCTTTCATCGCAGGTGAGCTCGAATTCATCGGGGTTGAGGCCATTCCAAGTGTCATTGCCCCCGGAGGTGGTGTCATAAATGCAGGATTCTTTCCCTCTTTTATGAGCTCGGCGTTCCGTAAAGAATCTGTGAGTTTTGAAGGAATTACTTTTGGAAGAAATATTGCAAGCAAAATAATCATGATTGTTCCGCCGATAAATTCAGCGATTGCGAATTGCCATCCAAGCATCAGCCACAAAACAATTCCAAGCTCGATCACAAGGTTTGTACTAGCAAACATAAAGACGATTGATGTTGTGAAGTCGGCACCTTTGAGAAAGATCGAGCGTCCTAGTGCAGATGCTGCGTAAGAACATGAAGAGGAGATAACACCAAAGAAGGAGGCTTTTGTTATTGCTTTTGCATCACGTTTGCCAAGGGAAGACTCCATAGATGAGCGAGTGATAAAAGCTTGCACAGCGCCCGAGAGGGTAAAACCAAGCACAAGAGCCCAGAAGGTGTGAAAGAACATCCACCAACCTTCGGCCAAACCGCTCGTTATCTTGTGAAGCACAACCGAAACAATACGCCTATTTCACTCAACTTCACTCAACTTCACTCAACTTCACTCAACTTCGCCGAACTTCAGTGAACTTCACTGACTTCACTGACTTCACTGACTTCACTGACTTCACTGACTTCACTGACTTCACTGACTTCACTGACTTCACACTATTCGTTAACGCTCTTTTGCCTGAGTGTCTCCCGGGCCACATCTTTCTCGCGCTCATGAATCTTTCGAATCTGAAGTTCTATCGCTTCTACGGCCTTATCGAATGCGGCGAGATCATTAAATGCCTCTCCCTCAGCACGCATAAATGGCCCGCTTCCATGAGTCGTGAGGACTACCGAATGCGAGTTCTTTCCGTGATGTGGGTTAACTTCGTGCTTAATTTCTACTTTCATTTCATCCAGTCGTACCCCGAATCTCTCAAGGCTCTCTAATTTTTCTTGTGCAATCCCTCTAAAATCTTCTGCAAGGTTTGCATTCCTGGAATGAAAAACGATCTGCATGAGAACTCCCATCTCGTTACTTAAGAAGGTACTCCCCTGCCCAGGAAGGCGCAAGGGAGTACAGGGTTGACTTTGGAGAATTGCACGTCAACTTCGTGCATTGAGTGGTGGATAGTGCTGGCTAGTTCTGTTTAGTTCTGGTTAGTTCTGGTTAGTTTTGAGTTCAAGGAACCAAACGAACACGCATACGTGGTTTCGCAACAGCACGGCTCATCTTTCTCGCAACCTTCTTTGTAGTTGTTTTAGCCTTCTTTGTCGAAGCGGAGGCTTTTTTAGAGGCAGATGATATTTTCTTAGCTGCAACGCTTTTGACAGCTGCCTTTTTGGCAGCGACCTTCTTTACCGTTGCAGATTTCTTCGCCGCGACCTTCTTTACTGCTGCAGATTTCTTTGCAGCGACCTTCTTTACTGCTGCAACCTTTTTTGCACCAACTTTCTTCACAACTGCTTTGCCACTTGTACGAGTAGCTTTTGCCACCTTTGTAGGTGTTGTCGTTGAAGTCGAAGTCGTCGCGCTCGCATTAATTGCTTTCTCACCAGCGAGAGCACTTGAACTAGTGGAGGTTTTTGTTGCAGTACTTTTCTTTGCACCTGACTTCTTTGCTGCAGGCTTCTTTGCTGCAGACTTTTTGGGTGCAGTCTTTTTAGGGGCGCTCTTTTTCACTGCCACTTTTTTAGCCGAGACGCTCTTGCTTGTTGCATCCGTTGGTGGCGTTACCGTGGCGACAGGAGCAAGCTCCACTGGGGCAAGGGCAGGGGAAGCGGGTGCCACAACGGTGGAGAGATCCATAGGTGGTGTTGAATCCGCAGCGAAAGAGCTATCAATCGAGATTGCTCCGAGGGCAAGAGCAAGAGTTGTCAGTGCAACTGAGGTGCGTCGCATCACGCGGATTTGTTGGGAAATACAGGACATTGGTTTCTACTTTCTCTGCATTATTAAATGCAGTCTATTTTTGTTGGTGTGTGGGTGTTCCGATGAGTGTGGATATATGTAGTTGTATCTGGATGAGTCTGGATTTATGTAGTTGTGTGCGGATTTATTGCGAGACTTTGCAAAGCTGCGGTTTTAAGGCCGCACAGCGCAAATAGTCGCGATATCTGACACGTCACGCTGGCCCAAAAGGGGAAACTGTGTAATTCACAACGCTTAATGGCACACTTACGCCTTATGAGCGAGAAGAAGAGCGAGCCAGCGTCAGGCGCTAGCCACGTAAACGACCTCGGGCACGTAAAAGAAGCAACTCCTTCTCTGATCCAAGTATTTGAACCACATAAAGCATCGCTCCCACCAGTCGGCGCATATATGCGTGAATTCTGGTCGCGTAAACGTTTTTCACTTGAACTTGCACGCTTTGCAGATAAAGCGGAATACCTTGAGAGCAACCTCGGAAAAGTCTGGCTCGTTCTCAACCCACTCTTGCTTGCCTTTGTCTACTTCTTATTGGTTACTGTCCTTCGCGGCGGATCAGATAAGGCCCACGGATTTACAACGCTGGCACACATCCTTATCGGCCTCTTTACCTTTTACTTTGCACAAAATGTCATCAGCGATGGCGCACAATCAATCACATCCGGTGGTCGCCTCATCCTCAATCAAGCATTCCCTCGAACATTACTTCCGCTCTCCTCTGCAATTCGTTCCTTCTGGCAGTACATCCCCACCATTCCCGTTTACATCGTTGTTGTAGTGATCGGAAAGTTCTTTATTCCGAAAGCCGATATTCATATCTTTAGCTGGGCATTACTCTGGATCCCATACGTGACATTTTGTTTGGCACTCACTGCATTTGGGATGGCGCTTATATTTGCAACAATGAATGTGTACTTCCGCGATACCTCGAAATTGCTCTCATATACGACTCGAATTTGGCTCTATGCATCTCCCGTTTTATGGCTCCCAGAAATGTTGCATGGATGGCATCGCGCGATTTTGTATGTGAACCCATTGGGTCCTGCGCTTTCAGCAACTGCGGAAATTTGGATTCGTGGTCACCAACCAACCCTCGCTCAAATCATCGGCTTAGCTGTCTGGGCTGTAATAGCGATGATTTTTGGCGGTTACTTCTTTATTTCGAGGGAGCGTGATTTCGCTGTCCGCATCTAATTCTAAAATGAAAAAGAACCGCATGCTCATTGATATGCCTGCAGATCTTGCTGTCCGCATTGAGGATCTCTCAATAACATACAAGATCAATGTCGATACAAAGAAGACTTTGAAGAACGCGATTATGCGCGCAAGCAAGGGCGAAAAGGTTCGCATGCGCACAGTTGAAGCTGTAAAGCATATGAATCTAGATATTCCACATGGATCAGTTCTTGGAATCGTTGGCGCAAATGGTGCAGGTAAATCCACACTTATGCGTTCTATTGCAGGAATTTTGCCTCCCACTGAAGGCCGCATCACTGTCAATGGAAAGATTTCAACACTTCTAGCCCTTGGTGTTGGTTTTAACCCAGCACTTTCTGGTCGAGACAACATCATCTTGGGTGGACTCGCTTCGGGACTTACAAAAGAAGAAATCGCTGCAAAGACTGATGAGATTGCACGCTTTGCAGATCTTCCCGATGGCTTTATTGATATGCCAGTTCGCACATATTCATCGGGCATGTACGGCCGTGTTGCCTTCGCTGTAGCCGTTGCAATGACTCCAGATATTTTGCTTCTTGATGAGGCTCTCTCAGCTGGCGATGCTGCATTTAAGGAGAAATCTTTCCTTCGCATGCGCGAACTCGTCCAAGAGGCTCGCACCATTGTCATTGTTTCTCACGCCCTTCAGACCGTGAAAGATCTCTGCACTCACGCGATTTGGATGCATAAGGGTCAAATTTTGGCCAAGGGTGACGCTGGCGAAATCACCGAGAAGTATCTGGAATTCCTCAATGTAGGAACACTTCCTTCAAACCTTGAAGATTTCTAGTCGCTCATCTTTGATATATCGGAATCAGAAGAGGGTTATCGCATGAAGACCAAAGTAGCGATATTAACTTCCGCCGATGACGTCGCCGACGCGCGCTTACACCGCCTTAGTAACGCACTCGTCAATGCAGGATTTTCTGTTGAAGTGCGTGCACTCGGTGAAATTAAAAATGCTCCTTCAGGAGTGGATTTTCACACCGCGCCAGGAAAACGAAATTTTGTAGGACGAATCATGAGAGATCTCCTTCTCCCACTTTCTACGCGCGCCGATATCTGGATTGTCGTAGCACCTGACCTTCTGCCCCCGGCATGGCTTTTTGCAAAGATACGTGGCAAAAAGATTGTTGCCGATGTTCATGAAGATTATGTCCAACTTCTCAAGGATCGCGCTTGGGCTAAAGGATTCGTTGGCGTTGCAGCAAAAATTGTTGCGCGCCTTGCCACCCAGCTCGCCGCTTCTTCAGACATGACATCAGTTGCAGATATCCAAGTCCCACCGTTTAACGCAAAGATGCGGCTTGTCGTTCGCAATCTTCCTGATTCATCGCTGCTAACGATGAGCACCAAACTCTCATCGACTCCTACTGCAATTTATATTGGAGACGTTCGCAAATCGCGAGGAATTTTTACAATCCTAGAAGCTGCCGAAAAATCTCCTTCGTGGAACTTTGAGATTGTGGGAAATATTTCACCATTGGATGCAGATGCCATTGACGTATGGAAGAAATCATCTCCAGCACGTGAGCGCGTTCGATTCCATGGCCGCCTCGCTCCAAAAGATTCCTGGAAATTTGCGGCCGATGCATGGGTGGGATTAACTCTTCTTGAATCAACACCAGCATTTGTTGAAGCTGTCCCCAGCAAGCTGTATGAATATATGAGCTGTGGACTTGCAACAATCTCAACCCCTTTGCCACGTTGTATTTCATTAGTAAATGAATCCGGCGGTGGAAAAATTGCAGCTGATTCGACAGAGGTAGCCGAAATACTCAATCATTGGCAGAGAGATCACGATGAGATTCTCGCCATACGCACGGCTGCA
>CAINRG010000059.1 GCA_903852585.1 uncultured Actinomycetes bacterium
GCCCATCTTGTAGATGGTGGATATGTAGCTAGGTAAGACAGGTAAGACAGGTAAGACAGGTAAGACAGGTAAGACAGGTAAGACAGGTAAGACAGGTAAGACAGGTAAGACAGGTAAGACAGGTAAAGAGTTTGGAAGTGAAGTAAAACTAACTTCCAATTACAAGCGAAATAGTCACTACATCGTCTAATTCAAGCTCCTCGCCGAGACGCACGGCGTTCTTGATGGGGACGATGTAGAGGCCATCTTTAGGAAATATCGAAGTTGTAAATTCAGTTTTCCCAATCATTCCTGCAGCGGGAATGGCACCCCAACCGTAAGTTACGCCGCTGGAGATTTCTTTTATCTGCTTTGATTGCGCAGCGGGAATGGAAACAAAGTGAAAGGGAGATGGGCCACGCCAGTACCACATGGGGCCTTTGAATTTTAGTTCGAGTGACACAGCAATGAGCTAACGAAAGTCTCGCACGGATCGAATACTTCGCAATATTGCGGGAGCACCGGTTGCAACTCCAAGGAAGCCGAGCGCTTTTGAGCCGATTCCACCAGAGTTCAGTATGAGCACCAGACCCAAGAGCACAGAGATAGTGCCAAGAAATACAGCGATGATGGCCTTTGTTATGGCGCCCTTAAAGCGGCGTACCTTAATAAATGTGATTCCAAGAGCAAGTGGGCCGCCAATTGCAATGCACGCAAGAATAAATGCGACTAGGTAGGCCAGACTCTTCATGCGAGCATTCTAGTTCTGCGCGACCGCGTTCACCATCTGCGCGACCGCGTTACCCCTCTAGGCGACCTCGTTCACCGATCGCGAGGCAACGTCGAATACTTTTCCGTCAGGAGATGTCCAGCGGCAAGAACCATCGCTAAAACTTTCCAGATTCCACCCACCTACGGTTTTCATTCGGTGATGTCGCCTACAGAGCAGACCCATGTTTTCAGCCGAAGTCAGACCCCCGGCATCCCATGGATATGCATGATCAATGTCTGCAATGCGTGAAGGTTGCCTACACCCAGGGAAGCGACAGGTTCGATCTCGCGCCATTAAGAAATCCACAAGAGCTTGTGGTGGTTCATATGTTTCACGACCATAATCAAGAAGATTTCCTGTCATCGGATCTGTGACAAATCTGCGCCATTTTCCATCTGCTGCAAGTTCGCGGGCCACACTTGCCGGAATTGCACCATACCCAGAAAGGATTCCTGGATCTTCATTCATCCCCATAAGTGTTTGAAGATCGATCGTGAGATTAACGGTGACTGGACGCCTATGGTTAAGGCCTTCGTCTTTAGATGTAGCTAAATATGTTGATGCTAACTGTGTGAGCGCATCTGCACGATGGTGGTCAATGCGCATATTCCCCTCAACGTCACCTCGCATATTGATGCGGGCAAGCTTCTCAATTGCGAGCATAACGGTCTGGGCATCAGCAGCCGGAAGAATTGCAACAAGAGTGGACATTCCATATTTCTCTGGATAAATCTCGACTCGACGGTCATCCTTGGCTCGTTCGGCTTCAGCTTCAAATTCCTCGGGAGCAAGTTTTGCAATCGTGGACCTGACTTTATTTGTCACCTGTGATGGCGTATGAAATTCTGCGTGAGCAATCGCAACTTCTTCGATCTTTCGAATAGTGGAAATTGGTACTTTCTTATCAATAATATCTGCAACTTCTCGCGCAATAGTCGTGGCATGAGCTGCCGAAATTTCACCGGTCGCCAAAGCAGAACACACTTGTGGGAGATGTCCCACGATTGTGCGCGCAACATCAATACGGTTCTGTGCTGTCTGCGGTGCAAGGCGGAGAGCGGTAGCAACATCCTCGCGTTCCATATCATCTGGGCCTTGGAAGAAGTCATCAGGCTCGGACGGCTCAAGGCCGGCGACAGCAATAATCGCCTCTTGCTCCCAAGCATGAAACCATGAGGCCTGACGTTGAATTGCCTTTAAATAATCAATTCGCCCGGAGGAACTACGTGTAAACATTTCACGCCGCATGTGATGCAATTCGGAGATCACTTCTAATCCAGCGGGTTCTGAAAGTAATTCACCAATTCGCACTTCTTGCGGATTAGAGGGATCGGAAAATTGAAGTGCAGGAGCTATCGAAAGGTGAGCCGCGCGATCTAGGGGATCTAAGCAATCTTGACGGTCTAGTCGTTCTAGTCGTTCTAGTCGTTCTAGTCGTTCTAGTCGTTCAATGTGAAGATCTAAGTCGGGGTCGATGGAGTCTGCGTGCATAGAAGGAATCTTTATGGAGCCCACTGACAATGGATCTGGCGGGGGTTCATGATTTGAGCGTAAATGTGGATAAAAATCACAATGGAATGAAAATGTTATCGAGTTCTCATGAAGGACTTGGAATATTTTCAGGAACGAATTAGTTCTATACTTCAGGTAGTTGAAAATTCAAGTAGTTCAAGTAGTTCAAGTAGTTTAAATAAGTTTAAGAACCTCGACTTTTGCAGAGAAGGAAAGCCGAGCCAAAGAGGGAGAAGCTCGCGTGCCAGCAGTAACAGTCAGTGACATCACCGTCCTTCCACGCGTCATCTCGGATGCAACAAAGCGCGCCCGCAGAGTAAAGAGCGTGACAACTGCTCCACAAGGATTCGAGGGAGAGGGCTTCCCAGTCCGCCGCGCATTTGCTGGCGTTGATCTAATGGATCTTGATCCATTCATCCACCTTGATCAAATGGGTGAAGTCGAATATGCACCGGGT
Source organism: uncultured Actinomycetes bacterium (assembly GCA_903852585.1). GTDB lineage: Bacteria > Actinomycetota > Actinomycetes > Nanopelagicales > Nanopelagicaceae > PALSA-747. Next base: position 2,721 of record CAINRG010000059.1, read on the forward strand.
GAGCCAAAGGGAACTCCATGGCATCCACATCGCGGATTTGAAACTGTTACATACATTATTGATGGAATTTTTGACCACAAAGATAATCATGGTGGCGGCGGAACTATCACAAACGGCGATACACAATGGATGACCGCTGGTGCTGGAATTTTGCATATCGAAACTCCGCCAGAACATCTTGTGATGTCAGGTGGCCTCTTCCATGGATTCCAATTGTGGGTTAATCTTCCTGCCGCAAAAAAGTGGTCGAAGCCGGCCTACCAAGATATTCGTGCAAGTCAGGTTGGACTTCTTGCATCTCATGATGGCGGTGCCCTTCTTCGCGTCATTGCTGGAGAACTTGGCGGCCACGTTGGTCCCGGCGCAACTCAAACTCCGATGACAATGATTCACGCAACAATTGCACCAGGTGCCGAACTTCGTCTTCCATGGCGCAGCGATTACAACTCATTGGTCTACACATTGAACGGCCACGGAACAGCAGGGGAAGAACGCCAACCAATCCACAACGGACAACTTGCTGTTCTTGAAACAACAGGTAATCCTGATGGCGATGTTCTTGTAATCCGCGCTGATCAAACGCAGGATTCACGAAGCCCCCAGATGGATGTTTTGATTCTTGGAGGACTTCCCATCCGTGAGCAAATTGCGTGGATGGGGCCTTTTGTTATGAATACAAAGGCTGAGGTTTTGAAGGCATTTGATGACTTCCAAAAGGGATTGCTTGGAACCGTTCCAGCTGAACATCAAACACACAAGCCACTCAACCGTACTGACAAGCTTGGGGCCGATGTGAAGAAAGATGCAATTGATGCAGCAAAATCTGATGACGCACGAAAAGTTCTGGATGTCCATGGCGCACCCACAGAAATGCAAGAGGGCAACAACTAATGCCACATCTTTTTGATCCACTCACAATTCGCGAGACGACTTTTCTGAATCGCGCGTGGGTATCACCAATGTGTATGTACTCAGCAGAGGACGGTGTCATTCAAGAGTTCCATCATGCCCATCTTGGCGCATTCATTACAGGTGGAGCTGGTCTTGTCATCGTTGAAGCAACAGGTGTTGTTCCAGAAGGACGTATTTCAATTGGCTGCCCTGGTCTTTACACAAATGAGCAAGCAGAAGCATTTACACCCATCATTAAATTAGCGCATTCATACGGCGTAAAAATGGGAATCCAACTCGCTCACGCAGGTCGTAAGGGTGGCACAACGAGAATTGGCATCGGGCTCAGCGATCACATGATTGCAACACCTGAGGAAGGTGGTTGGGAAACCGTCGCGCCTTCCGCGCTTGCATTTGAGGGCTATCCAGTTCCACGCGAATTAACAACTGGTGAAATTAAACAACTCGTCAAAGATTGGGCTGACGCAGCTTCCCGCGCAGTAAAAGCCGGCTTTGATGTTCTAGAAATTCACGCAGCACACGGATACCTTCTCCACGAATTTTATTCACCTCTTTCAAATCATCGCACCGATGAATATGGCGGATCATTTGAAAATCGTACGCGCTTCCTTCGCGAAGTTACCTCGGCGGTGCGTCATGAAATGCCAGATTCGATGCCTTTATTCGTTCGAATCTCTGCCTCCGATTGGACAGAGGGCGGTTGGACGATAGAAGAGTCAGTTGAACTTGCACCGATTTTGAAGGAGCTTGGCGCAGATCTGATCGATACTTCCTCGGGCGGAAATGTTCACAATGCAAAGATCACTGTTGGACCTGGATACCAAGTTCACTTTGCCCACGCTATTAAGGGAATAACAGGAGTTTCCGCCTCCACCGTTGGAATGATTACTGACCCACAACAGGCAGATGAAATTATTTCCTCTGGAAAGGCTGATGCAGTCATGATGGCGCGCGAATTTCTTCGAAACCCACGTTGGCCGCTTATGGCAGCTGAAGTTCTTGGCGTGAAGATTGAATGGCCTCGCCAACTCACACGAGGAAAAAAGGCATGAGTAAGCATGGCCCACAATCTCCAAACGAGATGATTGTTGATGTGTGGAGCGACGTCGTATGCCCTTGGTGTTTTATTGGCAAACGTCGCCTTGAAAAAGGTGTTGCAGAAATTAAGGCAGCAAATCCCACTGTCGAAGTAAAGATTCGCCACCGCGCTTTTCAATTGCAACCAGATATCGAAGGCGTAGTGCCAACAAAGGATCACCTTGCAACGAAATACAACATTGATACAGAACGCGTTGCAGCGATGCAGGCGAATGTCTGTTCAATTGCTGATGGTGAAGGCCTTTGCTATGACCTAGAAAATACGCTGAGCGGCAATACGATGGATGCGCACCGCGTCCTCAAGTGGGCAGAATCAACAGGCGCTGCTCAAGAGCTCCTTGAGAAGATGTATTCAGCATATTTCGAACAATCTCGTCCACTCTTTACGCACGAGGATATCCTTGCAATTACAGACGAACTTGGCCTGCCTCGCGAAGATGTCATCGCAGTGCTCATCAGCGATCACTATCGTGATTTTGTTCTTCAAGATCAAGACATTGCTCGTCAACTTGGTGCAACCGGAGTCCCGTTTTTCGTCATCGATATGAAGTACGGAATCAGCGGCGCTCAACCTCAAGAAGTCTTCACGCAAACGCTCGCAACGGCTCTAGCCGAAAAGTAACTAGAGCGCCTTGAGAGCGTTTACAACCTTTGTAAGTGAATCCTTCGCGTCGCCAAAGAGCAGCGTTGTCTTTGCATCGTAGAGAAGTTCATTCTCAATGCCTGCAAAGCCAGGGCGCATGGAGCGCTTTAAGAAGATAACGTTTCCAGCTTCAGCAACATCCAAGATAGGCATTCCATAAATTGGGCAACCAGGAGTTGTCTTTGCAGCTGGGTTGACTACGTCATTAGCGCCAACGACCAGGACAACATCTGTCTGTGGGAATGTTGGGTTAATTTCTTCCATCTCAACAAGTTGCTCATAAGGAACATTTGCTTCTGCAAGAAGCACGTTCATATGTCCTGGCATACGACCTGCAACGGGATGAATGCCATAAGCGACATCGATTCCCTTTGCGGTGAGTAGGTCTGCAAGTTCGCGAACCGTGTGCTGTGCTTGTGCCACAGCTAGACCAAATCCAGGAACAACTACAACGCGTTGCGCGTAGTTGAGCAAGATTGCGACGTCATCTGGAGATCCAGACTTCACAGAGCGAGTCTCCGCGGCGGCGCCTGCTTCTTGTGGCTTTGCGGTGAATGCACCAAACAAAGTTCCAAAGAGAGAGCGGCCCATAGCCTCAGCCATCTTGCGGGTCAAGATTGTTCCTGAAGCACCAACAAGTGTTCCAGCAACTATCAGAAGTGTTGATTGCAATACATATCCACTTGCTGCAACGGTAAGACCAGTGAATGCATTCAAAAGTGAGATAACAATTGGAACGTCAGCTCCACCAACTGGAAGAACGAAGAGAACACCAAAGAGAAGTGCTAATCCACCCATAACAAGAAGTGGAGTATTTCCTCCTGATGAAATTGTCCACGCCCCTGTTCCAAGTACACCAGCAAGGGTTGCAGCAATAACAAAGCGACCACCTGGGAAAACAACTGGACGAGTCGTCATCAATTCCTGAAGCTTCAAGAATGTAATGACAGAACCAGAGAAAGAGGTACATCCAACAATCACTGTAAAGACTGTCGCAACTACCTCTGCCGCAGACGCATCCTTGCCAAGGTTGAGGTATTCAGCGGTAGCAACAAGTGCAGCCGCTCCGCCTCCAACTCCATTGAACAAGGCCACAAGTTGTGGCATCTGTGTCATTTGAATCTTTCGTGCTGCTGGAACTCCTACGAGAACACCAATTGCAATGGCCGCGAGAATGAGAAGTGTGTTGTGATGAGTCTTGGCCATGCCCATGGAATCTTTTCCAAGGGGAGCGAAGAAGACCACAACTGTTGCAAGCGTCGCACCAGCTGCACCAATCATATTTCCGCGTCGAGCCGACTTCGGAGCCGAAAGACCCTTAAGAGCGAGAATAAATGAAAGTGCAACTAATAGGCCAAGGAGCTCGTAAATATTTTTATTCATTACTTCGCCTCCTCTTTCTTTGCCTTTGGCTTGCCCTTAAACATTTCAAGCATTCGATCGGTGACAACAAATCCGCCGACCATATTGATCGTTGCAAGCAAGACAGCAAGAATTGCAAGAGTTGTTTCGAGGCCATTAGTAGCCCCGTCTGCAACCATGATTGCTCCGACGAGAATAATTCCGTGAATCGCATTCGCGCCTGACATTAAAGGCGTGTGTAGCGTTGTTGAAACTTTAGAGACAACTTCGAATCCCACGAAAATCGAGAGAGCAAAGATTGTCAGAATTGCCATTGAGGTCATGGTTACTTCTTCCCTTCAGGCGTGCGACGTGCGCCACCGTGTGTCACGGCAGCTGCATCAATAATTTCATCCGAGAAGTCTGGAACAACAGTTGCAACTCCATCTGTGGTTTTCACCATCAGCATCAAGAGATTTACAACGTTGCGTGAGAAGAGCATGGAAGCGTGGAATGGAAGTTGGGAAGGAACATCTTTTCCACCCCACATCTTGACGCCATTTGCTGTTGTGATGATTTCTCCAGGCTTTGTTCCTTCAACATTTCCGCCAGTTTCAGATGCAAGATCGACAACGACAGAACCTGGTTGCATCGTCGCAACCATCTCTGCAGTTACAAGGCGAGGTGCTGGACGACCAGGAACGGCAGCAGTTGTAATAAGAACATCAGCTGCAGATATATAAGGTGTCAGAAGTTCTCGTTGTTTGGCGGCGCGATCTTCAGTCATTTCGCGCGCGTAGCCGCCACTTCCTTCAAGAGCTTCCAATTCTAAAGTAATGAACTTTGCACCCATAGATTTCACTTCATCAGCAGATGCTGGACGAACGTCGTATGCGCTAACAACTGCACCGAGACGTTTTGCTGTTGCGATTGCTTGAAGGCCGGCGACACCAGCACCAAGAATGACGACATTTGCGGGAGTCACAGTTCCTGCAGCTGTCATCAACAACGGGAAGAAACGTGGGGACAATTCCGCTGCTGCAAGAGTTGCGCGATACCCAGCGCAGAGAGCCTGCGATGTCAGTGCATCCATCGATTGAGCGCGAGAGATACGTGGAACTAACTCAAGTGAGAGCGCAGTAGCCCCTGCACTTGCTGCAGCTTCAATCGAATCAATGGCTGTCGTAGGGGATAAAAATGAGATCGTGATTGCGCCTTTTTTGAGCGTCTTCATTTGATCAGGGGTAAGAGGCTGAATGGATGCGACGATATCGCTATCGCTAATCACATCCCCGCTCTTTACCGTTGCACCAGCTTTTGTGAATTGCTCATCTGAAAATTGAGCAGAGACACCTGCGCCGGATTCGATAACTACTTCGAGGCCTGCTCGAGTGAGTTTGGAGATGATGTCAGGAACGAGGGCCACACGATTTTCACCGGGGCGGGTTTCCTTTGGGACTGAGATACGCACGTGAGAACTGTACGAGCGTTGACGCAGCATGTCTAAGGAATCTCCAGTATTTGGGACACAGTTTGCTGAGAATTAATTCTCAATCAGAGGGGTGGCAGCTCTTCTAGAGGCGACCTTGAAGATCTCCGCGCACTAAGTGGTACAAACAGGCTTGAATTGTCGTGCGGCGGTGATATGCCTCGCGCCAAATAACCGAGCGGTCACCATCGATGACAGATGCCTCAACTTCTTCCCCGCGGTGAGCTGGAAGACAATGCATGAAGATCCCATCTTTTGCAGTCAGGGACATCAAATTATCGGTCACTGCAAATGGCGAGAGAGCCTTCAATTTCTCTTGGCGTTCAGTTTCGGGGTCGCCCATCGACATCCAAACATCTGTGTAGATGACAGAGGCATCCTTTGCGGCAGCTTCGGGGTCGTGCGTCACTTCAACTTTTCCACCCGTTGTCGCAGCAATTGCTTGAGCGGTAGCGACGGCTGCAGAATCTGGTGCCCATTTGCCTGAAGGAGTAGCGGCTACAACGTGTGCACCGAGTATTGCCCCCATGGTGAGCCACGCATGTGCCATATTGTTTCCATCGCCAACGTAGGTGAATTTACGCCCCGCAATATCGCTTCCGAATACTTCGCGAATTGTGACCCAGTCCGCAAGGAGTTGGGTTGGGTGATCATCATCTGTTAATCCATTGAGAACTGGAATAGTTGCGTATTGACCAAGTTCATCGACATCAGATTGTTTGAAAGTACGAATGACGAGAGCGGATGCAAATCCTGAAATCACTCGCGCGGTATCTGCAATTGATTCACCGCGACCAATTTGTAGATCATCACCGCGAAGAAACATCGGAGTTCCGCCGAGGTGCGCAACGGCGGTTTCAGATGCTAAACGTGTGCGAGTGGAAGGCTTTGTCATATAAATGGCGACTGTGCGGTGAGCCAAAGTATCTGTTGCGCGAAGTGGACTCTTGGCAAAATCTGCCGCTGTGTCGAGCAAGAGGTCGACATCGGCGCGACTCAAGTCGGCTGTGCGTAGTAAGTCCTTCATTGAGTAAGTCTAAACGATAAGATTGCATGCATGGGTCTCTTTAAATCTCGCACTGATCTGCCAGATACTCTCGAGCGAATCGGCTCCACAGACCTCTTGGAACGAGAACAGGAAGAGGAGCTCACCCATGAAGATGGAGACCACGAACGCTTCTCCCACTACGTATTAAAGGAAAAGATCGTGGAATCGGCCGTGACAGGCAAGGCGGTCCGTGCGCTATGCGGAAAGAAATGGATCCCCAATCGCGATCCTGAAAAATTCCCCATCTGTCCAATGTGCAAAGAAATTCATGCTGGGCTGAAGAAGCCTCAAGAGTAAGAATTAGAATCAAAAACTGCGCCGCCGTGAAGAGATTTTCCCGCCCAACAATCGCTGTACTACTTCTCTCACTTTTTCCTCTTATTTCACTTCAGGCCCTCAGCGGCCAAGCGGCGCATGCCGACAACCCACCGCGAAAAATTCTGACGGGATGGATTCCGTACTACCGCACCTATTCATCTGCCGGAAAGCAAAATGGCGGACTTGATAGCGCCTTATCAAGCGCTGATCTCATCAAAGAAGTTATGCCTTTTTGGTATGCCCTCGATAGCGCAACAAAAATTACCGACCTTTATACGCCAGCAAATCCAAGCAATCCCATAGGTGACACTCTCAATAAGTTACGACTAGCTGGCTATCAAATAATTCCAACAATTACCGATTCAACAGCCTCTGCTGATCCAAAGACCGGTAAGACCGCGACCATGGTTCTTTCGAATTTAATGGCAGATTCTGTAAAGCGAGATCTGCTCGTAAAAACCATTACCGATTTTGTGAACTCAAATAATTACGATGGAATTGATTTAGATTTTGAAAATTTTGCGTATGTCGATGGAAGTACATCATGGCCTACAACTCAAGTGCGGTTTGTGGCATTTATGAAAGCACTGGCAACGTCATTACATGCAAGCGGAAAATTACTTTCATTGACCGCGCCACCTTCTTTTGATCCGGCAAGCGGAAAGAAGGGATATTGGGTTTACTCATGGCCTGATCTAGGCACAACTATTGATCGATTGCGCATCATGACATATGACTATTCGACTTCCACCCCTGGACCCATTGGGCCAATTACTTGGGTTGAACAAACGGTTCAATATGCAATATCGGTTATGCCTGCATCAAAGGTCTACATCGGCTTACCTGGTTATGGCCGCGATTGGGTGACATCTGTGCAAGGAGTTTGCCCGTCGAGCCCGATTAATTACTTAAATACGATTAAACAAAGTGCAGCCGCTGGAACATTTGTCATGCGTGATGCTGCGACTCTTGCCACAACATATGGAGCGACACCTCAGTACCAAGCAAAATATGGTGAAACAACTTTCACATATCAAAAGGTTTACAACGGAAATACCGCCGATGGACAACTGACCCAATGCACTGCCACTCGAGTTGTTTGGTACCAAGATGCACAAGGATTTGGCCTTCGTGCAAATTTAGTTGCAAAATATCGCCTAGGTGGCGTGACTCAATGGACCTTGGGAATGGAAGACCCATCAGCAACTGATGCAATCCGGGTTGTAGCAAAATCGATTGCTCCTGATGTAGTCCTTGCAAACCTTTTATCTGACATCCCAGCAACGGCTTATGGTGGAGTGGCCACTCTAAGTGGCACATTCACTCTTCCCGATAAGCGCACTCTTCCTGGAATTCCCGTCCGTATCGAGATCAAAACAGGATCAAGTGATTGGAACCCAATATTTACAGGGGTAACGAATGCAAATGGTGTGCTCTCGGTTCCTATCATCATCGGTGAAAATACAAAGGCGCGGATGATTACCGATGCAACATGGGAGAGACTTGAAGGTCGAACATCTGAACTTCAACTTCAAACGGCACGAAAAGTTTCCTGGAGTAGCGCTCCAACGTCAGTCAAGCGAGGAATTCCATTCACCATTTCCGGCAAGTTATCGCCTGCTCCAGCTTCAACAGAGACCCTTGCTGTGACCATCACAGATGGAACCACATGGCACAAGCAGATTCCCGTAGATGCAAGTGGAAACTTTTCAATCGATCTAACTATTCCTACGACAGGTATTTACAAGTATCAAGCGAGCGCCCCATCAGGCGAAAAATTTTTAGGCTCATCTAGCCCATTTGTTACAGTTGTCGTACGATAGTTTTAAGAGAGAAGGGCTGGTGATTTCATGGGTGATACTCTGACTGAAAGTGAAATCAGTATTGACCAACTTCTTGAACGACCATGGATTTGTATTGTTTGGGATGACCCGGTAAATCTCATGTCGTATGTGACATTTGTTCTTATCAAGGTATTTGGATTCTCGAAAGAAAAAGCACATGACAAAATGATGCAGGTTCATATTGAAGGTAGGTCTGTCGTCGCAACGGGATCGCGCGAAGAGATGGAACATCATGTTCAGGCGCTTCACGAGCATGGCCTCTGGGCAACGCTTCAACGCGATGACAAAATCTAATGTCTCAATTTTCAAAAACCGATGGTTTGTATTCGCTCACACTTTCTATTGACGAGGCGCATGTCCTCATTAATCTTGTCGAACAACTTCTTGAGTTATTAGGCGAGGGCGATTTTGCCCACCACTACGATCAAAACGACCCTTTTGCGCAATTGATGGCGATGCAACAGGAGCGCACTACTCCCGAGGATCCTGTTCTCAAGCGATTGCTACCAAATGCATATGCCGACCCTGAAGCGGCCGATGATTTTCGAAGATATACCGAACCTGCGCTCCGACTAAATAAGCAAAGCGCTCTTCGCTCAATCCGTGAAGCACTCACAATTCTTGTTGATGCAGAAGCAGATGGAATTATCGAAGAGTTAGACCCTCATCTCTGGTTGAAGTCGATGAATGATTTACGGCTCGCACTTTCTATTCGCCTTGAAATAGGCGCTGAAAGTTTTGAAAAGTTCGAGAATATGCCAGATGAAGATCCGCAAAAAGGTATCTATGCCGTCTATTTCTGGCTGGGATGGCTTCAAGAAAACCTGCTTGAACTGCTTGCGTGAAGTTTCACGTCTGCTAATTACGGAGGCACCCAGTAAGATTTGGGTATGAGCTCAGATGCCCCAATTGGAATCTTTGATTCCGGTGTTGGCGGCCTCACCGTAGCTCGAGCAATTATTGATCAACTTCCAAACGAATCCATACTTTACGTAGGTGATACTGCTCGCGGGCCGTATGGTCCACGGCCACTTGCCGAGGTTCGTTCCTTTGCCCTTGAGATCATGGACCAGCTTGTATCGGCTGGCGTGAAAGCGATTGTTATTGCATGTAATAGCGCAAGTGCAGCAACCCTTCGTGATGCACGAGAACGTTATGACGTGCCATTGATTGAAGTAATCCAACCCGCTGCTCGTCGCGCAGTATCTGCGACTCGTACAGGAAAAGTAGGAGTCATTGGTACCCAAGCAACGATTGATTCAGGTGCATATCTTGATTCATTTGCAGCAGCACCACAATTAGAAATCTCATCGATTGCTTGTCCGCAATTTGTCGAGTTTGTTGAACGTGGGGAGACATCAGGACCGGCCATAACAGAAGTGGCTAAAAAATATCTTCAACCTCTTATCGATGCTGATATCGATACTCTCGTTTTGGGGTGCACCCACTATCCATTGCTCACCGGAGTCATCTCCTATGTCATGGGAAATGATGTGACCCTTGTGTCGAGCGCAGATGAAACTGCAAAAGATCTTTACCGCGTTCTTGTTGAGCACAATCTGCTTCGCTCGGCATCGGCAGGTGCGCCAACACATAAATTTATATCCACGGGCGATACCGCTTCCTTCTCCTCCCTTGCGCGCCGATTCCTTGGTCCAGAAGTCGTCAAGGTTGAAAGTTCACTTTAAATAATCTTCATCCACCACACGTCAGAAGAAAGAGAAGTTATGAGTTCACGTATCGACGGAAGAAAGCCAGATCAACTTCGCCCAATTACATTTACTCGAAATTGGTTGAACAATGCTGAAGGATCTGTTCTCGTCGAATTTGGAAACACGCGCGTTCTCTGTGTTGCATCTTTCACGCCAGGTGTTCCTCGTTGGATTGCAGGAACCGGTAAAGGTTGGGTGACATCTGAGTATGCGATGTTGCCACGTGCAACACACACACGATCTGATCGCGAAAGCGTAAAGGGAAAGCTGGGCGGACGAACTCAAGAAATTTCTCGTCTCGTTGGTCGATCCCTTCGCGCTGTTGTTGACACTCATGCGCTCGGCGAAAATACGATCGTAATTGACTGTGATGTTTTACAAGCCGATGGTGGAACGCGTACCGCAGCAATTACAGGTGCATATGTTGCACTTGCTGATGCAATTACGTGGGCGAAATCAAAGGGACATGTCTTGGCAGACCGCCAACCACTTCGTCAATCAGTTGCAGCCGTATCAGTCGGCATCATCAATGGTGTTCCTATGCTTGATCTTTGCTATGAAGAAGATGTCACTGCTGATACGGATATGAATATTGTTTGCACGGGAGAAGGAAATTTTGTGGAAGTCCAAGGAACTGCCGAGGGCGTACCTTTTGATCGCGCACTTCTGAATCAACTTCTTGATCTTGGTACAGCTGGCTGTTCACAACTTGCATTGCTTCAAGCTGAAGCGCTTAAGTAGTAGGGCCAACCTTTCGCAATGCGCCAATTAATTCTTGCTTCACGAAACGCTGGAAAAATTCAAGAATTCAAGAGAATGCTCGCCGAAATGGCAAGTGATATAGAAACTTTGAGCCTGCTGGATTTTCCAGATCTTCCAGATGTTGAAGAGACAGGAGCGACTCTGCAAGAGAATGCGGAGTTGAAGGCAGTTCAAATTACTTCAGCAACTGGAAAGCCATGTTTGGCTGATGACAGTGGAATTTTTATCGATGCTCTCAATGGAGACCCAGGTGTGTTTTCCGCGCGTTGGTCTGGCGTTCATGGCGATGACAAGGCAAATAACGCAAAAGTCTTGGAACAAATTCGCGCCCTCGAAGCAAACGGCCATGTTGATCGCGCCGCACAATTTCGATGCGTAGTTGCTCTCTCTTTCCCCATCTCGCACCCCCGTCATGGTGAAGTTCTCTTTGTGACAGGGGAGATGCCGGGTGAAATTATCGATACTCCTCGAGGTGAGCATGGGTTTGGGTACGATCCCATTTTCGTGCCGCAAGGATTTCAGCAAACCTCCGCCGAGCTTTCCGCCGAAGAGAAAGACCGAATTAGCCACCGTGGCCAAGCAATGCGAAAAATTCTGCCGTTGCTCACGGCAACGCTCTGATAAGAGTCAGGAATCAGTGGGGTAGGCTTCTCCCAGAGAAGTCCCGATGGAGGGCCCATTTCATGATATTTAAGGAGCACATCTGTGGCCGTTAAGAAGACCGCAAAGAAAGCAACCAAGAAGGTTGCAAAGAAGGCACCTGCAAAGAAAGTAACCAAGAAGGTTGCTAAGAAGGTTGCTAAAAAGGCACCTGCTAAAAAGGTAACCAAGAAGGTTGCTAAAAAGGCACCTGCAAAGAAAGTAGCAAAGAAAGTAGCAAAGAAAGTAGCAAAGAAAGCTACTAAGAAAGCTACTAAGAAGGTTGCTAAGAAGAGTGCATCCCGCGTTTCAACACTTGACCGCGTTGTCATTCCTGCAGTTCCTTTAACAGGTTCACGCCCAGTCTCACGAGTTTCAACAACACCAACTCCCGCAGCACCGGCTGTAAAGGCTGTTTCAGCGCCTTCAGAAAAGAAGCCTTCGCAACAGAAGTCTTCTAGCCGCGTTGTTCTTGCAGTGTTTGTTGGCGTTGTTCTTCTTGCTGTTGCTGTCGTTTCACGAAACCACACATCATCAAGTTCAAGCACCACTTCTACTTCAGCGACACCAGCTGCTTCAACAACAGCTTCTGCTGCACCAACAGATGCATCTGCCTCAACACCAGCAACTGCTGCGCCAGCAGAAACATCTGCGGCAACATCTTCAACACCAGCACCTGAAGGAATCGTTGCTCACTACACAGCAACTGGTGCAACAATCTTCTGGAAGGCTGCTGCTGGATCAACTGGATTAACAAACTTTAATGTCGAGATCCGTTCAAACGGTGGAGAGTGGAAGTTGATCTCAACTGTTCCAGCTTCACAAACATCTCTTGATATCACAAAGGGTTCTGCAGATGGTTGGAGTTCATTCCGAGTTTCCGCTGTCTATGGTTCATCAGTTGTTGCAGGAAAGGTCTTCGGACTTCCTGGCCAATATGCATAAAAAGTCTTAACAAAAAACCCCGCCATTTTGTGGCGGGGTTTTTTTATTCTCAATATTTAATAAATACTCATCTAATTAATCCCTATTGCTTTTAAATCATCAATGATTGCGGCGACATAAACATCCGAACCGAGGTCGTTGAGATGGACGCCATCTGGGCCAAAGAATTCTGGGTGATTCTCTGAGATTGAAGCCCAATCCACAATCTGGGTTTGCGCATATTCGGATGCAACGCTTCGAATAATCTGATTGTTCTCGTCCCGCCAACCACGAGGAACGGCGGTATTGACCAAGATTATGTGCGGCTGATTTTTTAGCAGCCCGAAGAGTGTCTCCACATCCGACCGGAGCAAACGATTGTTATTTCCGAGATCAAGTATCACTGTTGAATTCTTCACGTGAATCTGATCGGCTCTCACAACATCAATGAGTTCTTGAATTTGGCGCCCAACTCGGGCATTTACTAAACCTATTGAATAATGCGATGAAAGTTTTGTGCGAATACCTAAAATAACCGAGTCACCAGTTACCCAAAGGCCATCTTTCTGTGACTCCATTGTTGGGGTAACTACACCATTATTCATTTCGGTTTGAGGAATAACTGGCTTTGTATGGCTGTGGCGATACATGGCAACTGATGCTGAGCTTGCAATGACAAGAGTAAATAAAGTGACCGAAGCCACGATAAGCAGCTTTGCTCTTTTGCGAACTTCTGGCGTGCGATATTTCAATCCACGCCACCAAAGAGCAAGCTCTCCTCTGCGAATTGGAATTTCTACATAACGAAGAGAGAGATCTGCCAACGCAAAGACCATCAGGAAGCGTGCGGAATTGACCGCCCATACATCTCCGGCAAGATCAACACCGGGGCGCATGATTTGAAAGATAACCCAGTGCCATAAGTAGATTCCGTATGACCGTTGGCCAATCCAGAGAAGAGGCTTTTTGCTAATTAATGGGGCAAAACGTGATGCTGGGTGAACAAGTGATGTGAGAGTGAAGCAGCCAAAGATCGCTGCCAACGGGAATGCAATTCGGTAGAGAGTTGCATTATTTTCATCGATAAAGAGAAAACTAGAGAGTAAACCGAGAAATCCGATAACGCCGATGAAGTCAACAAAGTCTTGTGCTCGCTGTGTGATATTCCGAGAGAGATTTTGAGGGATCCAGCTAACAGCGAGAGCCGATCCGAGAAACAGCCCTAAGCTGTGAGTGTCACTTCCAAAGTAAATATGGCTAATTCGCCCTGATGATGCAGAGTCCATATTAAGAGAGAAGAGAAAAAGGGCAAGGCCAGAAATTGTTGCGATAGAAAGAGCGCCTCGAGCGATATTAGTTTTTCCAAAATATTTGAGAATCCCCAGCAGAACCAAGGGCCAAATGAGGTAAAACTGAAGCTCAACGGCGAGCGACCATGTGTGCTGTAGGAGCGGAGGTCGTCCAATCGCTGCAAAATAATCTTGGTGATTGGCCACAAGACGCCAGTTATTTGTTCCAGATAGTACAAATGGAATATCCGTGAAGAATCTCTTCGCAGCATCCGGCGCCCATACGGCGACAAAGACCGTTGTGGAAGCAATAAGAAGGAGAAGACTAGGAAAAAGTCTGCGTATTCGGGCTAGATAGAATTCACGTAAATCCAAGGCGCTGGATTCTTCAATAGAGTCAAGAATCAGACGTGTGATTACATATCCTGAAATGACGAAGAAAAGATCAACTCCAAGAAAGCCGCCAGGAATCCAATTGACTCCAGCGTGATACAACATAACAGCGATTACTGCGATGGCACGAAGTCCATCGATTGGAGCTATGTAACGAGATTTTTTTACTGAAGACATTACTTACGTTTTGCAGCAGGCTTCTTTGCAGCGCTCTTCTTCGCAGTTGATTTCTTGGCGGTCGCCTTCTTTGCCGGCGACTTCTTTGCTGCAGGTTTTTTTGGAGAGCTCTTTTTTGCGGAAGCTTCACTTTCGATCGGGGAACCTGATGCGCGGAGATAAATCTTTCCTTTAGGGCGATTATCTTCTGAAAGATTTGCATCAATATCGGCCTGGAGAGAGGAGAGCTTTTCAAAAGCTGTTGAAAGGCGATGGCGTGACTGTTCGATTGCTTGTTGGGCGGCATTTAATGATTGAGTTTGAATACGGTGAAGTCGATCAGCTTCAGAGATTGCAGTCGAGAGCCATGAGCGGTAGTCGGCGATATCTGTTACTGCTCCACTGATAAGAGCTTCAGCCTCACGCTTTGCCGCGGCAGCCACAGTGGCAGCTTCTCTTTTCTTGCTCGAAATCAATTGTTCAGCCTCATGTGCTGCTTCAGCAATCTTTGATTCTGCATCGCTTTCAGCCGCTTCCAGATACTTACGACCACGAGCTTCTGCTTGCGAAAGAAGTGATTTTGTCTTTGCTTCAGCGTTTTCAATCAATTCGCGAGCTGCGCGATTACTATCGCCAACAACCTTTTGTGCTATTGCCAGCGCTTTTGCTTCGCGAGATTGTGCAGTCTTAATAAGAGTCATTGCAGTTTCTGAGGCAAGAATCTCAAACTCTTCCTTCGTCAAACTTGTGATGTCACGACGTGAGCGAAGTTCTGCAAGTTGATTCTCAAGTTCGCGAATGCGCGCGACATTGCTCTGTGAACCAGATTGTGAGCCAGATTGCGAACCAGATTGCGAACCAGAACTTTGCGCAGCAGAAGTAGAAAGGTCGGGGGAACTTACAGCGCTATCGCCTTTAAAGCCGACCCATGAAAGAAACTTTTTCTCTGCCATCTTTGCCTCACTTACTCATTCCCGTCGCCGGGAGACTAGAGGGTGAGTCTAAGGGGAGTTGTAGGAGCGCCACCACTCCCGCGTTGATAGAGATGCAAATTAGGGGGAGCGCAAGGGGTTAAAGCGCGCTGCTCAGGAGTACCGTCAACGCAAACGAATAGGAGGGCTTTATGCAATCGGTATTGAGTATGGCTTTAATCAACCTCAATCACCCAGCGCACTACGTGGGGATTGGGCCTTTCCAGGTATCAGTCGGCAACTTCATCATCATTCTTTCGATGTTTGTGATCTTTGCTCTCGCAATATTTATTCCCTTTCCTCACGGAAAGGATGAATAAGAATGAGTACATCAAGTAATTGGACTGCCAGACTTCGCAAATCAACCTTGGAAACGATGGAGCCAGAAGATCTGCTTCCAGATAATCAACCAGCGTATGTCGTCTCCTGGATCTATGTTTTTGGCGTACTCACAATCGCCTCACTCCTTATGTTGATTGCAACCGGTTTGATTCTCACCCTTGAAGGTCCTTCATGGTGGCATGGTTCAAGTGTTGGTCACTTTATAAACTCCATGCATCTATGGAGCGTTGAACTCTTCTTTGTCTTCATGGTTGTGCACCTTTGGGGAAAATTCTGGATGGCTGCATGGCGTGGAAAGCGCACCGCTACATGGGTCACAGGAGTTATTGCCTTTATGGCTTCAATTCTTACAGCTCTCACCGGCTATCTCATTCAGACAAACTTTGATTCCCAATGGATTGCAACGGAAGCAAAAGATGGCTTTAACGCAATGGGAATCGGTGCATTCTTTAATACGTTAAATACCGGACAGGCAATCTTGTTGCACGTGGCGCTCTTGCCACTTGCAGTCGGAATTATTGTCGTCTGGCATATTCTCCTGGTTCGACGCAAGGGCGTTGTTCCTCCCATTGATAATGACGCAACAATTGAAGGAGGTGCTTTCTAATGGTGATGAAAGTAGATCCATCAAAGAAATGGACCGGACCTGTTCGACCATATGACATCATTAAAGAAGGTGTTATCGCAGTCGTTGTCGTCGGATTATTGGCTGGTGGGCTTTCTCTATTTTTTAGTTCACCCGATGAAAAAGCGGTGACTTTGAAATCATGGTCAAATACAAATGCACCTGACTTTGTGCAGACAGCAACCGGTGAATTAGCGGGTACAACAACATCTGCTGGCTATGGCGCTCCATACAATCATGCGGCAAAAGGTCCAACACTAGGGCCGTTGAAATTGCAAGATTGGGCCGGGGTTCGTATTCCAGTCGATCCAGCAAACTCCTTTGTTGTCGAACCACTTTTAATGATGAATGATTCGACTGCATCTGCCGCGGCACAAACGTGGAAAGCTGCAAGCGCCGATCAGCAAGGTAAGTGGGCAACTTCCTATGCGGATGCACTGGGTAAGAAACCAGATGCAACTTCTCTTCCAGATTCAAAGAATGAGTTTGGACCTGTTCCAACGATGGTTTCATCGCTTTTGGTGATGGCCCAATCCGGCGCTCTCGATGGCGCTCTCACAACAAGTGACACCCCGCTACCAACGGACTTCACAAAACCGCTTCTCTTCCTTGCCGATAGTGAAGGCTATTTTGGTGACCTCGCTGCAAAGCAACATCTGGGTGGAGATCAATGGGGAGTGATGAACGAAACAGGATCATGGCCAGGACAATCATGGTTATGGCTCTTTTCGCTCTGGTATCAAGTCGAGCCATTTAAGTCATCAGGAAATGCAGATACATTGGTGATGACGCTCATGGGCTTCTTGACCTTGTGCTTGGCACTCTTTCCGATATTCCCTTTCATTCGGAAGTTGCCGTATCGAATTCCGATTCATCGATTGATTTGGAAGAAGTGGTACGCCCGTAAGTTATAAAAGATATCCCTTCGGTAGAGTCGACCCATGGTGACAACCACATCTTTTCAGGAAGCCATGGAGTGGGCTCGCGAAGTTTCGGGAGAGCTCAATGTGGCGCGGGTGTGGATTCCCGAGAAGGCTTTTGTGAATGCAGTCCGAGAGGGCGAATCAATCTCACTGACTCGATCCACGCCAGATGGAATTTTTGGCCTGGCGCTAGGCAAAGATCCGATTCTTTTGCCTGGGTGGAATGAGTTTGCGCTACCTCAGGGAAGTTCTCCTTCGCTCACAGATGGAATGAAATTTCACGATAATTGGCAGACTCATGCGATAACGACGAGGTCTCAAAGTTATGAGATTGAAATTCTCGAGGATGAGGATTTTGTGACGGCATTTCTTGATGCGCACGCACCGAAATCATCTGCACGACCTGGAAATCCCGAGATTGAATTATGGGGTTCTGTGCGAAACGCTGATGGCGAGATAGCTGCGATTGCTGCGATCAGCGAGTGGGAGTCAGGCGAGAAAATGCTCTCATCGGTCGGGACGCATACACAGATGCGCGGGCAAGGATTTGCCCAGAAAGTATGCGCGGGCTTGGTAGGACTTGCCTACGATCGCGGGATCGAACGCCTCAACCTTGTGGTTTTATCGAGCAATACGCCAGCAATAAGCGCGTACACAAAGATTGGTTTCCAACTAGTTGGAAAATTTGCTTCGTACACGCGCTAGATACTGAGTTAGGTGTTGAGTTATTTAACTTTAATGAACCTTAATGAACGATTGTTCCTTCTGTCTCAACGAGTGAATCTTTGCCGATATTGATGAAGAAGAAGAGGAATACAGCGCCAAGAGTGAGAAGCAACGCTCCTACTTTAAATGACTGTGTAAATCCATGAACAAGACCGAATGGAACCGCAAGCTTGCCCATTGATTGGTGAGATGCGATATATGTGGTGCTTGCAGTTGCTGCAATCGTATTAAGAAGAGCAGTTCCCAGAGATCCACCGATTTGCTGACTTGTATTAACCATCGCACTTGCAACGCCAGAGTCATGGCTGCTGACAGCGTGCAATGAGGTGGATGTCAGTGGAATAAAGACAAGTGCCATACCGCTAGACATAATGATGAGTGATGGAAGAACGTGTGTCACATAGGAAGTCTGTGGCGTGATTCGGGTAAGGAGCATTAAACCTGCAGCAGCAGCGAGAAGTCCTGGAACCATCAAAGGTTTTGGACCAAACTTTGGAAGAAGCTGCGATGCGATACCCGCGAAGACAATGATTCCGCCGGTAAATGGCAAGAATGCAAAACCAGACTTCAATGGTGAATAACCAAGAATGGTCTGTAGATACAGCCCTAGGAAGAGGAACATTGAGAAGAGACCAGCACCGACGACAAGTGAGCCAAGGTATGAACCACCACGATTTCGCTCTGTCACAATGCGAAGAGGAAGAAGTGGATTTGAAACCTTTTGCTCGATGATGACAAATGCGATGAGAAGAACAGCTGCAACAACAAAGAAAGTCAACGTTGTCTTATTTGCCCAGCCATGTGTAGCAGCATTATTAAATCCATAGACAAGGGAGAAGAGACCAGCGGATGCGTTGATGACACCAGGGATGTCGTATGTGCGATCGCCTTGAGCCTTTGATTCATGAACATACTTAAATGCGAGCGCAGCAGCGATTCCAGCGATTGGAACATTTACATCCAAGCACCAACGCCATGAGAAATATTGAGTGAGAGTTCCACCGAGAATCAGACCAATTGCCGCTCCGCCACCGGAGATTGCACCAATAACACCAAATGCACGAGCACGTTCCTTTGGAACGGTAAATGTTACTGAGATCAGTGCAAGAGCAGATGGAGCTAGAAGTGCGCCAAAGACGCCTTGTAGTCCACGCGCTGCAAAGAGAAGAGCTTGGGTTGTTGCGATTCCACCGAGGGCAGATGCTCCAGCAAAACCGAGAAGACCGATGATGAGCGCACGCTTGCGACCGATGTAGTCGCCAACACGACCGCCGAGAAGAAGAAGAGAACCAAAAGCCAGTGTGTAGGCGGTGATCACCCATTGCTGGTTAGCGTTTGAGATATGGAGATCACGCTTTGCGTGAGGGATCGCGATATTGACGATGGATGAGTCGAGAACAACCATCAATTGTGAGATTGCGACGACAAAGAGTGTGCGCCAACGATTTGGGTCAAGGCCTTCAACAAGGTCAGGCTTTTGGGATTGAGATGATTGAGACGATTTAGACAAGATTTCTCCTTCATGCGTGTGAAATGACGAGCGTGTGAACTTCTGAGAAAAACTTGCAACAACTGAAGATAAATAATCTGGTGCGGAAGGTGGGACTTGAACCCACACGCCGTAAAGCACAGGTTCCTAAGACCTGCGTGTCTGCCATTTCACCACTCCCGCGAGTGACCCAACAAAGTTATCAAACTGCAATATCTTCTCAGCTGAATTTGCTGGTGCAAGGAGAAGGCTAGGGGTAAGTTAGCCAATATCCAAAACCGGCCGCTTCGACCGGCAAGAAAACGAGAAATGAGTAAGCCAATGGCGCAATCGCCAACACGTAAGCCACAACCTCAAGATAAGTTCACCTTTGGTCTCTGGACCGTCGGCTGGCAGGCGCGAGATCCATTCGGCGACGCTACCCGTGACGCTCTTGACCCAGTCCGCACTGTCAATGAATTGGCAGAACGCGGTGCATACGGTGTGACTTTTCACGATGATGATTTAATTCCATTTGGCAGCAGCGAGGCAGATCGATCTGCACATATCGCTCGCTTCAAGAAAGCCCTTGATGAGACTGGCATGAAAGTCCCAATGGCGACAACAAATCTCTTTTCACATCCTGTCTTTAAGGATGGGGCGCTCACTTCAAATAATCGCGACATTCGTCGTTTCGCAATTCGAAAGGCGATGCGAAATATAGATCTTGCTGTTGAGCTCGGTGCAAAAATTTATGTTTGTTGGGGTGGCCGTGAAGGTGCTGAGACAGATATTAAAGATGCATACGTCGCACTCGATCGCTATCGCGAAGGATTCAACATTCTTGGTCAATATGTTATCGACAAGGGTTATGACCTAAAGTTTGCAATCGAACCAAAACCAAATGAGCCACGTGGAGATATCTTCCTCCCAACAATCGGTCATGCACTTGGCTTCATCGAAACACTCGATCACCCAGAGCTGGTTGGATTAAATCCAGAAGTTGGCCACGAACAAATGGCTGGTCTCAACTTTGTCCACGGAATCGCGCAGGCGCTTTGGCAAGGAAAACTTTTCCATATCGATCTCAATGGTCAACATGGTCCAAAGTACGATCAAGATCTTGTCTTTGGTCACGGCGATTTGAAGTCAGCATTCTTCCTCGTTGATCTTCTCGAGCGTTACGAGTACGACGGTCCAAAGCATTTCGATTACAAGCCTCTTCGCACAGAAGATGACAAGGGAGTTTGGGAGTCTGCTTCATCAAATATGAATACATATCTGATGCTCAAAGAACGCGCAGCCGCATTCCGTGCAGATTCTCGCGTTCAAGCAGCTATCAAGGATTCAGGTCTTGATGAGCTTGCAACTTCTACTCTTGCCGCTGGTGAGACATGGAAGGATCTTGAAAAAGATTCATTTGATGTCGAGGCGGCAGGCAAGCGCGGATATGGTTATGAGAAGCTTGATCAACTCGCATTGGAACATTTGATGGGCTTCGGCAATTAGAAATAAGTAATTAATAAATTAAGAAATTAAGAGCTCAGGTATGAAAAAAGCCCCTCCAATTGGAGGGGCTTTTTTCTTGGAAATCGATTCCAGAGTGTGAAAAGAAATTAATTCGTTGAAGCACCTTTTCGTGAAAGTGCATCGACGCCAGCAGATACAAGTAGGACAAGTCCTGTCACAATAAACTTGATACCAGCTGCATATCCAAGAAGACCCATACCGTTATCGATAACAGCAACAACAAGTCCACCCAAGATTGCATCGCGAAGTTTTCCCTTACCTCCGAATAGTGAAGTTCCACCAATAACAGCAGCGCCAACAGCGTAAAGAAGCGTTGATGATCCACCAGTTGTTGGTGAGATGGAGTTTTGTCGTGAAGCAAAGAGCAAACCTGCGACAGCTGAAAGACCCGAGCAAATCACGAAGACAGATGTGCGAATTGCCTTGACGTTGATACCGGCGCGACGTGCAGCCTCGGCGTTGCCGCCTACAGCATACAAATGGCGACCGTAAGCAGTGCGGCCAAGAACAAATGTTCCAATAACAAGGATTGCAAGAATCAATGGAACAACATCAGGAATACCCTTGAGCGAAATAAGCTGTGGGTTATTGGATCGTTCAACGCAGAGAGCCCAGACTGCAAGCCCTGAAATGAGGAGAAGAGATCCTGTCTTAATTGCCCATAGCTTCTTCAGCTCTGTCTTTAAGCCAAGCTTTCGACGTGAGTTGATGCGATTGAGTCCGCTGAGAACGTAAAGAAGAGAACAGGCAATAAAGAAGCCCCAACTCAGAATTGGCTTCATATTGTTGTTCTGAATTGCAAGAACTGTTGGGTCATCAATACGGATTGTTCCGCCTTCACCTGCGAGGAGAAGAAGAAGTCCTTGGAATGCCAAGAACCCGGCAAGGGTTACAACGAATGATGGAATACCAATGCGTGCAACGAGAAAACCAATGCCATAACCCATGGCAATACCAGCGGCGACAGAGACAGCAAATGCTGCATACCAAGGCCAACCATGGTTTGTTACAAGAATAACGAGGACTGCGCCAGTAACACCTGATGCAAAACCAGCAGAGAGATCAATTTCGCCAAGAAGCAGAACAAAGATCAAACCCATGGCGATGACAATGACTGAAGCAGCCTGAGTGAGAAGGTTAGCGAAGTTTCCTGGAGTCAGGAATACATCGGACATAAATCCAAAGACTATGCAAAGTACGAGAAGTCCGAGAACGGCAGGAAGTGAGCCGATATCACCAGACTTTATGCGAGCCCAGTAATCACCGGCAGCGCTCTTCAGCGATGGTTGTTCTTGAATATCTGTGCTCACGCGGTCGCTCCCTTGAGTGTGCTTTGAACGCCTTCTGCTTTTCCGGTTGTGATGAGCTGTACAACCTGAGCATGCGTCACATCGCTGGTCTTTACTTGCGCAGCCATGTTGCCAAGATAAAGCGCGGCGATGTTATCTGCTACCTGGAAGACATCGGTGATGTTGTGTGAAATCAAAATCACTGCAAGACCGTTATCTGCAAGTCGACGAACAAGGTTCAGAACTTGCTCTGTCTGTGCGACACCAAGAGCTGCGGTTGGCTCATCCAAAATTACTAGCTTGCTGTTCCAGAGAACTGCGCGAGCAATGGCAACAGTTTGACGTTGCCCTCCAGAAAGAGATGCAACCTTTTGACGAATGGACTTCACTGTACGAACAGAGAGGCCATCTAATGTCTTTCGTGCAAGGGCTTCCATCGATTCTTCGTTGAGAACCATGCCCTTCTTCTCTTCGCGACCCAAGAACATATTGTGAACAATGTCGAGGTTGTCGCAGAGTGCGAGGTCTTGATACACAATTTCAATTCCAAGAGAAGTCGCATCACGAGGACCGCTGACTTCTACTTTCTTACCTTCAAAGAAGTAATCGCCTTCTTCTGCTTGGTAGATACCAGCTATACATTTAATAAGCGTGCTCTTGCCCGCTCCGTTATCTCCTACTAGAGCTGTCACCTGGCCGGCGAATGCATCTAGATCAACTCCACGCAAAACATGAACGGGTCCAAAAGACTTATTCAGATTGCGGAGCGAGAGAAGAGGTTCACTCATGTGTGCTCCAATTGTCAGAATTTCATTGGTAAATCATTAAGTAACTTACTACAGAAAATCCGGCCCAGGGAGACCCCGGACCGGATTCTGTTGCCACTGTGTAGGAATTACCCCACCAGATGGCTACTTCTTACAGTTGAGGAATTATTAGATTCCGTTTGCTGTGCAAAGCTTTTCAATACCCTTACATACTGCTGCCTTTGTCTGGAAGCCATCAGCAATAACAACCTTTACGTTGCGAGCTGTGATTCCGACTGGGACGAGAAGTACTGAAGGAACAGTTGTAGCTGTTGCCTTAGCTGAAGGGTTTCCTGTGACCTTATCAAGGTAGCCGTTTGTTGTAGCAGCTGTTCCCTTGATGAGTGCAACTGCAAGTGCAGCAGCAGCGTTAGCTTCTGCCTTTACAGCCTTGTAAACAGTGTTTGAAAGGTCACCTGAAAGAACAGCGCGAAGGCCGTCTACAGATGCATCCTGACCAGATACGCAGACCTTGCCGTTAAGACCGTTCTTCTTAAGAACAGCTACAGCTGCAAGTCCAAGACCTTCGTTAGCTGATACAACTGCATCAAGCTTTCCGCCAGCCTTTGTGAGCATCTGCTCGAAGATAACTCCACCCTTGACGTTATCCCAATCTGGGACAGACTGATCTGCAACAAGTGTCATCTTCTTAGCTGTGATGTACTTGCCGAGGATTGAAACGTAACCCTGCTTGAAGAGTGTTGCGTTGTTATCTGTTGGTGAACCGTTCAAGTAAACGATACGTGGGTTAGCGAGGTTCTTAGCCTTCAAGCAGTTGTAGATGCCTGTGCCTTGAAGCTTGCCTACTGCAACGTTATCGAATGAAACGTAGTAAGACTCTGATCCACCCTTTGTTAGGCGGTCATAGTCGATTGTCTTTACGCCTTGCTTAGCAGCCTTAACCTGTACAGCTGTTGCTGATGCAGAATCGAGGTTAACAAGAAGGAGAACCTTTGCTCCGTTTGAGAGCATCTGGTCTGCGATTGTTGCGAATGCTGCCTTATCGCCATTTGCATTTTGGATGTCATAAGTGACACCAGCAGCCTTGAATGCTGCAGCCAAGAATGGGCGATCCGCTGTTTCCCAGCGAGCTGATGAAGCTGCATCAGGAAGGATTACGCCAACCTGGATTGAAGCTGCATGTACTGAAGTTGCGAATCCTGTTACTGCCATTGCAAATGCTGCAACTGCGGCAACGATTCCATTGCGCTTATTTAGAAGAGCCATGTATTACCTTTCGAAAGGCTCACACCCACGGTCAAACCTGCTTTGACTCGCTATTGGTTGTGAACGAGGGCAACGGTAGTCCAGAGGGCTCATAAACCCCATATCGCTGGATAACGGTTTGATAACACTTGCAGGTAAACTCACACGAGTGAGCCCCCAGTCAGCAGAACCCTCGATACACGAGGCTATTAGCGCGGCAATTGTGCGTGTTCTGAGGGCGGCAAAAGAAAACGGCTCCCTTTCTCAGGAAGTGGTCATACCTGATTCTGTGGTTCTCGATCGCCCAAAAAATCGCGATCATGGCGACTTTGCGACCTCCGTTGCGCTCGCTCTCGCAAAGCCAGCAGGCATGCAACCACGCACTGTTGCTGAATTATTAAAGAGTGGGCTTGAAAAAGATTCCATTTCATCTTTATTAGATGCAATCGATATTGCTGGACCTGGATTTATTAACCTCACCGTCGCAAAGGCAAGTCAGGGCGGTGTCATCGCCGCAATTTTAAAGAACGCAGGAGATTTTGGAAAAGGTACCTCCTTATCTGGTGTTGCCATCAACCTTGAATTTATTAGTGCAAACCCAACTGGCCCTCTTCACTTAGGTCACACTCGATGGGCTGCTGTGGGAGATGCACTGGGTCGCGTTCTCAGCGCTGCAGGTGCAAAAGTCACACGCGAGTTTTATATCAATGACCGTGGCGTACAGATGGATAAATTTGGTGCATCGATTCGTGCTGCAGCTTTAGGCATGCCAACTCCTGAGGATGGATATCACGGAGCATATATTCAGGATCTTGCTTCTGAAATTGTGGGAAAAAATCCGGGGTTAACAAAACTCGAGGAATCAGAATCAAGCGCCGCATTTCGTGACGCTGGATATGCACTTCAGTTGAAGCAACAACAAGATGTCCTTGATGCATTTGGAACTCATTTTGATATCTGGTTCTCCGAAAAATCCTTGTATGAAAATGATTTCTTTAAGCACACTCAAGAGCGTCTGGTTTCTCAAGGTCATGTATTTATCTTGGATGGCGCTACATGGCTTCGAACAACAGATTTTGGTGATGACAAAGATCGCGTCATGATTAAAAGTGATGGATCGCATGCATATTTTGCATCGGATTCGGCCTACTACATTTCTAAACGAGAACGTGGATTTGATATTTGTATCTACATGCTTGGCGCAGATCATCATGGATATGTGGGCCGCCTGAAGGCTCTTGCTGCATGCGCCGGTGATGATCCACAGTACAACGTGGAAATTCTCATTGGCCAGCTCGTTAAGATTATGGAAAATGGCGAGGAAGTAAAACTCTCCAAGCGCGCCGGAACAATCATCACCCTGGAAGAGCTTGTAGAAAAAGTTGGCGTGGATGCTGCGCGTTACACATTAATTCGATATCCCGTCGACACACCTATGGTGATGGATGTTGATCTTCTCCGTAGCCGCACAAATGAAAACCCTGTTTATTATGTGCAGTACGCACACGCGCGTATATGTGCAGTTCTTCGAAATGCCGCCGATCTCAAGATTTCCTTTGGGGCCGAGCACATTCACCCAGAACTTTTGGTTCATGACCGTGAACGCGAATTAATTGGAGCCCTTGGAGAATTTCCTCGCATCGTCGCATCCGCTGCCGAGCTTCGCGAACCACACAGAATTGCTCGATATGCCGAGGAGCTGGCTGGGCTTTATCACGGTTTCTACGCAGATTGCCGCGTTCTTCCCATGGGAGATGAGGCGCCATCTGCGCTGCACGCAGCCCGCGCGACCCTATGCAAATCAACAGCGCAGGTCATCGCCAACTCGTTAGCATTATTGGGTGTCAGCGCACCCGAGAAGATGTGAGTAAATAGAGATGTCAAAGACCTTTGCTCCAGAAATCTTCTCCTCAAACGCCACATTTTCCACTCACCTCTCTATTGCAGGAGTTTCTGCCAAAGATCTTGTGCAGGAATTTGGCTCACCACTTTTTGTTATCGATGAAGCTGACTTTTGCTCGCGCGCAGCATCTTTTAAAACTGCCCTGGAGGCCCACTTTGGGGAGAGCGCCGGACGCGTCTACTACGCATCGAAGGCATTTCTCAACAAGGAAATTGCTCGCTGGGTGGATGCTGTAGGAATTGGAATAGATGTTGCAAGCGGTGGAGAACTTGCAGTTGCTCTTGCAGTTAATTTTCCAGCAGATCGCATCCAAGTTCATGGAAATAACAAGAGTGAAGCTGAGATTGAAAAAGCTATTTCTGCTGGCGTTGGCGCGATTGTCATCGATTCAGCTTTTGAAATTGAGCGCGTTGCACGCATTGCAGCAAACCAGAAGAAGATTCAGAGCGTATTTATCCGCGTGACTGCGGGAATCGAAGCCCATACCCACGAATTTATTGCCACCGCTCACGAAGATGTGAAATTTGGCTTCTCACTCGCATCAGGTGCCGCTTGGAAGGCAATCGAGGAGATTCAAGCGCTTCCATCACTCAAGCTTGTTGGACTTCATTCACATATTGGTTCACAAATTTTTGATGCAGATGGTTTTGGAATCGCTGCAGAGCGCCTAATTGGATTACTTGCAAAATTCCACCAACACTTTGATGACCAACTTCCAGAACTTGATTTAGGTGGGGGCTACGGCGTCGCATATTTGCCCGGTGAAGAATCAGTAAATCCCGATGGCATCATTGGCGAGATGGCCAAGGTGGTGATTGCAGAATGTGCAAAGGCTGGCATTCGCGTTCCACATATTTCTATCGAGCCAGGTCGCGCAATTGCTGCGCCGACAACGACAACTTTGTACACCGTAGGAACTACAAAAAATATCGAACTCGATGGTGGAGATACTCGTCGCTACATCGCCATTGATGGTGGATTTACAGACAATATGCGCCCTGCTTTATATGACGCGAAATATCATGCGATTCTGGCAAATAGGATTTCAGATGCGCACGATGTGAATTCACGAATTGTTGGAAAACATTGCGAATCAGGTGACATTATTGTTCGAGAGATTAATCTTCCTGAAGATATTCATCCAGGAGATCTCATCGCAGTTCCTGTCACCGGTGCATATGGCCGCCAAATGGCGAGCAACTACAACCATCTGACTCGCCCCGCAGTTGTTGCCGTCAAAGATGGAAAAGCCCGCCTAATTGTCCGTCGCGAGACCGAAGCTGACCTTTTAGCCCTCGATATCTAATTTAAGTGGCGCATGGCGCCCAATTAGTTTGCGATAATTCAGCCATGCCAAAGCTCGATACAGACACCCTCTATGTAGGCCTTTTGGGCTGCGGTGTTGTGGGCTCAGAGGTTGTTCGCCTCCTTGCTGAGAGTCGTATCGACTTCAAAGCTCGCTCCGGCGCAAATCTTGTGATTAAAAAGATTGCAGTCCGAAACGAAAAGACTGTTCGGCCGGGAATTGATCCAAAGCTCTTTACAACAGATGCGCTTTCTATCGTCAACGACCCTGAAATCGATGTTGTTATCGAATTGATGGGTGGCATCGAGCCAGCACACGAATATTTAATGAAGGCTCTCAATAATGGAAAGGCAGTGATTACTGCAAACAAGGCGCTCCTCGCTCGCCACGGAGATGAACTCGAAACAGCTTCAGATAAAGCTGATGTCGATTTCTACTACGAAGCTGCGGTTGCTGGTGCGATTCCTATTATTCGTCCGCTTTCTGAATCTTTGATTGGCGATTACGTCACAAAGATCATGGGAATTGTTAATGGCACGACAAACTTTATTTTGACCAAGATGTTTGAGACAGGCGCCGATTTTGATATCGCACTGAAGGAAGCTCAAGAACTTGGTTTTGCTGAAGCTGATCCGACTGCTGATGTCGAGGGATTTGATGCAGCCGCAAAGGCAGCGATTCTTGCGACTCTGGCATTCCATCACACTGTTACTGACGCCGATGTGTATCGCGAAGGTATTACAAAGCTGACGGCTCGCGATATCGCGATTGCAAAAGATATGGGAATGGTTATCAAACTTCTTGCAATCGCAGAAAACATTGATGACGAAAAACTTTCAGTTCGTGTTCACCCAACACTTCTTCCAGCAACACATCCACTTGCATCTGTTCGTGGTGCGTTTAACGCAGTCTTTGTGGAAGCTGAAGCCGCTGGAGAGTTAATGTTCTACGGGCGCGGCGCTGGCGGAGTCCCAACAGCATCTGCTGTTCTTGGTGACCTTGTTGCGATTGCACGAAATCTTGTCGATGAACGTACTGCTCCAGAGACAAGTGACTACGCAAAACTCACGATTGCCGATATTGGAACGACACATACGCGTTATTTGATTCGCCTTGAAGTGTTAGATCGTCCAGGTGTTCTTGCTGGCGTTGCAAATACATTTGCAGCTAATAACGTCTCGATTTCCACAGTCCGTCAGACTGGCCAAGAAGAGACTGCAGAATTGACTGTGACAACACACCTTGCAACCGAGGAATCTCTTGCGACAACTGTGAAGCAACTCAATGGTTTAGATTTTGTTAAACGCGTTGCAAGCGTAATTCGAGTAGAGGGGCTTCCTTCCTAATGGCACATCAATGGCGCGGAGTTATCGAGGAATATCGCGATCGTTTACCCGTTAGCGAAAAGACTCCCGTCATCTCACTGGGTGAAGGTGGAACTCCACTTGTTTATGCATGTGTTCTTTCGGAAATGCTCGGAAATAAGATTTGGCTCAAAGTAGAAGGCATGAACCCAACCGGTTCTTTTAAAGATCGCGGAATGACTATGGCAATGTCGAAAGCTGCTGAAGAGGGTGCAAAAGCCGTCATCTGTGCGTCGACTGGAAATACATCTGCATCCGCTGCTGCATATGCAACAAAGGCTGGAATGCTTCCTGTTGTTTTAGTTCCACAAGGAAAGATTGCAATGGGCAAACTTGCACAGGCAATTGCGCACGGAGGACGCCTTCTTCAAGTTGATGGAAACTTCGATGATTGCCTCAACCTCGCTCGTGATCTTGCCCGCGACTATCCGGTTTCACTTGTGAACTCCGTCAACCCCTTCCGCATCGAAGGTCAAAAGACAGCCTCCTTTGAAGTCGTCGACGCTTTGGGTGATGCCCCCGATATGCATGTATTGCCAGTTGGTAATGCAGGAAATATCACGGCTTATTGGAAGGGATACAAGGAGTATTACTCCGATAAGGTTTCACAGAAGCTTCCGGCAATGTGGGGATTCCAAGCAGCAGGCGCATCACCGATTGTTCAAAATAAAATTGTTGAAAATCCAGAGACGATTGCAACAGCAATTCGAATTGGAAACCCAGCATCATGGGAGCAGGCAGTGGATGCTCGTGATTCTTCTGGCGGGCTCATTGATTCAGTAACTGATGAGCAGATTCTTGAGGCTTACCGCCTCGTCGCAGCAAAAGAAGGAATCTTTGTCGAACCAGCTTCTGCTGCTGGTATCGCAGGCCTTATCAAGATGAAGGCACAAGGAAAGCTTCCTAAAGATAAGACCATTGTTATTACTGTGACAGGAAATGGCCTCAAGGATGTTGGATACTTTCTCGATGGCGCACCTGCACCGGTTGTTATTCCTGTTGATGTGAAGGCTGCCGCTGCAGCGATGGGTCTGTAAGTTAAGGTTTCTCTATGGCTTCCATGAATCGCGTGACCTTCCGCGCCACGATGGCACAGGTTTCCGTACCTGCATCGAGTGCGAATATTGGTCCTGGTTTTGATTCGCTAGCAATCGCACTTGACCTTCGCGATCATTACGCCGCTCAAATTCTCGATGATGCAACATTTGATGTTGACGTCACCGGTGAAGGCGCCGAGGATGTTAAAAAGGATAAGAACCATCTTGTTATTAAGGCGATGATGAAGGGCTTTGATTTCATGGGGGCAAAACCTCGTGGAATTGCACTTCGCGCCCTCAATGTGACACCTCACGGTCGAGGACTTGGTTCAAGTTCTTCGGCGATTGTCGGGGGATTAGCGCTTTCTCGTGCTCTTGTTTTAGGCGGGGAAGAACTTTTGACCGATGAAGATCTCATTTCGCTAGCAACAGAGCTTGAAGGTCATCCAGACAATGTTGCTGCTGCATATTTTGGGGGAGCGACAATTTCATGGATGGATTCATCGATCTCTGAAACACCGCGTGGTCGTGCAGTTCGTATCCATGTGGATGAGCGAATAAAAGCGATTGCATTTATTCCTGAAAATCATCTTGCTACAAGCAAAGCTCGAAAATTGTTGCCAGAAACAATTCCTCACACAGATGCAGTTCTCAATACATCACATGCTGCCTTGTTGGTTCATGCTCTTTCCCACCGCCCAGATCTTCTCTTTTCTGCAACGGAGGATCATCTCCATCAGGATTATCGTGCCGAAGCGATGCCAAAATCAGCAACGCTTCTCAAGAAGCTTCGCGCAGCAGGTGTTGCCGCAACAATTTCCGGTGCAGGTCCGTCAGTTCTCGTACTTCACACAGGAACCGAGCAGGATGCAGATGACATCATTCACGCTGCGGGAGCTGGATTTACGGCGAAAAAATTGGCAATCTCCGCTCAGGGTGTGGCGCAAAACTAAGAATCTGGGTGGCTTTCGCTGCTCATTTTGTGTTAAGTTTCTCCTGTCTGAAGGCGAGACCGCAAAAACCCAAATTCTCGAATTTTCTTAATTCATCAGGATTCATCAGGGTAGGTCACAAAGCCAAGAACCTCTTTACAAGTTGATTTCATCCTGTTCGCAGGTTCAGATAAATCAAAATACATAGATATCCCTAAACAAAGGTAAAACAAAAGTACATGGCTGAAAAGAAAACGACTCGTCCAGCTGCAGCTAAAGCAGAAAAAGCTCCTGGCGACCTCAGCGCATTGACGCTGCCTGAACTCAAGAAGACCGCTGGCGCACTCGGTATTGATGGTGCTGCAAAGATGGCAAAGGCAGATCTGGTGCAATCCATTGGCGACCTCCAAGCAGCAAATCGTGAAGCTGCTAAGAAGGAGAAAGAAGATCGCCGTGCTGCAAAACAAGAAGCACGCAATAACCGCAACTCTCGCAATGAGAGCGAAGATAACAGTGACAGTGAGGACTCCCAAGTGAGTGATTCATCCGAAAATTCAGATTCACAAAATAACGATGGCGGCAGCCGAAATGACCGAAATGATCGCGGCAACCGAAACGATCGTAATGACCGTGGAGACCGTGGAGACCGCGGAAACCGTCGCAATCGCGACCGCGGGGACCGTGGAGATCGCGGTGACCGAAACAATCGCTTCCGTGATCGCGGTGACCGTCCTGATCGCAATGATCGAAATGAACGCGAAATTGTTCTCAGCGAAGATGATGTCCTTCTTCCTGTAGGTGGATTGCTCGACATTCTCGATAACTATGCATTTATCCGCACTGGTGGATATCTCCCAAGCCCAAACGATGTTTATGTTGGACTCCAACAAGTTCGTCGCTACGGATTGCGTAAGGGCGATGTCATCACCGGGCAGGTTCGCGAGCCAAAAGAAGGAGAGCGCAAAGAAAAGTTCAGCGCACTCGTAAAGCTCGATACCGTTAACGGAAAAGATCCTGAAGAGTCAAAGAACCGCGTAGATTTCGCAAAGCTGGTTCCTCTCTATCCTCAAGAGCGTTTGCGCCTTGAAACAGAACCAAATGTTCTTACAACTCGAATCATCGATTTGATTGCACCTATTGGTAAGGGACAACGAGGACTTATCGTTTCCCCTCCAAAGGCTGGTAAGACCATGGTTCTTCAAGCAATCGCAAATGCGATTACAACAAACAACCCAGAATGTCATTTGATGGTTGTTCTTGTGGACGAGCGTCCAGAAGAAGTTACCGACATGCAGCGAAGCGTTAAAGGTGAAGTCATTGCTTCAACTTTCGATCGTCCAGCTGATGACCACACGACTGTTGCTGAACTTGCTATCGAGCGAGCAAAGCGCCTTGTTGAGCTTGGGCACGATGTTGTAGTTCTTCTCGATTCGATTACACGCCTAGGTCGTGCTTACAATATTGCAGCACCAGCATCTGGACGTATCTTGTCCGGTGGTGTGGATTCTGCTGCGTTGTATCCACCAAAGAAGTTCTTCGGTGCCGCTAGAAATATCGAAAATGGCGGATCACTCACAATTCTTGCAACTGCACTTGTTGAAACTGGATCAAAGATGGATGAAGTTATCTTTGAAGAGTTCAAGGGCACAGGAAATATGGAATTGAAGCTAGATCGCAAATTTGCTGACAAGCGAATCTTCCCAGCTGTCGATGTAGATGCTTCTGGTACACGTAAGGAAGAAATCCTTATGGGAACAGAAGAGCTCAACATCGTCTGGCGTTTGCGCCGCGTTCTTCACGCTTTGGATTCACAACAGGCTCTTGAGCTTCTTCTTGAAAAGATGAAGGGCACAAAGTCCAACGTTGAATTCTTGCTCCAGATTCAGAAGACGACGATTAATGAAGCTAGCGCTGAAAAGGCACCTGGCTCCAGCGTAAATGGCGGCTGATCCCGCTTAAATCTCATCGAATTAGGCGCTCGTAAAGGGCGCCTGTAATATTCAACTCCTGGTTCACCTCCTAGCCAAAAGCTAGAGGACCCAGTTCATCTACAACCAATGGCTGATAGGAAAAAAATATGAAGAACGAGATTCACCCAGAATACGTTGAGACCACCGTTACATGCGGATGTGGTGAAGTATTCACAACTCGCAGCACAAAGACTTCCGGTTCTATCTACGTTGAAGTGTGCTCCCAGTGCCATCCTTTCTACACAGGAAAGCAACGTATCCTCGATACAGGCGGACGTGTAGCAGCATTCGAAGCTCGTCAAGCAAAGACGGCTGCAGCACAAGCTGCAACTCCAAAGGCAGAGAAGGCGCCAGTAAAGCGCAAGCAAGTTCTCAAGTAGTTTTTTTCAAGAGGCCCCACTTCGCACCCATTGCGGTGCGTGGGGTCTCTTTTATTTTGTAACGTTAACTATTCGTGAAAGGAGAAGCAAGTGGCTAGCAAAGAGAGCAGCAAAGAACGTTTTGGACAAGTTCCAGGATTGTTGACTGAATATGCGCAATTAGAAAAAGAGCTTGCAGATCCCTCAATTCACGCAGACCAAGGAAAAGCTCGCCAACTAGGTAAGCGTTACGCAGCGCTCGGTCCCATCGTTGGCGGATATCGCGCATTCAAAGCAGCCGAAGATGATCTTTCTGCAGGAAAAGAGATGGCTGCCGAGGATGAATCATTCGCAGCGGAAATTCCAGCACTTGAAGCAGCATTTGCGGCAGCAGAAGAAAAACTTGAAGAGCTCCTTCTTCCACGCGATCCCAATGAAGACCGCGATGTAATCCTTGAAATTAAAGCAGGAGTGGGTGGAGATGAATCCGCCCTCTTTGCTGGTGATCTTCTTCGCATGTATACGCGCTATGCAGAAAAGCACAATTGGAAGACTGAAATTATTGATGCCACAGATTCTGAAATGGGCGGCTATAAAGAAATAAGTATGGCGATTAAGTCAAAGGGCAGCGCCCAACCTGGTGAGACTCCATATGCAAAACTTAAATTTGAAGGTGGCGTTCACCGCGTACAACGCGTTCCAGAAACAGAGTCACAAGGTCGTATTCACACATCTGCTGCAGGTGTTTTGATTCTGGCTGAAGCTGATGAAGTCGATGTTGAAATTCGCCAACAAGATCTGCGTATTGACGTTTATCGCTCATCTGGACCAGGCGGACAATCCGTTAATACAACTGACTCTGCGGTGCGTATTACCCATATCCCAACCGGCGTTGTCGTCTCATGCCAAAATGAAAAGTCTCAGCTCCAAAATAAGGAATCAGCTCTTCGTATCTTGCGCGCACGCTTGCTCCAACATGCACAAGAGCAGGCTGATGCTGCTGCGATGGCCGAACGTAAATCCCAGATTCGTACTGTGGATCGTTCAGAACGAATCCGCACATATAACTATCCTGAAAACCGCATCTCTGACCACCGCGTAAATTACAAGGCAAATAACCTTGAATCAGTGCTCAACGGTGAACTCGATGACATGATCGACGCTCTTCTTGCAGCCGATAAAGCCGAGAAGCTCGCCAACCAATCATAAGTACAGATAAATACCGAGATAAATACCGAGATAAATATGATGAAAGAGCTTCTTCGTAACGCAAAGAATCAACTGGCAACAAAGAACATCAATCCAGTAGATGCAGAACTCCTTCTTGCTCATGCCGCGCATGTCACTCGTATGGATCTACATTCACAGGCAATTGAGTTCACTGCCCAGATCCGAGAGGATTTTCAAGGGTTTATCAATGAACGACTTGAAGGACGTCCCACTCAATACATCACCGGTGAAGCGCCATTTCGTTACTTAGAGCTTGAGGTCGGTGAAGGTGTTCTCATTCCTCGCCCGGAGACTGAACTTCTCGTGGATGAAGTGCTCCACAATCTCAATAAATATGATGAAACTGTATCAATCGTCGACTTGGGTTCAGGATCGGGAGCGATTGCAATTTCCCTCCAAAGAGAGTGCGAAGGAAAGAAGAAAGTCGCCGTTATCGCTGTTGAGAAATCTCGCGATGCACTTCCTTGGCTTCATAAAAACATTGCAAAATACGACCTTCCAGTTCGCGTTATAGAAGAAGATGTTTCGACCGCGCTCGAAGGCATTAAGTGCGACATCGTCGTAGCGAATCCTCCCTACATTCCGAACGCCGAAGTACTTCCTGAAGATGTCACAAAGGAACCTTCACTTGCCCTCCTTGGGGGCCCTGATGGGATGGATCTTCCCAAGGTATTTATTCAGGCAGCAGCCCGCATGCTCAAGAGCGGGGGATTGATTGCGATGGAGCATCATGAGAGCCAGGGCGATGCAATAAAAAACGCTCTCGAGGCCGAGTTCGTTAACATCCGCCTTCATCACGATCTCAACGATCGCCC
>CAINRG010000060.1 GCA_903852585.1 uncultured Actinomycetes bacterium
CGCATTGAGCCCCCATAGTCCAATGGCAGAGACAGAGGACTTAAAATCCTTCCAGTGTCGGTTCGAGTCCGACTGGGGGCACCATGAAAGGTTGCTCATTCACTATCGCCTCGAGAGTTGGTTGAGATGAAATTACCCAGGAACTTCCCCAATCCCATTGTCCGAATTCGCGGACTCATTCTTGCCACACACTTTGGACCTACCGTTCTTGTTGTTTCGATTTCTTTTTGCCTTAGCCTCTCGCAATATTCACCTTCACAATCTTTAGAGATTGCAATCGCAATATTTGCTGGTCAGTGCGTTGTAGGTTGGTCAAATGACTTAATTGATTTTCCTCTCGACCTCGCCGCTTCTAGGCAGAAAAAGCCTCTTGTCGATGGAAAAATTTCGGAACGGATGCTGAGGATTGCAATCCCAGTAGCACTTGCTTCTGCGATTTTGCTTTCGTTTTTGGGCCCATTAGGCGCAAAGGGAACAGCACTCCATGCCCTGGGAATCTTCAGCGCAACTGCGTATAACGTGAAATTGAAGAAAACGATTCTTTCGCCTTTGCCCTACGTCATCTCTTTCGGCGCTCTTCCATGGGCGATTTTCCTGAGCGCAGGTAAGTTGCCGCCTGCCTGGCTCTATCTAGCTTTTATTTTCTTCGCTCTTGCTTTCCACTTTCTCAACGTGGTGAAAGATTTGGCGTGGGATCGCTCTCAAGGGATTCTTGGTCTGCCTCAGCGGCTGGGAAAGAGGGGATCGTTGGCGACCGCCATCACTTTCTCCCTGTGCGGGGCGCTCTGCGCACTATCCGCTCTAAACCCTCTCCACCAGGCATAAATTCCCAGCATCGGGCGTTAATCTAGATACAAGGCCAAGGCTCGAGAGAGCCGGTCATTTAGAGAAGTAACAGAGGAGTAACGATGAGCAAGCAGGATCGCAACGAGGGTAAGTCGGGAATTTCCGACCTCACCGTTATCGCACTTGTTACAAGTATTTTAGTTCCACCAGTTGGTTGGGTCACCGGATTTCGAGCTCGCAAACAAATTGTCGAATCTGATGGAAAGTATGTCGGTCGTCCATTTGCAGTAGCTGCAATTTGGATTGGCGGAATCATCACCACAGCTTGGCTCCTCTTTGCGATTTTGATGGGCCTTGGCACATCTATGAGCCACGATGACGGTGGTTTCGGAGGTTTCGGAGGAGGCCATCGTGCACACATGGGTCAAGGTTGGGCCGGCTATGCGCCGCAAGGTCAACGCGGCAATCAAGGCTTCAATCAAGGCGGATTCGGTGGCGCGATGGGCCAGCCACAAGATCCCAACTCTTCAACAAACCCTTAATTTTTCTTCACTAGATAGATAGGAGAGATATACAGATGCAAAGTTCAAATCCAGTTCTGACACGTGGCTATGCAGCAATGCCCGGAAGTGATGGCGTTTCACGTCCTGTTTATCAAGAGCCACAAACACTTGAAGAGACGTATGCAGCACCGGCCGCATCGGGCTTACACACCGGTCGTATGACAATGGAAGATGTTGTTATTCGTACCTCCATTCTTTTCGCAGTTTTGATTGGCGTTGGAGGCGTTGCTTGGTCTGCAAATCTTGGTGGCGGGATTGCTATGGTCGGCTTCCTCGGCGCTTTTGTCGTTGGAATGATTAATACATTTAGCCAAAAGGTTCGCCCAGCTCTTGCAATTGCATACGCCGCACTTGAAGGATTAGCACTAGGTGTCATCAGCCATGTGTACGAAACTGTTTATCCAGGAATAATTTCGCAAGCGATCATTGGAACGGCAGCCGCATTTGTTGGCGTTCTCTTCTTGTATCGCAGCGGCCGAGTAAAGGTAACTCCACAATTTCAACGCGCGATGATGGGTGCACTGATCGGATATATGGTCCTTGGACTTGTTTCGATGATTGCCGGCGCATTTGGTGTAGGAAAGGGATACGGCCTCTATACCGGCGGTATCGGACTTCTTCTCTGCGTTGCCGGAGTTGGCCTTGCCTCATTCTTTTTAATCGTTGATTTTGATCAAATCCAGAAGATGATCAACGCTGGTGCACCTCAAGAAGAATCATGGCGCGCAGGTTTTGGATTAATGGTCACAGTCGTGTGGCTCTACCTTGAAATCGTTCGCCTACTTTCGATCCTTCGAGATCGGTAAGAGTAAATAAAAAAGCCCCTCCGGAATTATCCAGAGGGGCTTTTTTATTGAGTAATTAGCCGAGAGTTTCTCCGGCAGCTTCATCTCGAGCAGCTGCGTGGTCGGCACCTGTCTTAAGAGGCTTCTCTTTGAGTAAGAAGGCAAAGACTAAGCCGAGGAGCACGACAGGAAGGGCTGTAATAAATACAGCGTGGAAGCCCTTAACAAAAGCGCCCATGATTCCTTCTTGAAGTTGTGGCGTGAAAGTCTTCAGAACGGCAGTGTTATTTTTTAACTGTGCAAACTTTTCCGGAGTCGCCCCAGCCATAGCGGCAGGGTTTGTGGACGCTACATTTGCGATTGCCTTTGGAAGTTCACGGGCAAGTTTATTTGCATAAACAGTTCCAAAGATTGTTACTCCAATAGTTCCGCCAACGGAACGGAAGAATGTGTTGGCAGAGGTTGAAACGCCCATATCTTTGAAATCCACCGCATTTTGCAAAGCGATAACGATTGTCTGCATAGAGAATCCAAGACCCATGCCGATTAAGCATGCATAAATTGCAAGCTTCCAATATGGAGTGTGGACTGCCAATGTTGTCATCAGGCCGATACCAATCGCCATCAAAATAAGACCGATGATTGGGAAGCGCTTGTAGTGACCGTGCTTTGAAATTGTCTTTCCACTATAGATCGACATTGAAACAATACCAATCATAAATGGAATCAACTTTAAGCCGGCAGATGTTGCAGAGTTGCCCTGAACGATCTGCAAGTAGAGCGGAACCATGATGATTGCACCGAACATGCCTGCACCAATGATGAAAGCCATGATGGAGGTGATTGAGAATGTGTGATTCTTAAAGAGAGTCAAAGGAAGGATTGGTTCCTTTGCGAGAGTCTCAGCAAAGAGGAATGCAATGAAAAGTGCGCCAAAGATTCCAAATGCAGTGAGGGTTTGTGGAGAGGTCCAACCATTATCTGGTCCATAAACTGAAACAGCCAGAAGAAGTGCTGCAACTCCTGAAACCATGATGAGAGCGCCGAGATAATCGATCTTGTGCTCGCGCTTGACCTTAGGAATATGCAGGCTTGCAGATGTAATGACGAGTGCAGCTAGGCCAATTGGAAGATTGATGTAGAAAATCCAACGCCATCCAACGATTCCAAGGATATGCGCGTGATCGGAGAAGAATCCACCAAGAAGTGGGCCAGCAACAGAGGAAAGACCCCATACGCCACCGAAGTAACCCTGGTACTTGCCTCGATCGCGAGGAGAAACAATGTCGCCGATAATGACGAATGTCAGAGCCATAAGTCCACCAGCACCAAGTCCTTGAAGTGCGCGGAAGATGATGAGCTGATTCATTGTTTGAGCAGCACCTGCTGCAAATGAGCCAATAAGGAATGTCACAATCGCGAACTGGAAGACAGGGCGACGGCCATACAAATCTGAAATTTTTCCGTACAACGGAGTCGACGCCGTTGAGGTAAGTAGGTAGGCGGTAACAACCCATGTGTAATGAGAAAGTCCGTTGAAATCTTCAACGATGCGCTTGAGCGCTGTTGAAACGATTGTCTGATCAAGAGCTGCAAGCAGCATTCCCATCATCAATCCACTGAGTACAGCCATAATTTCTTTGTGGCTAAGTTGTCCATCTTGTGCTTTTGCAGACATCGCTCTCCTTGTTATTTCTGGAAGTGTTTCTGGAAGTTCTTTGGAAGTACTTTGAAAGTATTAGTGGAATTTCGCATCTTTAATCGTGACTTTTATTTCACGACCATTAGGTGCGGTGTAAGTAACAGTTTCGCCAATCTTTTGGCCCATCACGGCCGAGCCGAGTGGGGATTTCTCGCTGTAGACGTCTAGGCCTTCAATATCGATTTCGCGGGATCCGAGGAGGAAGTGCATCTCATCGCCCATGATGTCTACGATAACGCGCATTCCCTGTCCGACTATTCCCGATTCACTGGCTGGGGGTTCACCGATGTGGGCGTTCTCCAGCATATGCTTAAGTTGGCGGATACGAGCCTCGATTTTTCCTTGCTCATCCTTAGCTGCGTGGTAGCCGCCATTTTCTTTCAGATCGCCTTCTGCGCGAGCAGCCTCAATCTTTTTGACGATATCGGCGCGACGCGGCCCTTCTAGCTCTGCAAGTTCAGCAGAGAGGCGATCGGCGGCGGCCTGAGTGAGCCAGGTCTTTGGAGCATCTGTCATAAGAAGGAAAGTTTACAGGCTTCTGCAGGAGAGGATGGCAGCATTCACTGCTTGAAGACGTGTAGGGATGCTCACTTCACGCGTAATCGAGGCTTGCCCGAGTGGAATATGGTCAACAATTTCGCCGACGGTGTTTTTATCGAGATCCCGAGCAACGAGGGTGCATTGGTGATTTCCACCAGGATGTTTGAATTGAAGTGAGTAGCGGATCTGGATGGATTGGGCCGATGTGGAATGAAATGAGATTAAGGATGATCGAATCTCTGGGTTAGAAACGTGTGTTCCGCTCCATGCAATCCAGAGCCCACCAAGAAGGGCGATGAGAAGTGCTGGCAATTTCCAGCCGGATCTCCAGTTTTTTGTGGCGGTATTTCCGTAACGCTCTCGCAGAAAGGCAGTTGTCTGCGGGTCGTTCGAAGTAGCCATGTATAGAAGTCTAGCGAGAAGGTGGATAATTGCGACATGAACGATACGCCCCAAACAGTCAATGTTGGTCTTGCAGGTTCCCTCACAATGATTTTGCTCGTGACTGCCGTGACTCTTTTGATGGTCAGCTTCTATCGTCGCTACAAGCGTGCAGCAGATAAAAAAGAACCCCAAGATTAATTCCACAAAGGATGCGCACATACCTTAAGAAAATAAGCCTTCTTTTAATTCTTCTGATGGCTGCAGCAACATGTTTTGAACTGGGATTGTGGCAGTGGCACCGCGCACAGGCTATGCATAAATTTCAAAAGCCCCAACCCGAACGTTCGGTTGTTGAACTCACTCATGCAGCAAGTGCGGGATCAAATTTGCGCAACACCGCTTTCAATCGGCTCGTTACTTTTGAGGCGACTTTCGAAAAGAATTATGTAGCCCCAAATCAATTGGTGACTCTGGCAAATGGCACCTCCGAA
This sequence comes from uncultured Actinomycetes bacterium, assembly GCA_903852585.1. Classification (GTDB taxonomy): domain Bacteria; phylum Actinomycetota; class Actinomycetes; order Nanopelagicales; family Nanopelagicaceae; genus PALSA-747. Next base: position 5,252 of record CAINRG010000060.1, read on the forward strand.
CGCAAAGACCTCTTAGTCTCCTTGGCTCGCCTCACCGATAACCGTGCAGTTCTTGTTGTCCGCTATATTTTCACAGGCATGTATCCATACGGAAATCACCCACTGCGAATTAATGGTCGCCTCTATCCACGACAAAATATCGATCAAGCCGAAGGTGGGCCAGGAAAACTCTCCCGACTCGATCCCGCTCTTGTTGCCGGCGATACTGGCTTTAATCTTTTTGATGGTTATGTCATATCAACCGATGGAGAATTAGCCGCGCCTCAACTTCTTTCTACGGGAGGGGCGTTTTATTGGCAGCACATCGCCTATGTCATCACCTGGTGGTTTATGGCCTTATTAATCCTCTCTTTTCCTTTCTATAACCGGATTCGAACCAGTAAGGTTGAATCATGAATTTCTTCAAATTTAACCGCGCAGGAGCACTTGCTCGATTTCGCGTGATGGCAAATATCGCAGGCGTTCTTTCCTTACTTCTCTGGCTTGTTTATCTGCCTATAAAACTAACTGCAGTCAACGACAATGTGCCCCTTGCTATTCGACTTATTGCAGTCGTGCATGGATTTATGTACATGATCTATGTCCTGACGGCCTTTAACTATTCGCTCTCAGTCCGTAAGCCATTTTTTAGCATGTTGGGATATCTTGCAGCCGGGACTCTTCCCATTGCCTCATTTATTGCCGATCGCCGCGCTCGCGCCGAATATGCAGCTCTTACTGGTGGATCAAACCTTCCTCAATAGGGTTTTCTCACCATGATCGCCTTTGTAAAGCGCACAATAAAAGCGCTCCTCTTTCCACTTTATGAGCGACGACTTCTCTCGCATCTGAATTTCGAAGAAACTCCACACCATGTGGGAATCATTTTGGATGGAAATCGTCGCTGGGCCAAAAGCACTTTGGCAGCAAGTCCAGAGCACGGCCATCGAAAAGGCGCTGAAAAAATCGTCGAGGTCCTTCAATGGTGCGAAGAGGCAAACGTCAACATCATCACGTTGTGGCTTCTGTCGACAGATAATCTGAATCGACCAGCAGAAGAGCTCGATCCACTTCTTAAAATTATCGGTGCTGCAATTGATCGACTTGTTGAATTAAAGATGTGGGAGATTCGCCCCCTCGGAGCGCTCGATCTGCTTCCGCCCTGGCTCCACGAAAAATTGAAGAACGCCGAAAAGGTGTCCAAGGGCGTGACCCCCATCGTCGTCAACGTAGCGATTGGCTACGGCGGCCGCCGGGAAATCGTGGATGCTGTCCGAAATTACATTCGAACCGGAATCAATGAAGGAAAATCTGCTGACGAGATTGCAGATCAAATCAGCAGCGATGAAATTGGAAAGCACCTCTACACGGCAGGCCTTCCAGATCCCGACTTGGTCATCCGAACCTCGGGCGAACAGCGCCTTTCTGGCTTTCTTCTTTGGCAATCAGCACACTCTGAGTTCTACTTTTGTGAGGCATATTGGCCAGATTTTCGACGCGTTGATTTCCTCCGCGCCCTCCGCGCCTACAGCCAACGCCATCGCCGTTACGGGGCTTGAAACCAAAACGTTACCTAATGTTTAACGCGCGCTCTCGCGTGTCGAAGCCCACTCGCGCTGTCCGAGTTTTACCTTATGACGTATAAGTCCGATTTCATTCCCCTGTGAAAAAGGAGCGGTGCTGAAGATTGTCGTCAGTTTCCAAAGCTTTGGGGAGATTGCGCGACAAAGATTGCGAGTCTGAATTGGCTAGAGCCCCAAAAGATGGTCGTAAAACCTATGTCATCGATACAAGCGTACTTTTGGCAGACCCCGGGGCAATCGGAAGATTTGCAGAGCACCAAGTCATTATTCCAATCGTTGTTATTGGAGAACTCGAGACAAAACGCGAGCATCCAGAACTGGGCTATTTTGCCCGTCTAGCTCTGCGCTCTCTGGATGATCTTCGTGTTAAACACGGTCGCCTGGATGAAGAAATCTCCATCAATGATGAGGGCGGAACCCTAAAAGTCGAGCTCAATCACACAGACCCATCATCACTCCCAGCAGGATTTCTTCGCGATAGTTCCAATGATTCGCGCATCTTGGCCGTTGCTCGCAACTTTATGGCCGAAGGTGCTGACGTTGTCCTTGTAACAAAGGACCTGCCACTTCGAGTTAAGGCATCATCTGTTGGAGTCGAAGCCGATGAATATCGGGCCGAACTTGCTCCAACATCTGGCTGGACCGGAATCGTCGAAACAAACGTTGGCCATCAGATGATTGATTCCCTCTATGAAGGGGAGAAGATCAAACATCAATTGGCGGAAGAAAATCCTGTTCACACTGGCATTGTTCTTCACTCTGAAAAGGGGAGCGCCCTTGCAAAGGTCACGCAAGATAAGCGACTTCAACTCGTCCGCGGTGATCGATCAGCCTTTGGTCTTCATGGCAGATCTGCCGAACAGAGAATTGCCTTGGACCTCTTGCTCGACAATGAAATTGGAATCGTCTCCTTAGGAGGCCGCGCTGGAACCGGAAAGTCTGCGCTCGCTTTATGCGCCGGGCTTGAAGCAGTCTTGGAACGTCGCCAACATAAAAAGGTTGTTATTTTCCGTCCGCTCTATGCCGTCGGCGGACAGGAGCTTGGCTACCTGCCGGGGTCTGAGGGCGAGAAGATGTCGCCTTGGGCTCAAGCAGTCTTCGATACTTTGGGTGCTTTGGTCAGCCAGCAGGTCATCGACGAGATTATTGAACGAGGCTTGATTGAAGTTTTGCCACTGACCCATATCCGAGGCCGTTCCCTTCACGACTCCTTCGTCATCGTGGATGAAGCCCAGTCCTTAGAGCGCGGTGTCTTGCTCACAGTCCTCTCCCGAATGGGCCAAAACTCCAGAGTTGTCCTGACTCACGATGTTGCCCAGCGCGACAACATCCGAGTCGGCCGCCACGATGGAGTTGTCGCCGTTGTTGAGTCACTCAAGGGTCATCCCCTCTTCGCCCACGTCACTCTGACCCGATCAGAGCGTTCGGCAATCGCAGCTCTTGTGACAGAGATGCTGGAGGAGCCGCTGAACTTCGGCGGTTGGTACCCCGATTCTGTTGCATCAGAGAGCCCCGCCCGACAAAAGGGATAATTCGGACAGTACCCCTTCTGACCTGCACTTTTACGAGTCCACAAAACTGTGACTTAAATCTTTTTCGCGGCTCACGCGCCGATAAATTTGCCCTGCCTTGCCATCTTTGCCAGCCTTCTCTAGTACGCAAAGGCAAGGACCCCTCTTTGGGGGTTACCTGCAGGAGTGATACCAGATTGATACCAGAGTGATACCAGAGTGATACCAGAGCGAGAAGGGAGGGTGCGCGATGTTGAACCGCTTCAGAAAGCCAGGCTATGCAGTTGCTGCTGCCTTCACGATCTCGATTTTGGCGACGGTAGATACCTCCTTCGCTCAGACATCCCTTTCTCGTGAACTGACCCTGCCCGACCTTCCCGCCCAAGTCCTTCCTACCTCCTCTATCTTGGAGCCAGGTCTTTTGGACCTTGGAAAGGTCGCCTCCGTGGACGCCCACGTGATGGCCCTTGTCTCACTGCAGGCAAAGCAAGTCGAATTGGCTAAGACAAAGGAAGGCGCGCAAACTGTCGCCGCTGACCTTGTGGCCGCAAATTATTCCGGTTGGAACTCCAGCCAAATCAGTTGTCTTGACCAGCTCTGGAACAACGAGAGCCATTGGAACTTTAAGGCCCACAACTATCGAAGTGGCGCCCATGGAATTCCCCAGGCCCTACCGGCCGTCAAGATGGAATCGATCGCCTTGGATTGGCGTACAAATCCTGTGACCCAGATTCGTTGGGGACTTAAATACATCAGCGCTCGCTACGGCAACCCTTGTGCTGCCCTTCGCAAGCAACATCGGAGCCACGGCTACTAGATATTTTCGGGCTTGAGGCCAATCTGGATTGGCTTGGAAGTCTCAGCGAAGAAATCATTTCCCTTATCGTCGACGACGATGAAGGCCGGAAAATTCTCCACCTCGATTTTCCATACCGCTTCCATTCCAAGTTCTGAGTAATCCAAAACTTCAACCTTCTTGATGCAATCTTGAGCAAGCCGGGCAGCAGGTCCGCCAATCGATCCAAGATAGAAGCCACCATTTTTCTTACATGCATCCGTCACAGCTTTCGAGCGATTTCCCTTTGCCAGCATAATCATCGAGCCACCAGCCGATTGGAATTGGTCGACGTAAGAATCCATACGACCAGCCGTTGTGGGACCAAAGGAGCCTGAGGCAAAACCTTCTGGAGTTTTTGCTGGACCCGCGTAGTAGACAGCATGACTCTTGATGTAATCCGGAAGCGGCTTTCCGGAATCCAGGAGCTCCTTTAATTTGGCGTGCGCGATATCGCGAGCCACAACTAATGTGCCGTTTAGAGAAAGCCGGGTCTTGATGGGATATTGGGAGAGAGTCTTCAAAATCTGCGTCATAGGTTGATTGAGATCAACAGAAACAACGTTATCGTCCAGATGTTTATCGGTAGTTTCTGGAAGAAAGCGAGCTGGATCGTGCTCGAGTTTCTCGAGAAAGATTCCATCCTTTGTAATCTTTGCTTTTGCCTGGCGGTCAGCAGAACAGGAGACTGCAATTGCAATGGGAAGTGAAGCGCCATGTCGAGGTAGACGAACAACGCGAACATCGTGACAGAAGTACTTTCCGCCAAATTGAGCACCAATTCCGAGGGTGCGTGTGAGGGCTAAGACTTCCTTTTCAAGCTCAAGATCACGGAATCCATGACCTGTGACCGCATCGCCCTTTGTGGGAAGGTTATCGAGGTAATGAGTTGAAGCTAATTTTGCAGTTTTTACTGTGTGCTCAGCGCTGGTGCCGCCTATGACAATGGCAAGGTGATACGGAGGGCAAGCTGCTGTTCCGAGAGAGCGTAGTTTTTCATCAAGCCAATTCATAAATGACTTTGGATTGAGAACAGCCTTTGTCTCTTGATACAAGAAAGATTTATTGGCGCTTCCGCCGCCCTTTGCGATAAAGAGGAAGTTGTATTCCGATGCATGCTCGGAATCAGAATAGATTTCCACCTGCGCAGGAAGATTGTTTCCTGTGTTTTTCTCTTCCCATGTCGTGAGAGGTGCCATTTGGGAATATCGAAGATTTAACGTTGTGTATGCGTCATAGACACCCTTGGAGATAGATTTCTCATCCTTTTCATATGTCACAACATGTTGGCCTTTTTTACCCATCACCAAGGCAGTGCCGGTGTCCTGGCACATAGGAAGAATTCCGCCTGCAGAGATGTTTGCGTTTTTCAAAAGGTCTGTGGCAACGAAGCGATCATTGGGGGATGCTTCTGGATCATTGATGATGTTCGTCAGTTGTTGAAGGTGATCAGGGCGCAGGTAATGATTGATATCGTGAAGTGCTTCAGCGGTTAATCGCTCGAGAGCTTGCGGTGAGACTTTGAGAAATTCAATTCCCTCGGCAGTAAATGTAGATACGCCCTCCGTAGAAATCAGGCGGTATTCGGTTTTATCTTCACCGAGAGGAAGAAGATCGCTGTAATGAAAATCAGCCATTTATTCTGACGCTTTCTTGACGCTATCCAACTTTGCCTTTGCTCCATCGAGCCATTCCTGACAAATCTTTGCAAGGGCTTCACCGCGCTCCCACAGAGCGAGGGACTCCTCGAGGGAGGATTGTCCGCCTTCAAGTTTTGCAACGACATCTGCGAGTTCATCTCGAGCTGCTTCATAGGAAATCTTCTTTTCGCTCATTTCTTAAATCTACTCCTCTTCCGATACGCCGTCAGTTGTGGCGGCAACCACACCATGTGCGACGCGAATAGCGATTTTCTCCCCGATTGCCAATGAAGAGGCCTTGCGGACAACTCCGCCGTTAGATGTAAGGACAACTGCATATCCACGATCCAGGGTTGCTTGAGGGGAGAGGGTTCGAACGTGGGTGCGTAAATTTGTGAGCTCTTCCTGCGCAAGTGCGATTCGGCCATCTGTACTGCGAAGTGATCGAGCGCGAAGTCCATCAATGAGCTCCTGGCGTACAGAGACCATCACATGTGGGTCTTTGAAAATTGGACGGGAGCGAATATTTTCTAAACGGTGCAATTCAAAATCGATGAAGTTGGCGAGGTGACGAGCAGCCCTATCTTGAAGGTTTGAAATCTTTGTTAATTCTTCAGAGACATCTGGAACGACCCGCTTTCCAGCATCAGTTGGTGTGGAAGCGCGGTAATCGGCTACCAGATCAAGAAGCGGACTATCTTTTTCATGTCCAATGGCGCTGACGATAGGGGTCTGTGAATCCGCCGCTAATCGAACAAGGCTCTCATCGCTAAAAGGTAGGAGATCTTCAAAGGATCCACCGCCTCGCGTGATGATGATGACATCGACATCTGGGTGCGCATCGAGTTCTCGAAGTGCTGCTGAGACCTCGACGACAGCTGCTGCGCCTTGGACTGCTACTTCACGGATTTCAAATTCAACAGAAGGCCAACGGCGCTTAGCATTTTCGACGACATCTTTTTCGGCATCGCTATTTCGTCCGCAGATCAGTCCAACTTTTTTCGGTAAGAATGGAAGGGCTTTCTTGCGCCCTACGTCGAAAAGTCCTTCCTCGGCAAGTGCCGACTTCAACGCTTCAAGACGAGCCAGTAATTCTCCAACGCCTACTTGGCGAATCTCTTTTACCGACATAGATAACGATCCATTTTTTGCATACCAAGAGACTTTGGAATGCATGACAACTCGTGCATTTTGTGGAAGTGGTTGCACAGATTCCAAGACAGATTTGTGACACATGATTGACAGGCTCATGTCGGCGCTTGTGTCACGTAGTCGCATAAAGACCATGGGAGCGCCAGGGCGAATGGTTACTTCTGAAAGCTCGCCTTCAATCCAGACCGCACCGAGCTTGCTGACATAATCGCCAATTGCTTCAGAGATAACCCGAACCGGAAGCGGTTTCTCAGCGGATGTCTCAAGCACCCTCCAACTCTATTAGTATCAGGCCATGGCTAAACGTGTTCTCCTCGCCGCACCACGCGGATATTGCGCGGGAGTGGATAGAGCGGTTATTGCAGTTCAAAAGGCCCTCGATCTCTATGGCGCACCGGTCTATGTTCGCAAGCAGATCGTCCATAACAAACACGTTGTTTCGACCCTGGAAGAAAAGGGCGCAATTTTTGTTAATGAAGTTGATGATGTTCCAGAAGGTGCCACTGTTGTCTTCTCAGCGCATGGTGTTTCACCAGCGGTCCACGAAGGTGCTGCAAAGAGAAATCTCAAAACTATCGATGCGACATGTCCATTGGTGACAAAGGTGCATCATGAAGCGAAGCGATTTGCAAAGGAAGATTACGACATCCTTCTTATTGGTCACGAAGGCCACGAGGAAGTAGAGGGAACGGCCGGGGAAGCTCCAGACCACGTTCAACTCATTGATGGCATCGAAGGTATCCAGAACGCCAAGGTTCGCGATGAGAAGAAAGTTATCTGGCTCTCACAAACAACTCTGAGCGTCGATGAGACTCTTGCAACTGTTGCTTCATTAAAGCAAAAGTTCCCGCTTCTCCAAGATCCCCCAAGCGATGATATTTGCTACGCAACGCAAAATCGCCAGCAGGCTATTAAGCAGATTGCACCTCAAGCAGATCTTGTTTTAGTTGTGGGCTCAACCAATTCCTCTAACTCTGTCCGTCTTGTTGAAGTTTCACTCGAGTATGGAGCGAAGGCTGCATACCTTGTCGATTTTGCAACGGAGGTCGATGAGAAGTGGCTTGAGGGTGTGGAGACTATTGGTGTTTCAAGTGGAGCATCAGTTCCTGAAAACCTTGTCGATGATCTTTTGGATTGGCTTTCTGCGCGAGGATTTGGAGATGTTCAGACAGTTACTGCAATTGAAGAGAGTCTGACTTTTGCCTTGCCACAAGAGTTACGTAGAGATCTTAAAGAGGTCGGGCAAAAGTAGAAGTAAAAGTGGAACTATTTCTTCTTTCCAGCGAGGAAGTAATACGCCCAACTACCTACAGCGCCAATCACCAAGAATGGTGCAACGGCTCCGAGGGTTGAAACAAGATCCAAGCCAAGGTGAGAGATGCTCAGGCCGCTTCCGCCAACAGTCGCAATTAAAATCAGCGTTGAAAAGAGAAATGCAAGGGGCGGAGTAACAACCGCAGCAAAAGCAGTGCCGCTTCGACCAAGAATTAAACCGCCAGCAAAGGCGATGAGAATTGCAATCCCTGTAAAAATGCCCACTTTCGTGAATGAGTATTCGAAAGTTTCAAAGAGAAGAATGAGTAAAAATTGAAGCAAGACAACACCTGGCCCTTTCAGGCCTGGCCCCTTGATGGGGTTTGAAATCTTGATGTCGGACATGGTGCTCATTCTAACTCCTCATTTATCTCTTCATCATCGAGTTCATCATCTGCTCCAAAGAGATCACCATTAACGATTGCAAGCTTGGGTTTAATTTCGCGAAGCTCATCATCAATCACTTCATTGGACTTCAATTTATTTGTCGCGGGGACGCCGAGCGAGAGCATCTTGCGGGCAGGGCGGAGCATATTCTCCTCAGCGCTTTGAACAAGATCATTAAATGCGCGCTCTGAAGTTTTGATTGATTTGCCGAGCGCAGCAATCTTTGTGTGAACAGAACCGATGCGCTTCAAAAGAAGTCCAGCAAGGTCGGTAATTGCGGTGGCATTGTGGGCCATCTCGGATTGATTGAAGACATATGCAACGGTGCGAAGAAGAGCCATCATCGTTGTGGGGGTCGCGATGGTGATTCCTTTTTCAAAGGATTTGTGGAGGATCTGTGGGTCTACTTCAAGGGCCTCGGAGAGAATAGATTCAAAAGGGGCGAAGAGAACTACATAATCAGGGGAGTTAGAACCTTCTTGATATCCACGCTTTGCAAGCGCATTGACATGCCCCATCAAATCTTTTGCATGTAGTTCCATTATCGAGCGACGAAGAACGGGATCGTTTTCACCAATCGCTTCAAGGAATCGATCAAAGGGAAATTTAGAGTCGATAAAGATTTCAGACCCACCAGGAATGGCGATGCGAATATCAGGCTTGGATATGGATGCATCCTTGGAGCGATAATCCTGTTTGAAGAAATGGATGTTTTCGATGAGGCCTGAATTTTCGAGGATCATCTCCAGTTGGGTCTCGCCAAACTTTCCGCGAGTTTGCGAATTTGAGAGAGCTCCGGCAAGTCGAGTTGTTTCCCGAAGAAGTGTTTCATTTCCGGTTCGCATATTTTCAATTTGAGTGCGCATGACAGATTCGGCCTCAACGCGCTTGAGTTCAGCCTCTTGTGCCTGCTTTGACAAGGTAGTAATTGTTTGCGTGACCGCTTGCAACGATTGATCCAACCGAACCTTTTCACTCTCTTCTTTTCGAAGGTTCTCAAGCTGTTCGGTAAGAACCTTGCTTTTTGCAATCTCAGCTGCAAGATCAGATTGAAGGGCCGAGGAACGGCCACGGGCAAAGAGAACGCCGATAAGTACGCCCAGAAATACGCCTAGAGATACCCCGAGGAGGGCGGCTATCAAGAGTGAAGGGTTGCTCATAGACGTATCGTGGCAGGAAGGACCGACAAAGCCCCGTATCCTTAACCCCCTGTGAGCCTCTCAATCGGAATCGTCGGACTGCCAAACGTGGGTAAGTCGACCCTATTTAACGCGCTCACCAAGAACAATGTCTTGGCCGCTAATTACCCCTTCGCCACCATCGAGCCCAACGTTGGCGTCGTGGGCGTACCGGATGAGCGTCTAGCCAAACTCGCCACAATTTTTGGATCTGAAAAGCTTCTCCCAGCAGTTGTCTCCTTCGTGGATATCGCCGGAATCGTTAAGGGCGCCTCTGAAGGTGCCGGCCTTGGAAATAAGTTTCTTGCAAATATTCGCGAGACTGATGCAATCTGCCAGGTCATCCGCGTTTTCACCGATGAAAATGTCACACGCGAAGGCGAGCGAACTGCAGACTTTGTAGACCCAGCATCTGACATTGAAGTCATTAACACTGAGCTTGCCCTTGCCGATCTGCAAACAATCGAGAAGGCAATTCCACGTTTAGAAAAAGAAGCGCGCATTCAAAAAGAGAAAGCCTCAGTTGTTGAGGAGATCAAGAAAGCTCAAGCAATTTTAAATGAAGGAAAACTTCTTTACGGCTCAAAGATTGATTTAGCCTTAATCGCAGAACTTCAATTGATGACAACAAAACCATTTCTATATGTTTTCAATGTCGACGCCGATGAACTCAACGACCAAGCGCTCCGTACAAAGTTACAGGCTCTTGTTGCACCTTCTGAAGCAATCTTCCTCGACGCAAAGACAGAGGCTGAGCTTTCAGAACTCGATGATGCAGATGCAATGGAATTACTTGAAGCAATTGGGTTAACCGAACCCGGACTCACAACTTTGGCACGTGTTGGTTTCGACACTTTAGGTCTGCAGACATATTTAACTGCTGGTCCAAAAGAAGCTCGTGCGTGGACAATTCACAAAGGTGACACCGCTCCTATGGCTGCAGGTGTTATCCATACAGATTTCCAAAAAGGCTTTATCAAGGCTGAAATTGTCTCCTTCAACGATTTGATCGCTGCAGGTTCGATGGCGGATGCACGTGCGAATGGAAAAGTTCGCATGGAAGGTAAGGATTATGTAATGCAAGATGGAGATGTCGTTGAATTCCGTTTCAACGTCTAAATAGTAGAAAAATACAAAACGAGGGAATACCAATGACAAAGACGCAACCACACCTAAAAGACCTGCCTGTAAAGAAGCGCGAAGATCTTCGTAACGTTGCGATCATTGCCCACGTTGACCATGGCAAGACCACACTCGTTGATGCGATGTTGTGGCAATCTGGAGCTTTTGCTGCTCACAAGAAGCAGGATGAGGGCCAGGATCGCATGATGGATTCCATGGACCTCGAGCGCGAAAAGGGAATCACCATTCTCGCCAAGAACACTGCTGTGAAGCGCGGAAATACCATCGTTAACATTATTGATACACCAGGCCACGCAGATTTCGGCGGCGAAGTAGAGCGCGGACTTGAAATGGTCGATGGCGTCATTCTTCTTGTGGATGCATCTGAAGGCCCACTTCCACAGACTCGTTTCGTATTGCGCAAGGCTCTTCAAAAGAACCTTCCCGTCATTCTTTTGATCAACAAGGTTGACCGTCCCGATTCACGTATTGCTGAAGTTGTTGATGAGGCATACGAGTTGTTCTTGGATCTTGATGCAAATGAAGATCAAATTGAATTCCCAGTTATTTATGCATCTGCTAAAGCAGGACGTGCATCGTTAACTCGTCCCGCTGATGGCGGAATGCCAGAAGAAGAGAATCTCGACGTTTTGTTTGACACTATCTTCTCTGCAATCCCAGCACCTGAATATCATGAAGGCGCTCCACTTCAGGCGCACGTAACAAACCTTGACTCATCTCCATTCCTTGGTCGTCTTGCACTCTGCCGCGTTCGCGAAGGTGTCATCAAGAAGGGCCAGCAAGTTTCATGGATGAAGACTGATGGAACTGTAGAGCGAGTGAAGATTTCCGAACTTCTTGTCACTGAAGCACTTGAGCGCGTTCCCGCTCTTGAGGCACATCCCGGTGACATCATCGCCGTTGCCGGTATCGAGACCATTACATTGGGTGAGACTCTTGCAGATCCTGAAAATGCATATGCACTTCCATTGATTACAGTGGACGAGCCTTCAATCTCGATGACAATCGGTATCAATACATCACCACTTGCAGGAAAGAGCGGAACAAAGCTCACTGCTCGTCAGGTGAAGGGCCGTTTGGATGCAGAGCTTGTCGGTAACGTTTCATTGCGCGTTCTCAATACCGATCGCCCAGATACATGGGAAGTACAGGGTCGCGGAGAGCTACAGCTTGCTGTTCTCGTAGAAATCATGAAGCGCGAAGGATTCGAACTAACCGTTGGAAAGCCACAAGTTGTTTTGAAGAAGGTCGATGGCAAAGTTCACGAGCCAATGGAACGTCTTTCTATCGATGCTCCAGAGGAATACCTCGGCGTTCTTACACAGTTGATGGCTCTTCGTAAGGGTCGTATGGAACAAATGGTTAACCACGGCACAGGTTGGATTCGCCTTGATTACCGAGTTCCTGCTCGTGGATTGATTGGATTCCGTACAGAGTTTCTAACAGAAACCCGCGGAACCGGACTTTTGCACCACGTCTTTGATGGATATGAAGCATGGCACGGAGATATTCGTACACGTGCAACAGGTTCACTTGTCTCAGATCGCATGGGAACTGTTACTTCTTACGCACTTTATGGAACACAAGATCGCGGAAGCATCTTCGTTGAACCAGGTGATGAAGTGTATGAAGGCATGGTTATCGGTGAGAATTCACGTTCAGAAGATATGGACGTTAACTGCGTTCGCGAAAAGAAGCTGACAAATATGCGTGCTTCAGGAACTGATGAATCAGAGCGTTTGATTCCACCCAAGAAGCTCAACATGGAAGCAGCGCTTGAATTCTGTCGCGAAGATGAATGTGTTGAAGTTACTCCTGCAGTCGTTCGTATCCGCAAGGTGACCCTTGACGGAAACGAGCGTGCTCGCGCAACTTCACGCGCAAAGAAGGCAAACCTCGCGGCTGAATAAGCTGAACTACCCGAGATTGTCGGTGCCATTGGGTTAGATACTCCTGTGGCACCGAATCTCAAGCTCGTACGACGCGCGATACCTGCGCGATCTTTTACGCCTGATTCGACCCAAGAATCTGTAATTAACTTTCGCGGAAAATCCTCCCCCAACATATCTACGCCTTTCGGACTTGGCGTTTTTGGAAAAGCCGGAACGGGAAAAACCAGCACACTTATTCGTTCTGCACTTTCTCGCATGGCAGCAGGCCAAGACCCAAACTCACTTCTTATCATCGCCTATGGCCGTGAAAGTGCTTCGATTATTCGCGACGAAATTGCCATTGGCGCACAATCGACGGCGACAAATCCTCTTGCCAGAACATTTCATTCACTTGCTTTCTCAATTCTCAATGAAAAGCTCACGCCAGAAGATCCCATCTTTATCTTGGTATCAGGTGCCGAACAAGATACTTTTATTAGCGAAATGCTTAATCGCGGATTTGATCAATCTGCCTGGCACCCGGATTTAGCTCTAGCAAAAACGACAAAGGGTTTTGTTCGCGAAGTTCGCGATCTCATTTTGCGAGGAACAGAGCTAGGGCTTTTTCCCGATGATCTCATATCGCTTGCTCACGAAATGAATGAACCATATTGGAATGGTGCCGCACAATTTTGGAAGTCCTATTCCGAGGTCATGAACCTTCAAAGTGCAACTGTGGGGGAGACGGTTATCCGCATCGATCCCTCAGCGATTATCGTTGAGGCAATCCATCGTTTAAAGAGCGCTCCAGAGTTACTCAATCTTTATCGAAATCGATTCTCCACAATCTTGGTCGATGAATTTCAGGAGAGCGATGCAAGCCAACGAGAACTTCTGACACTTATTGCACCTGCCGACACAGTTCTCTTTCTCGATTCAGATTCAGCAGTTGGGCGCTTTCGTGGTGCCGATCCAGATAGCGTCGAGAAATATGTAAAAGAAAAATGCAGCACGACCATTCATCTTGAGAAGGGCTTCCGAGACGCGACTGAACTATCGGCTGCAAAACTTGCGAGCCATGCCGAAGCTGCGCATTACATCGCACATGCTTTCAAGCGCGCTTATCTCCACGATGGCCTACCTTGGTCAGAGATGGCGGTCTTGGTACGAAATCCCGGGATGCAGGTTGCAGCAATTCAGCGAGCATTTGCCCAGAATGGAATTCCATTAAGCGTTGATGCAGGAGCTCTGGCTCTTGCTGATAATCCAGCAGTTCGCCCAATTATTGATATCGCAAACTTCGCCTTACGCCCTAACTTATTAAATCCCTCCAATTGGGAGCGGATCGAATCTGTTCTTCTCTCTGAATTCTGCGGCGCAGATTCACTAGAGCTGCGTAATATTCGCGTCAAGCTTGCAAAAGAGCGTGAAGCAGGGGATACAAAGAGCACCACGGAGATGGCGATTGATTTGCTATCGGATCCAACGATTTCTGTTGATTCAGAGCTTCGTCCATATGCAAGGTTGAGAGATTTATTAGCAGCTGCGAGAAAAGCGCCGCGTGGTGACGTCACGGATTTATTGTGGGCAATTTGGGATGGCGCGAAAGATTTAACTGGAGTCAAAATCTCACAGCAATGGCGCGATAGGGCTCTCGGTGGCGGAAACAAAGGCGCACTTGCAGACCGCGATATCGATTCTGTCATTCAACTTTTTGAAGCGGCTCGACGATTTAGTGAACGCGCACCAGGAGCTAAGGCAACAATCTTTATCGACCAGATTCTGGAAGAACGAATTCTTAGTGATGCAATCTTCTATAAGGCCCAGAAAGAAAGCGTCGTCTCACTTCTCACCGTGCATGCATCAAAAGGTTTGGAGTGGGGCTTCGTAGCAATCGCCGGTGTTCAGGAAGGTGCTTGGCCAAACTTGAAAGAGCGCGGATCACTCCTCGGCAGCGAGCGTTTAGTCGAAGCAGTTCGAACTGGCTTACGTTCACAACAGGAGATCGCTGCGAGTGCTTCATTTGCTCTGATGAAAGATGAGCGACGGCTCTTTAGCGTGGCTCGATCACGCGCTAAATCACGTTTGCTTGTCACCGCGGTTGAAGCTGAAGATCTACAACCATCTCGATTCTTCGATGAGATCTTTGAGGATATTTATGGAACCTCTGCCGATGAGGCTGAGTTTGCGGAGACGGAGCGCTCCTTGACCTCACAAGCGTTGATTTCAGAGCTTCGTCGCAGCCTTGAATCCAAAGAGGCCACAAATAAAGAATTTGCGGCTCAGATGTTGCGCACTCTTGCAACTGAAGGATTTAAGGCCGCTGATCCTTCAACCTGGCTTGGTGCGCGTCCATTAAGTACAAGCGAGCCAGTTGTGCCACCTGATCAACAGGTATTTGTCTCACCATCGGGCCTGCAATCCTTTGAAGATTGTGGCGTGAAGTGGTTCCTTGAAAAGGCTGGAGCACGCGATGGCGATTCAACGGCGCAGTTGCTTGGTACCGCCATTCACCAATTAGCAAAAATGTCTGCCGATGATCCAAGCCTTACCCTAGAAGGTGCAATTGAGAGGTTGACCGATGCCTGGTCGATTGTGGATCAAAACGTTGGATGGTTCAAAGATTCACAACTTGATAGCGCTAAGGATATGTTGCGAAAATTCTTTGAGTGGCAGCGGAAGAATCC
>CAINRG010000061.1 GCA_903852585.1 uncultured Actinomycetes bacterium
CCTGCAAGACCACAACATCCAGCAAGCTCTTTAAATGTAATTCCTGTGCTCTGCAAAACTTCTTGATCATCCCTAAAGCCCATGACTGCATGTTGATGACAATGTGGTTGCACAACAAGGCTCATGTGGTGAAGGTCTGGCGCTTTCCATGAAAGCTGTGGGTTTGATGGCGCACGTGTGATGACTTCTGCAACGCTGCGGGTGGCTTCTGCAACCTTTATCGAACGCGGATCTCGAGGAAGTAAATCCAATAAATCCGAGCGTAAAACCGCTGTGCACGAAGGTTCTAGGCCAACAATCTCAATTCCTTTTTCGACATATGGTGTCATGATGCGAAGTAGATTCGACAATCTCTTTTTTGCACCATCGAGTTGTCCTGTGCTGATCCATGTAAGGCCACAACACGCTGCTTCATCTGGGATCAATACTTCATAGCCAATGTGCTCGAGTAAATCTTTAGCTGCTTGTGCACCAGAAGGAGTAAATGAATCTGTAAAGGAGTCGACCCAGAGAAGAATTTGTGGCTTTGTGGTTTTCGCTGGTATTTGCTTATTGGATTTTGAGAAAGACTTCTCTGCAAAACGAGGTAGTTGGCGCTTTGAATCCATTCCACCAAAAGCTAAAGCGATCTTGCTGCCGACCTTGGATTGTGTCACTGTGTTGACAAGAGATGGTGAAAGCGAAGCGAGCGCAGCCCACCGAGGTAACCAACCAAGTACATAATGGCTGATAGGGCGAATCTTTCCTTTATATCTGCGATACAAAACCTCTGATTTGTATTTAGCCATATCAACTTCGGCTGGACAATCACTGGCACATGCCTTGCAGGAGAGGCACATATCCAAAGACTCTTCAACAATCGGACTACTCCAGTCAGTCTTCTTGCCCGTGTTCTGTGTTAGCTCTTGTAATACGCGAGCGCGACCACGTGTGACGAGTGATTCATCTTTTGTCGCAAGATAGGAAGGGCACATAAAACCGCCGGATGCACTGGAATCTGCGCGGCATTTACCGACGCCAACGCATCGATGTACTGCATTTGTGAAATCTCCATGATCCTCACCAAATGCGAAGCCACCAACGGCTGGAAGTGCGATGGCAGTGGGGCGTCGTAGATCTTGATCAATACGTCGAGGTTCGACGATAACGCCTGGATTCATAATGTTGAGAGGATCAAATACCTCTTTAATCTCGCCAAACATCGCAATTGCTTCAGGTGAGTACATCTTTTTCAGCATCTCGCTACGAGCACGACCATCGCCATGTTCTCCTGATGGTGAACCACCAAGGGAAAGAACGAGATCTGATGCTTTTTCAATAAAAGATCTAAATGTTGATGTTTCGCGGTCTAAAGGAAAATCGATGCGCACGTGAATACAACCATCGCCAAAGTGCCCAAATGGAACACCTTCCAGGTTGTATTGGGCCATCAAAGAATCCATCTCGCGCATATACCGTCCAAGGTTTATAGGCGGTACTGCTGCATCCTCCCAGCCAGGCCATGCTTGATTTCCGCTGTGGGTACGACCTGCATATCCAGAACCATCTGCACGAAGCTGCCAAAGAATGCGCGCTTCATCTCCTGCAGGCAATACACGCGAAGAAACGGCCTTTGAGGCTTGTGCAATCTCTTTTCCGCGCGAAACAGCCACTTGCGAACTTTCACCGCCCACCTCAATCATCAACCAACCTTTTCCATCAGGCAGCTGCGGAAATCCCGAACCCTTCCAATGTTGGCGCGCAACATCGATAAGACGAATATCCATACCTTCCATGGCAAGAGGGTTGAAGTGCAAAAGATTTGGTACATCATCACCAGCTTCGGGCATGGAGTTATATCCAAGGACGACAAGTGCTGGGGCTGGTGCTTGCGGAACAAGTTTCACTGTTGCTTGAAGAATTGTTGCAAGAGTTCCTTCTGTACCTGTTATTGCAGCTGCAAGATTGCTCCCATTTTCAGGAAGTAAATGTTCCAATGAATATCCACTTACCTGGCGACCAAACTTTCCGAATTCGGTACGAAGGGATGCAAGATTGCGATGAACAATGTCTTGAAGGCCAGGAATTGAATCGATCCCTTTTTCTGCAGTAAAGCGGCGAAGGCGCCCATCGATAAGATCGAGTGAAAGAACATTATCTGCAGTTTTTCCGAATGAAAGTGCATGAGGGCCACATGCATTATTTCCAATGAGACCGCCAAACGTTGCCCGGTTTTGGGTCGAAGGATCGGGGCCAAAGCGAAGTCCATGTGGGGCTGCTTTGCTTTGAAGCGAAGATAAAATAACGCCAGGCTCAACAATTGCAGTGCGTGCAATCGGATCAAGGTCAATAATCTTATTCATATGCACTGATGTATCAATAATGATCCCAGTGCCGATTGAATTTCCAGCAACTGAAGTTCCGCCGCCACGAAGTGTTACCGGTGTCTTTGTTTCGTGAGCTATAGAAAGAGTTGTGGCGATATCGCTCGCATCAATGGGGGTGACAATAACTTGCGGTGGGACGCGATAATTTGAAGCATCCGTTGAGTATTCTGCTTTCTTAATTTGAGCATCGGTAGTCGCACCGCGAACTTCTTTTCGAAGACGAGCGATGGTTTCGTGAATTTCACCGATAACTAGAGACATGTATAAATTTTCTCCCGAAATTGTAAAACTCCAGTGAAGTTAGTTTCCTAACGACACTGGAGTTTACAGTGCTAACGAATTAACTCAATGAGAGTTACTTCACGCCCCATAGCTTGAGGTAGACATTGCGGTATCCAGAAGCTGGATCGAAGATGTCGCCCTTTGGAACGTTTGTCTTGTCGATCAAACCAGGTGCTGCAACCCACTTAGCAATTGGAGCCTTAGCCAATGTGCTGTTGATTGCATCAACTAGCTGCCAAGCCTGAAGGTAAAGAGGCTCTGCAACTGTTGCCAACTGGTACTTGCTTGTGCGGATGCGGTTAAGTTCTGCGCTATCTCCGTCACCAGCAGCGATTGCGTATGGTGAGCCTGTTGGTGATACACCAGCTGATTGAAGAGCTGGAGCTGCACCGTTTGCGTATGCACCGTTAATACCGAAGAAGTATGTGAAGTTCTTGCCATACTTCTGAAGCATTGAAGCGATGATTGCAGGCATCAATTGTGATGTTGATGAAATTGGTGTGTCCTTGATTTCAAGAACCTTGCCGTATGGATCCTTCTTGATTTCAGAAGCGATTGCATTCGACTTAGCGATAGCAACTTGGTATTGGCTATCTGTGAAGATAACTGCACCAAACTTTGTTGTACCTGACTTAGCGATTGCGTATGAAGCAGCTGTACGTGAAACAACTAGTGGATCTGTTGTTACGTTTGTCTTCATTCCAAGGCTTGCACCTGGTGTTGGGCCTGAGTGCCAACCGAATGATGGGATACCAGCAGCTGTTGCTGCAGCAACCTGAGCAGCTTGCTCTGTTGCATCTGTTCCACCGAGGATGATTGCATCAACCTTGTCAGCGATAGCAGCGTTCATAGCTGTTGTACGGCCGTTAGGTGAAGCTTGTCCATCGTAAACCTTTACTGACCAACCAAGGTGAGCAGCTGCTTCCTTGACGCCAGCGAGAACTCCGGTGATTCCACCGTTTGAAAGATCAGATGCAACGAATGCGATTGTTGCGCCCTTCTTCTGAGCCTTTGAACCGACTGCAGGTGGGGTGAACCCAGACTTCGCAGAGAGGCTGTTGGCTACATATGCCTTAGCTGTTGCTACTACATCAGCAGCAGAAGCTTGGTTAGCCACCATTGCAGCTGGCACAACCAGTGTGAGACTCAATACAGCCGCGAGGCCGAGTCTTACGTTTTTCTTCATGTATTTCCCTTTCTTCGATGTGGGGTTTTGATTTTGGATGGCAGCGCCGCCGCTATTCCTTAGCATCCCCGTCCGCGCCGGAAGTTTTCCCGCTCGGAATTTCTTTATCTACCTTGTTACGACGATTGCGACTTGCGATAGATGCAATCGTGATCGCAGCGACCAATGTGAGGCCGTTGAAGAGTGGTGTGAGGAAGAAGCTTCCTGGGAACATCTGAAGCAATCCAGAGATTCCAATAACTGCGATGAAGATACCGACAACTGTTCCAAGTGGATTTACGCGTCCCGGGCGAATCGTTGTGGAACCAATGAAGGCGGCGGTCAAAGCAGGCAAAAGTAAGTCAGGGCCAATGTTGCTCTGCACATTTCCAAGTTGGCGTGCACAGAGAAGATATCCAGCAAGGCCGGTGATCATGCCTGAAGCAATCATGGATCCGTAGATGTAACGGCTTCGCTTGATTCCCATTAATTCTGCAGCGCGTGGGTTTGCACCAACTGCGTACATGTAACGGCCAACTGGAAGGTATTCAAGAACGATGAACATCACGATTGCAATAAGAACGGCTACAAGAAATGAGCCAGGGATGCGATCGATAGACCATGTTCCAAATTTGTTAAAGGCTTCTGCGCGCTGGTTTTTGA
This sequence comes from uncultured Actinomycetes bacterium, assembly GCA_903852585.1. Taxonomy (GTDB): domain Bacteria; phylum Actinomycetota; class Actinomycetes; order Nanopelagicales; family Nanopelagicaceae; genus PALSA-747. The sequence continues at coordinate 4,477 of CAINRG010000061.1, forward strand.
GGTCAATAACCTGAGTTCCACCAGTGACAGAGTATGAAATTGCATAAATAACTTGGCCTGTCGCCAGCGTTGCGATAAAGGCATCTACTTGTGCCAATTCAATAAGAAGAGCGTTCACGATTCCAACGAGTGCTCCACCAGCAAGGATCATTACAAGAACAAGGCGGTAATCGAATCCGTGCATCTGCCAGACGAGTGCCATTACTTGCCACAAACCAACGCCGTATCCAAAGGAAAGATCGATCTTTCCGACAGCCATAGGAAGTGTTACGCCGAGTGCCAAGATAAAGAGAACAGCATTTCCTGATGAGAGAATTCTAAAGTTTTGAAGTGTTGGGAATGTATTTGGCTTTGCAATCGCAAAGATAATAAAGAGAACAACGATGATAGATACCATGCCGTAAACAGGGACAACACGACGCATGAAGCTAGAACCTTTTGGTGCTTCAAGCGCGGTTGAAACTACTGAATTCTTACTCATTTACTTATTGCCTCCTGAAGTTGCGGCTGGGTCAAGATTTGATGCGATAGAGATGAGATTGTTAAAAGTAATGTCAGCTTTTTCGACGACCTTTACAGGTTCGCCTTGGAAGAACACAACCGCACGATTTGCAACGCGAACAACTTCTTCCATATCTGTTGAAACGATAATCAATGAAGTTCCAGACTGTGTGACATCGCGGAATAGGCCATAAATATCTGCCTTTGCTCCGATATCTACACCCATTGTTGGTTCTTCAAGAACAATAATTTTGTACGAGAGGCCGAACCAGCGAGCAAGAATAACTTTCTGTTGGTTACCGCCAGAGAATGTATCGAGTGACAAATCTGGATCGCGTGGGCGAACTCCAAATTTGTCGAGGTGTGGAAATGCTTGTGCGCGTTCGTTCTTTAGGCGAATTGGACTATAGAGGCGACGGCCCCAGAGAAGTGGGTTAAGAAAGAGATTTTCCTTAACGGTCATCCCCGGTGCGATAGCTTCGGTCTCACGGTTTGATGTGCTGAAACCAATTCCTAAGTGAACGGCTTGAGAAACCTTCTTGTATTTGAGTGGGCCTTCGGCTGTTGCAATTGTGCCTCGGGTGGATTGGAGAACGCCTGCAATTGCTCGGCCGATTTCATCCTGGCCAGCACCGCGAAGACCGCATAAAGCAATGACTTCACCTTTAAAGATGTCGAGGGTGAGTGGCCCAGCCTTTGGTGTGCCAAAGCCCTTGAGAGAAACCTGAATATCTTTTGTTGGGGCTTGGAATTCTGTATCCAAAACCTCTTTTCCAACAATCAGGCTTACAAGTTCAGATTTAGGAAGAGAGGAAACAGTGCGATCTGCAACTACTAAACCATTTCGCATAATGACTGTGCGCTCAGAGATTTCGTAGACTTCATCAAGACGGTGTGAAACGTAAATGATTCCAACGCCACTCTTCTTCAAATCACGGAGGACTTCGAAGAGGCGAACAACATCGTGTGCAGGAAGTGATGCTGTTGGCTCGTCCAGTACTAAAACTTTTGGCTTTTGAATCAGAGCACGCGCAATCGCAAGAAGGCTGCGGTCAGTACGGCTCAAAGTGAAGATGCGGGCCTCTGGATCAATTCCTCCAGCAACAATTCCTAAAACATCCTTAGCTTGTTTATTCATCGCCTTTGGGCTGATTAATCCAAGACGCTTTGGGTATCCGATGATCTGCGCGATGTTCTCAGCAACAGTCATCCATTCAATCAATCCGAGTGTTTGGTGAACGAATGCAATCTCGGGATTTTTTCCATCGAGTGCAATTTTATTTCCATCAATGAGTACTTCACCCGAATCTGGTGTGTAAACACCAGCGAGCATTTTGATAACAGTTGATTTACCCGCACCGTTTTCTCCGAGGAGCGCGACAATTTCACCTGAGTGAACATCAAAGGAAACGTTATTCGCCGCATGTGTTGCGTAAAAAGATTTGTCTAAACCTTTTATCTGCAAAACGGGTTGCGAATTACTCATGAAGATTTCTTGTTAGCACGCTGAGACACTAACAGGGATTAGAGACCAGTCATAGAGTTTTTTGGAAGGTCACGGAACTGTTATGAAAGAAAATCTACTCTGGGGGTCTAGCATTCCCACATGCCTACTTTGATGCCAATCGCCCTTTACGCACTCGCCCTTGGTGGATTTGGAATCGGTCTCACCGAATTTGGAACGATCGGATTGCTTCCACAGATTGGAGCTGATTTTCACATCAGTGCGGCGACCGCAGGCTACCTCGTTTCCGGTTATGCCATCAGTGTTGCCTTTGGCGGTGTGCTGATAACCATTGCCGTGACAAAGCTTGAACGTAAGCGTGTTTTGTTGGGATTAATGACCCTTTTTGTCGTTGGAAACTTCATCAGCGGAATCGCAAATACTTTTTCCATCATGATGGTGGGTCGCGTTGTTGCCGCCTTGTGTCACGGAGCATTCTTTGGAATCGGCGCTGTTGTTGCAACCGATCTTGTCGACTCCACAAAAAAGGCTCGGGCTTTGTCCATCATGTTCACAGGATTAACGGTTGCAAATGTCCTTGGCGTTCCATTTGGAACATGGCTTGGACAACACTTTGGATGGCGTTCTACGTTTCTTACTATCTCAGGTATTGGGATGGTTGCCTTTTTGGCAATCGTTCTCCTTGTTCCCATCGATCCTCCACATGATCCAGAGACAGGACCTCGCACAATTCGCGAAGAGCTCCTCGCATTTAAGCAACGACAGGTTTGGTATTCACTTCTCGTAACAATATGTGGCTTCGGTGGAATGTTTGGCGGATTTACATATATCGCCTACACACTTACTCGCGTCACACACTTTGCAGATTCTTCTATTCCATACATTCTCTTCCTCTTCGGAATTGGAATCTTTATTGGAAACTTCATTGGCGGAAAATCAGCCGATAAAAATTTGAAGGCCACAATTATTGGTTATCTTTCGGGACTCTTTTTCATTCTTGTTATTTTTGCTCTAACAGCAACAAATAAACCCGCATCCGTCATCAGCATCTTTGTTATGGGTATTTTGGGATTTGCACCTGTATCTGCTGTGCAGATGCGAGTGATGCGTTATGCATCCAGCGCTCCAACTCTTGCTTCCGGTGCAAATATCGCTTCATTTAATATCGGCAACACCATCGGTGCTGCTGCCGGCGGTTACCTTATTGCCCGAAATTACGGCTACACATCACCTCTATGGTCAGCAGCTGTTCTCACTGCTCTTGCAGTCATTATTTACTTTGTTGCAGATATTGATGAGAAAAAGGCTTCTAAGAAACTTTAAGAAACTTTAAGATAGAAGTTCGTTCTTAATAATTCCAGCATCGTTCTCTGGTGAATTGCTGAGCTCAATCGTGAGCTTCGCTGTTGCACGGTAGAGGGGATCTCGACGATTAAAGCGCTCCATCAGAATTTCCCCGCCATTTGCTAAGAGCGCTTGGCGACCAACACCTGCTGTTCCAGCTCGTTCAATGATTTTCTCGATGGGCAAGCGTAAATAGACGCCAAATACTCCATCAATCAACTCTCTATTTGCCTGCTCATCCACGACAGACGCTGCGGCCCCAGCAATAAATGAATCGGGGCGGGCTATAACATCTCGCAGGTATTGGCTCTCGAGTTCGTGCAATTTTTCAACGGGAAGTGCAGAAACTTCCTCGGCGGATAATCCATAGTTACTTGTAATTTCCCCGTCATTATCAAAATAAGGCCAGCCAAGCTCGCGCGAAAGAATCTTGCCAAGGGTGGATTTTCCTGCACCCATTGGTCCCATCAAGATCACTTTCACACAGCGCCCCATCTCTCAATTGCTATCCATTACTCTTATGTTATTACGCATACTTCACGAGATAGCAATGGTACTCATTCATGGATTTTAAAGTTGGTTTAACCCGCGACCTAGGTAATGGTTCTGGTGGTTTTAGCTGGGGCAACGTTTCCATTGAAACACTTGCACCTCTTTCGTGGGAGTTCATGTCTAACACAGAGCCATTTCTTGCTCCTCAAGATTTTCTTGGTTATGACGGGGTTGCATTTGCTGGAGTTGGAATCAACGCTGATTCCTTTGGCGCACCGGAAGATTCTCCACTTGTAATTTCACGCTTTGGTGTTGGTTACGACAATGTTGATCTTGCAGCATGCACGCGTGCCGGTGTTGCTCTAACTATTACTCCCGATGGATCGAAAAAACCTGTTGCTACCGCCGCGCTTACTTTGATGCTCGGCACCATGTTTCGACTTGTAGCAAAAGACAATCAAGCACGAGGCTTTGATTGGGCAAATCGCATCCAGGGTCTTGGTACTGGAGTGAATGGAAAAACTGTAGGAACGATTGGTCTTGGAAATGTTGCAAGTGAATTCTTCCGTTTATTGGCACCTTTTGAAACTCGTCGACTTGCCTTTGATCCATGGAAAAAGGTTGAGGAAGCCGCTGCAATTAACGTTGAACTCGTTGATCTCCAATTTTTACTCAAAGAATGTGACGTTGTGATTGTGACAGCAGCGCTCACTCCAGAAACTCGCCATATGTTAAGTACATCTGAATTTGCAACGATGAAGAGTTCTGCAATTTTGATTAATATTTCACGAGGTCCGATTGTTGACGAAGCCGCACTTGTTGCGGCGTTACAGAATGGAACTATTGCTGGCGCCGGGCTTGATGTTTTTGAGGTAGAGCCCATTTCTCACGAGAATCCCCTTATGAAAATGGGGAACGTCATTGTCACTCCACACAATCTTGCGTGGACTGATGAATTGGCACTGGGTATGGGAAAGAGCGCTTTTGGCTCCATCAAATCCATTAGCCGCGGTGAGATTCCACAATTTGTTGTAAATAGAGATGTCCTTGATACCCCGCAATTCACATCCAAATTGAGTAAGTTTCAATCATGAGTAACAAGACTTCTGTTGCTGTTATTGGACTTGGCGCAATGGGGCTTCCCATCTCCACAAATCTTGCGAAGGCAGGATTTCCAACACAAGGGTGGAATCGTTCTGCTGCCCCTCGTGAATTGGCTGCCGCTGGTGGCGTTTCAACACCGGATTCTCTTTCAGATATTGATGCGCGTGTAGTTCTCGTAACTCTGCCTGATCTTCCACAGCTCGTTGAATTACTTGGTGCAGGATTACAAAGCGCCCTCAAACCAGGAGATTACCTTGTTGTGATGAGCACGGTTTCTCCTGTAGAGATTGTGAAATTTGCAGCTGCACAAAAAGAGCGTGGAGTTATCGTTGTAGATGCACCCATGAGTGGTGGGGAATTAGGGGCGCAGAATGCGACTCTTTCCATCATGGTCGGTGGCGAAGAAAAAGATTTTGATGCACTCAAGCCAATATTCGATGTTCTCGGTAAAACAATCATTTTGCTCGGACCTGTTGGCGCTGGCCAATTAACAAAGGCAGCAAACCAGATCGTTGTTGCGATTAATCTTGCAGCAATTGGTGAGGCGGTAACGCTTTCACGCCGTGCAGGACTTGATGCATCAAAGGTATTAGAGATATTTGCTGGTGGACTTGCAAACTCTGCCGTTCTTCAATTACGTCGCCCAAAGATTGAAGCGATGGATTTTCCTGCAGGAGGTAAGTCCAAATTTCTGCTGAAGGATCTCCATTTTGCCCTTGATGCGGCAGATTCCAGTGGCACAAAGTTGCCTGTAACAGATTTAGTGACGCAGCTTTATGCACAACTGATTGAATTTGGTGATGGCGAAATGGATCACAGCGCCATCATTCGTGAAATTGAAAGATTGAGTAATTAACCTTTTGCAACAATATTAAGAGGCTCTTCACCACGTGCAAGTCGTTCTAATTGGGAAGAAATCAACTTTTTTGCACGGCTATCAAATGCTGTTGAATTTCCGCCAACGTGTGGAGAGAGAATGAGATTTTTTGCACTCCATAACGGGTGGGCTTCAGGCAGTGGTTCAGGATCGGTGACATCAAGTCCAGCAAATATTCTTCCGGAATTGAGTTCAGAAACCAGAGCATCTGTATCTACGATGGGGCCGCGACCAACGTTTACTAGAACTGCGCCATCTTTCATCTTTGCAAGGCGCTCCTTGTTAAAAAGGTGTTTTGATTCTGCGTTGAGTGGCAGAACAAGAAAGACGATATCCAACTGTGGAAGATGGGCGTCAAGATCGACAATTTTTACTGATCCATCCGAACCAGAACGTGAAAAGAATGTAATTTCAACATCGTATGGGGCGAGATAACCGGCAAGGGTCTTTGCAATTGAGCCAGCTCCGATGATTCCAATTTTGCTATCGTTAAAAGATGGGTAACGCTTTCCAGCCCACTTTCCAGCAGCTTGAGCTTGAGCAAAATCGTAAAATCCACGA
>CAINRG010000062.1 GCA_903852585.1 uncultured Actinomycetes bacterium
AATCAACTTTGATGCTGCCTTCAACGTTCCACCTGTTGCTAGAACATCATCCAATAACAAAACCCGCTCACCATGCAGAACTGCATCCTGGTGGATCTCCAAGGTATCAACGCCATACTCAAGGCCATAGGACTCGCTATGTGTCAGATATGGAAGCTTTCCTGATTTACGGATCGGAACAAAGCCTTTTCCAGCGTATCCAGCAACAGCAGCCGCCAAGATAAATCCACGCGCTTCAATACCGGCAACTAATTCAAATCCCTCGGAGTAGGAAGCAATCTCCTCGACAACGGAAGCAAATGCCTCAGCATCCTTCAACATTGGAGTCACATCTTTGAAGACAATCCCCGGGCTTGGAAAATCAGGCACAACGCGGATTAAATCCAGTGCACCTGCCAGAGAAGGTTTCATGCCAGAAGTGTAATAAGAATTAGATAAATGGAGCCTCAGGCCGGGATTGAACCGGCGACCTATCCATTACGAGTGGATTGCTCTACCACTGAGCCACTGAGGCCAGATGAACTAGCCGGCAAAACTTAGGAAATCGTTACGACGCCTGCGTGGTTCTGAAGAACGACCTCAACGATGCCAAGCTCGCCATCATTTGTCGATGGATCAACGAAATCAACATCGATATCACCAAGGTGAGTATCAATATCTCCGCCAAGCCACTCTTCAACAGTTGCCTTTGATCCTGCAATAACAATCTTTTCAATACGTGACTTTGCAGATCCATCTGATGATGGGTGATCTGTCGTCAACCATTGAACAAAGAATGGAAGTTGTTCGTTGTGAAGAAGATCCTTCAGACCCAATTGCTTCCACTTTAAATCTGTTCCATCTGGACGGCGGCGATGACCTTCAACAGCCTCGCGACCGATACGTGATTCAAGCTTTGAAATATCTTTTGTTGAAAGAACCCATGACAACCATCCGCCGCCTTCTGCAGCCTTCTGTGAAACAGCTTTACCAAATGGTGTCTGTTCTGCAGCTGGGTGATCAAGTGCGCACACAACCTCGATGTACTGACCGCCAACAAGTGGCGCCGTGAAGTTGCGCGTTCCAAAACGAGGGTGGATTCCACCATCGACAAATGATGTTCCGATTTGTGAACCGATTCGCTGCACGACATCTGAAATCTGGTCGTGGGTGGTGGCATAAGAGACATGGTCTAAACGCATGGGGAAATTCTGCACCATAGAAAGGGGTGCCTTGACCACTTTTAAATCCGCAGCAGGCTTGTAATTCCTGCCTAGCCCGCGAATTAAGCGGGAAACTTGCTCTAAACCCCGGCCCTCAAGCTGACCATTAATGCTTCCATGGTCAACAACGGTGCCGCATTCCTCGCCAGGCGACCACGAGCATCCATGATTGCATCAATCTTTCGGAGCACTGCCACCGAATCCCCAGCCCCACTCACAAGCTGGTCGCGATACTTCACTGCAAGGTCTAACAAGATCGTATCCAAGGTGTCATGAACCATTCGAGTTTGGCGAGACTTCTGTCCCTTCTCCAACTCCTTGATTGCCTTACTTCCACCCGCTGTTAACTTCGAACCTTGTTGTCCCCACGCCTCTTTTGCCTTGCGCACTTCTTCATCATTGAGCTCTTCTGCAACAGCTTCAGCGCCACTCTTCGCTAATTCCACAATCTTTGCTGCTGCCGCAAATGCACCAGCAACATCCTTGATCTCAAATGGCAGCCGTAGGATTTCCGCAGATGTTGTAACAGTCAACGCTGCAGGAGCCACAAAAGAAAGAACACGAACACGACTTCGAATTGTCACAATCACATCGGCATCTGATGGAGCACATAAAATCCAAACAGTTCGCAGCCCCGGCTCTTCAATCGCCTTCAGCAGTGCATTCGCCGCAGAATCAGTTAATCGCTCAGCGCTCTCCAAAATCACCACACGGTAATTAGAGGTTGATGGACTCCACGATGCACGTTGCACTAATTCACGAACATCATCAATCTTGATTGACAGTCCATCTGTCTTTACCAATTCCAAATCACCGTGCGATCCAGCAAGAGTCGTCACACAATCTGAGCAAGTGCCACATCCACCACTTCGACATAACAACGAGGCCGCAAACAAAAGCGCAGCTCGCTCACGTCCAAAGCCGGTAAATAGCCAGGCATGTGTCATTTCCTGTGACTCAGATGAATCAATCCCCGCAGCCTTCGCAGCAGCCACCAAAACAGGCACAGCCTGCTTCTGGTCCTCTATCTCCTCGAATACGCCCACTATTTAGCCTTTTTAGCGGCCTGGTTAACCTTTAGGAGCGGAAGAGCACTCACACGCTCACGAATAGCGGCATGAATCGCATCCACGCTTTGGCGGCCATCAATGACCAAATAACGATCGGGATCAATATTGGCCAGATTTAAAAATTCTTGACGCACTCGCTCATGAAATGCCAAAGGCTCTTCCTCGAGACGATCTTTTGATGTCAATCGCCCGATTCCTACCTCAGCAGGAAGGTCCAAAATAATCGTCAACGTCGG
>CAINRG010000063.1 GCA_903852585.1 uncultured Actinomycetes bacterium
CTGGTGTTTTAGAGGCGCGGATTAAAGCAATGACGGCATCGAGTGCATCAAGGGCTTTGAGGTATCCCTGGAGGATATGTGCTCGTTGTTCGCGAGCGGCCAGACGGTAACGAGTGCGGCGAACGATAACTTCAATCTGATGTTCAATGTAATAACGAATAAATTCATCAAGCCGTAATGTGCGTGGGACGCCGTCGACAAGTGCCAACATATTTGCGCCGAATGAATCTTGGAGTTGGGTGTGCTTGTAAAGGTTGTTGATAACAACTTTAGGAGTTGCATCATTACGTAGAACAATGACCAGGCGTTGTCCTAAACGTTCATTTCCTTCATCACGTACATCTGCGATGCCTTTGATTTTTCCATCTTTTACAAGATCGGCAATTTTTAACGCAAGATTATCTGGGTTTACTTGGTAAGGAAGTTCGGTAACAACAAGGCATGTGCGCTTGTTGATCTCTTCAATTTCAATAACAGAACGCATAATGATGGATCCGCGGCCTGTGCGATATGCCGATTCAATTCCGTCGCGGCCCACAATCAAAGCTTTTGTTGGGAAGTCTGGTCCCTTCACAAAGGACATTGCCTTCTCGAGGGTCTCCTCTGGTGTTGCATCTGGGTTTTCTAGCGCCCAACATGTTGCAGAGACAACTTCTCCAAGGTTATGTGGTGGAACGTTTGTTGCCATACCAACAGCGATACCTGCTGAACCATTTACAAGAAGATTTGGGAATCGTGAAGGTAGAACAGTTGGTTCTTGTGATCGGCCATCGTAGTTAGGAATGAAATCAACAGTGTCTTCATCGATATCACGCATCATCTCCATAGCAAGAGGAGCAAGGCGCGCTTCTGTGTAACGCATAGCAGCGGCAGGATCATTACCTGGGCTACCAAAGTTTCCGTTTCCATCGATGAGTGGGTAACGAAGCGACCAAAATTGTGCAAGGCGGACAACTGCGTCGTAAATCGCGGTGTCACCGTGTGGGTGGTAATTACCCATAACGTCACCGACGATACGAGAAGATTTGTAGTAACCCTTATCTGGGCGGTAGCCAGCGTCATACATTGCGTAAAGGACGCGGCGGTGAACAGGTTTTAAACCATCACGAACATCCGGAAGAGCGCGCCCAACAATGACTGACATTGCATAGTCAAGATAGCTTCGTGCCATTTCAACTTGAAGGTCGACAGTTTCAATTCTGTCGTGACCATTTGCGTCAGTTGTTTGAATAGGTTTATTTGTATCCATTAGATATCCAAGAACCGTACATCTTTAGCATTTCGTTGAATAAAGTTACGGCGGAGTTCAACATCTTCACCCATCAACACTGAGAAGAGATCATCTGCTGCTGCAGCGTCATCAAGTGTCACTTTAATGAGGACGCGGTGCTCAGGATCCATTGTTGTATCCCAAAGTTCTTTAGCTGGCATCTCACCCAAACCTTTAAATCGCTGGATACCGTCTTCTTTTGGAAGGCGCTTTCCTGATTCGAGGCCGAGTTTGATAAATCCATCGCGTTCTTTATCGCTGAATGCGTATTGGACTGGTTCTTTTCCACCCCATTTTAATTTATAGAGTGGTGGTTGTGCGAAGTAAACAAAGCCGCCTTCGATCAAAGGGCGCATAAAACGGAAAAGAAGAGTAAGTAGCAATGTGCGAATATGTTGTCCGTCAACATCAGCATCTGCCATCAAAATAATTTTGTGATAACGAAGTTTCGCAACATCAAAATCATCGTGGATTCCTGTGCCGAGGGCTGTTATCAATGATTGAACTTCGTTGTTTTGAAGAACACGGTCAATGCGCGCCTTCTCAACATTGAGGATCTTTCCACGAATAGGTAAAACTGCTTGATTTCTACTGTCGCGGCCACCTTTTGTGGAGCCACCAGCGGAATCACCTTCAACGATATAAAGCTCGCATTTTTCTGGATCGGTCCATTGGCAATCAGCGAGTTTTCCTGGCATGCCGCGGCCTTCAAGTAAACCTTTGCGGCTACGTGAAAGATCGCGCGCCTTACGAGCGGCAACACGTGCGGCAGCAGCATCGATAGATTTACGAACGACTTCTTTTCCTTCTGTTGGGTTTGACTCAAACCAAGCAGTGAGATTTTCGTTCATAGCTTTTTGTGTAAAAGATTTTGCTTCAGTGTTGCCAAGTTTTGTTTTTGTTTGTCCTTCAAATTGCGGCTCACCAATTTTGATAGAAACAATTGCGGTTAAACCTTCACGAACATCATCACCCGTAAGGCGATCTTCCTTCTTTCGGATGAAACCCCATTCCTCACCAAACTTATTGACGATTGATGTGAGGGCTGTTCGGAAACCTTCTTCGTGTGTTCCACCCTCTTGGGTGTTAATGGTATTTGCGAATGTGTAAACCGATTCACTGAAACCGTCATTCCATTGCATGGCAATTTCGAGAGCAATTTTTTGCTTTGTGTCTTCTGCTTCAAATGAGATAACAGATTTATGGAATTCACCTTTTGTTGTATTGAGGTGTTTTACAAAATCAATAATTCCACCTTCGTAGTGGTATCGAACCGCCACGGGATTTCCGTTTTCATCGACATGTCCAGGGCGATCGTCTGTAAGAGAGAGAATCAATCCCTTATTGAGGAATGCCATTTCACGAAAACGAGTTGAAAGTGTTTCGAATGAAAAATCTGTTGTTTCGAAAATATCTGAAGAAGGGTAAAAAGTAACTGTTGTTCCCGTTTTATCTGTTGCTGCGCCTTTTGTTACAGGGTTTTGTGGGACGCCAAGTTTGTAATCTTGAGTCCATAAAAATCCATCTCGGCCAACTTCGACAAAAAGTTGTGTTGAGAGTGCGTTAACAACTGAGATACCAACTCCGTGCAATCCGCCGGATACTGAATAACCACCATCGCCAAATTTTCCGCCTGCGTGTAAAACTGTAAGAACAATTTCCAAAGCTGGCTTTTTTTCAATGGGGTGCATATCCACAGGAATACCGCGGCCGTTATCAATAACTTTGACTCCGCCATCGGCCTGGAGGGTGACATTGATTTCTGTGGCATAGCCAGCCATCGCTTCATCAACTGAGTTATCGACAACTTCATACACAAGGTGATGGAGGCCGCGCTCACCCGTTGAACCGATATACATGCCAGGGCGCTTACGGACGGCGTCGAGGCCCTCAAGGACTGTGATCGCGCTAGCGTCGTAAGTCTTCTCAGCCACTTTGCTCCTACCTAAATTTTAGAAAAGCCGTGTAAATCAAACCTCGCCTTATTTGGCGTGTTTACGGGTGAAATCCTAGTGGGTAAATGGCAAGAGGAATAGCCAAAATCGGGGCTAGAAGGAGGAGTACGGCGGCAAAATACGCTTAACCGTAGGTATCTCTTGGCCCGCGGTGATTTTTGATCGTTCTCAGCCCTTTTTTCCAACTTGGGGCATGGGGACCAATGATTGCAATCTGCTCCACAAGGGCACCTGGAGCGCTGTTTGAAATCTGCTTAAGAAGAGAAGGGGCCATGGCAGTCAATTGGGTAGCCCACGCCGTTGATGTTGTTTGGATAGTTAAAAGGCCGTCTACCAATGTGATGGGTGTTGCATGTTGTGCAACTTCCGCGCCAACAACAATTTTCCACTCGGTAAATAAAGTTCCTTCAGCTATTCCTTGTTTCCAATCGCGCGATGAAACAAGATCGTTTAATACTTGTTGTAGAGGTTGTGGATCTTCAACGCGTTCACGAACCTCATCTGTGGGATTGTGTTTAGAACGTTTGGCATTGTTACGCCAAGTTTTATATAACTCTCGTGCTAAGTCATGCTTCATGTTTGGCCTGACTTAATAACTTAACACTTCCGCTCTTCACTTGAAAAGTGGTGCCTATTAGATGTGGAGGTAGATCTGTTTGCACGGCAACAGTGATGAGTGTTTGTTCTGCCGAGTTTGCTAAAGAAACTAAATGTTCGCGTCTTTCTTCGTCGAGTTCAGAAAAAACATCATCAAGGATTAAAATAGGTTTTAATCCATCGTTTTGAAGTAATTGGTAGGTTGCCAGTTTTAGTGACAATGAAATTGACCAAGACTCCCCATGGCTTGCATAACCTTTAACAAAATGATCACCAAGCATTAATAGAAGGTCATCGCGATGGGGGCCAACCAAAGTTAATCCACGATCTATCTCTTGGTTTTTTATCTCAGCCATCTTTGCAAGGATTTTATCGCTGTTTTCTTTTGAGTCTTCAGATGGGTTTTCAATGCTGCATTTGTAAGTGATAGCGGCAGCCTTTTTTTCATTAATTTCTTTATAAACCTCAGTGAAAATTGGTTCGAATTCACGGAGTGTTTTTAAACGCGCTGCGATTACTTCTCCACCAAAATCAGCCACTTGTTGATCCCATGAAGCAAGGGATGAATAACTGCTTCGTGATTTTAAAAGTGAATTTCGTTGTTTGAGTGCGCGTTCATAATCACTGATTACACCCGCAAGGCGTGGGCTTCGAAGGGTGAGTAGTTCATCAATAAATCGTCGGCGACCAGAAGGGTCTCCGCGCACAAGGTCGAGATCTTCAGGAGAAAAATAAACAGCTTGAACTAATCCAAATAACTCTTTTTGACTGCGAACGGGATTTTGATTTATACGTGCCCTGTTTGCTTTCTCGGCGTTGATCTCTAACTCAACCAATATTTCTCGTTCTGCGTTCTGTGTTTTTGCACGTACATATGCTGATTGGTTACCTAGTTTTACAAGAGGTTGGTCATTTGATGTTCTATGGGAAGAGAGAAATGCTAAATACAGTAGGGATTCAACAATATTTGTCTTTCCTTCACCGTTGCGCCCAAGGAAGATTGTGACTCCTGGTTCGAGCGCTAACTCCAACTCATCATATGAGCGGAAGTTTTTGAGTGAAAGGTGATTGATCCACATTAAGAGCTATAACGCATCGGCATCAATAGATACTTGTAGCTTTCATCCTTCGCGCCATTAGCTTCGTGCTTACCTGAAAGGACAGCCGGCTTACTCGCGCCAGTGAAATCAAATTGAACAAATGGAGTGTTGAGGGCTTGGAGTCCATCTGTTAAATATTGTGGGTTAAAAGCAATATTAATTGCTTCGCCTGTGTATTGGATGTCGAGCTCTTCTGTTGCTTGTGCATCCTCACCGGCGCCGGCTTCGAGTTGTAATTTGTTGTTTTCGAAATTAAGTCGTAGTGGAACTGTTTTATCTGTCACAAGTGCGACGCGACGTACTGAATCTAAAAGTGTTGCTACATCAACGATTGCATGTGAGGAGGATTCTGATGGAAGGAGGTGTTTAAAAGGTGGGAAGGTTCCATCTAATGTACGAGAGGTCATTGTTTTTAATTCTGAAACAAAACCAACAAGGCGTTCATGTGATGTTGTAGGAGATAAAGCAATTGTTACTTGATCTGATCCTGTAAGGGATTTTGCAGCGTCGGTTAATGTGCGTGCGCGAACAAGTGTTGTTGATTCAATATCTGCATTTTTTGCTTGCCAAGAAAGTTCACGAACAGCTAGGCGGTAACGGTCTGTTGCGGCAAGTGTGATGTGGTTTTTATTTATTTCAATATGAACGCCGGTAAGCGTAGGTAGTGAATCATCGCGCCCAGCTGCAATCGCTACTTGGTTTACTGCACTTGCAAATACATCGCTTGCAACAAGACCAGCCGTCTCGGGAAGTTCTGGGAGTGATGGATATTCATTGACAGAGAGAGTAGGAAGTGTGAATTTTGCAGATCCTGCTGTAACAAGCACTCGTGTTCCGTCCAAGACAAAAGTGATTGGTTTTGCAGGAAGTGAACGCGCGATTTCGGCGAGTAGGCGCCCTGGAACTAACACTTTTCCTTTAGAGGATATATCTGCTTTTAAAATGGCTTTTGTTGATGTCTCTAAATCAGATCCTGTGAGGGTGATGGATGTGTCGACATCAATCATGATTCCCAAAAGCTCTGTTTTGATTGGTCGGGTCGACAAACTGCGGGCAACCCAATTAACGGCATCAACTAACTCTTCACGTTCAACAACAAATTTCATATCTCGTCCGGTTCTCTCTATTAACAGGTAATTCTTTTATATATAGATATTCGTAGTAACTACTGACATTTTCTGTGGATAAAGGTATAAATGCAGGTCAGAAGGTTTTTACACCTTCTCTACATCTGTGGGTAAGTGTGTGGGTAAGTACCCTCTTCACAACCTCCCCAACCCCTTCCTTATTTTTGGCCTTCTATTGCCCTTCCGTTATCCTCATAAATCCCTGTGTTATCCACAGTTATCCACAAGTTACCCCCAACCTGGGGGTACTCCGTTACCAAATTCCCATATATCCCAAACTAGTTCTCATTAATTCTTCGCCTGGGATTTAATCCTGGTGGTGAGCTCGTTGACCTGGTTATAGATCGAACGGCGCTCTGCCATCAACTGTCGAATCTTACGGTCTGCATGCATCACTGTGGTGTGGTCACGACCCCCAAAAGTCTCCCCGATCTTAGGAAGGGAGAGCTCGGTGAGCTCACGACAGAGGTACATAGCAATCTGGCGGGCATTGACTAAAACCCGGCTACGGCTAGTGCCACAAAGGTCATCAAGGCTTAAAGAGAAGTAACTGGCAGTTTGGGCCATGATGGTCGAAGAGGTGATCTCTAGACCAGCCTCGTTTGGAATCAAATCCTTCAAAACAATCTCGGCCAAACCTAAATCAACCGGCTGGCGGTTTAGAGATGCGAAAGCGGTTACTCGAATAAGAGCACCCTCAAGTTCGCGGATGTTGGAACTGATCTTTGAGGCGATGTACTCCAAAACATCATCAGGGGCATTTAACTTATCTTGCGCCGCCTTCTTACGAAGAATTGCAATACGAGTCTCAAGTTCTGGAGGTTGAATATCTGTAATTAAACCCCACTCAAATCGGGAGCGAAGACGATCCTCAAGTGTTGTTAATTGCTTAGGGGGACGATCACTTGAGATCACAATTTGTTTGTTGGCGTTGTACAAAGTATTAAATGTATGGAAAAACTCTTCTTGGGTACGCTCTTTATTTTCCAAAAATTGAATGTCGTCAACAAGCAAAATATCCAAGTCGCGATAACGCTTCTGGAATGTAGACGCTTTGTCATCTCGAATCGAGTTAATAAAATCATTTGTGAATTCTTCTGAAGACACATACTTCACACGGACATTGCCATACAACTCTTTTGCATAGGCACCAATAGCATGTAATAAGTGGGTTTTTCCCAACCCAGATTCGCCATAAATAAATAGCGGGTTATAAGCCTTTGCTGGGGCTTCAGCTACAGCTACAGCGGCAGCATGGGCAAAACGATTCGATGCACCAATAACAAAAGTTTCAAAAATATATCTCGGGTTAAGTTGTGATGGCTCGCTAGTACGAGACTCACTTCCTCGACCAGTTCCAACTTTAGGAGTCGGATCAAAGTGAATAGGGTCTACTTCAACAACCTCATTTTGGGTCAACGGGGATGGCTGTTCCAAACTTTCATTCACTTGAACAGCGATTGAAACATTTTGATTCATTCGCTTCGTCAAAATTTCATTGATCGATGTTTTCACGCGATATTCAAGAAAATCTTTTGTAAATGCGTTAGGAGCTTCAACTAAAAATGAGGCGCCGTCGCCAAGTTGGAGTATCCCCAGCGGGCGGGTTGCGGCTAAGAAAGCTCGAGAGCTTGGAGACTCTGCAGCCAACTCCTCGACGACGGAGTCCCACATAACAATGGGGTCGAGGTTGGGTGCTGAGGAAGCCGAATGAGCGGCCTCTCCTGCGGTATCTATAGTCTCCATTTAGCTCCAAAAAGTTATCCCCACGGTTATCCACAGCCTGTGGTCTAAACCTGAGATTTAGGGATTTGGCCTGTGGATAGAGGGCGAAAGTAGGCCCTATAGTCGAATAAAGCAAGTGGTTATCCACAGAGATGACCACCCCAGTCATCCATCAAAGCCCCGTTTGACCCTTATCCACAACTTCCCCTACCGTTACCCCCTCAGCAAGCTGTGGCCCCACCAAAAGGCAGGCAAGCCGGCCAAACCTACGTGGGAGAAGAAAAGGATTCATCATGACAACAAAGCGCACATTCCAACCAAACAACCGTAAGCGCGCGAAAAAGCACGGCTTCCGTGCTCGTATGGCAACAAAGGGTGGTCGTGCTGTTCTTTCATCACGCCGCGCTAAGGGTCGCTCAAAAATCTCCGCATAACGCGAGACGTATACCGCCGTGCTACCCGCATCCAATCGGTTGCGATCAAGTAAAGATTTTTCTCGAACCACAAAAGCCGGTCTTCGAGTTACAACTCCAACACTTGTTCTCTACCTTCTCACACATAACGATTTTCCAACCGACCCTCAGTTTGGGCTGATTATCAACAAATCTATCGGTGGTTCTGTAGTCCGCCACCGCGTTGCACGTCACTTGCGTCACGCGCTCCGTGACCGCCTTTCTATTTTTCCTCAGCACACCCAAATCGTTGTTCGCGTCATTAAAGAGACCGATTCCTACGTTCACGATTTAGATGAAGCTTTAGCTCGGGCAGCAAAGCGAGCGAGCGCATGAAATACATTTTGATTTTTATATTGCGCGGCTACCAAAAATTTATCTCGCCGTACTTTGCACCACGCTGTAAGTACTACCCAACATGTTCCCAATACTCCATCGACGCGATTCGCGAATATGGCTCTTTACGTGGAATCTTCATGACAGCCTGGCGTTTAATCCGTTGTAACCCTTTTTCCCACGGTGGCGTGGACTATGCAGTTAAATCACAAGCGAAAGTAGGTATGTAATGGGAACCATCCTAAACCCACTGTATTACGCTGTTTCTTGGGTGTTAGTAACTTTCCACTCCATCTTTGGAACATTTACCGATAACCAATCTATACGTTGGTCACTCTCCATCATCGGACTTGTTGTCCTTATTCGCGTTATTTTAATCCCACTTTTTGTAAAGCAGATCAAGAGTCAACGCGCCATGACCGCCTTGTCACCAAAAATGAAAGAGATTCAAAAGCGCTACAAAGATGATCGCCAAAAGCAATCTGAAGAAATGATGAAGCTTTATAAAGAACACAAAACAAATCCACTTGCTTCCTGTTTCCCAATTCTTGCGCAAGCAC
The DNA here is from genome assembly GCA_903852585.1 of uncultured Actinomycetes bacterium. Lineage (GTDB taxonomy): Bacteria > Actinomycetota > Actinomycetes > Nanopelagicales > Nanopelagicaceae > PALSA-747. The sequence continues at coordinate 9,123 of CAINRG010000063.1, forward strand.
CGATCTTCTTCTCACTCTTTACTGTTCTTAACGGAATCGCCCATAATCGACCACATGGCTTAATGAAGGGTGATGTCTTAGTTCAGGCCTCACAAGCAAAATTCTTTGGAGCCGATCTTTCATCGACATTTCTTTCAAGCCCAAACACAACAACAAAAATTGTTACAGTTCTTTTAATTCTTGCGATGTCAGCCACAACATTTACGACACAACGTCAGTTGCTTGTTAAAGGAATGCCAAAGACGGACGATTCAAACAACATGATGCTTCAACAACAAAAGATTATGATGTACATCTTCCCGGTTATTTTTGCAGTGTCAGGTGTTAATTTCCCTGTTGGTGTTTTAATTTACTGGGGCACAACAAATCTTTGGACAATGGGACAACAGTTCTATGTCATCAAGCGAAACCCAACTCCAGGATCACCTGCTTTTGAAGAGCTTCAAAAAAAGAAGGCCAGCAAAGGAATTGTTGACCCAATAAACCCAATAGAGGCGCCCTCTGAAGAAGAGAACACCTCGAATGGAACAACCACAGATGTTTCCGGACAACGCCAACAACCAAAAAAGAAGAAGAAGCGTAAATAGGCCAGAAAACGCACAATATAGGACAATATAGGTCAATATAGACAATAGAGTTTAAAAGCATACAAATAGGTTTAATTCAGACAGGAGATAGAGATGACAGAAGAGACCAAAACCAAGATTGCCCAACTCGAAGAAGAGGGCGATGTAGCCGCTGATTACCTCGAGGCGTTGTTGGATATCGCAGACCTTGATGGCGATATCGATATCGATGTTGAGAATGACCGTGCTGCCCTGGCAATCGTGGGCAAGCCTGGCGATCTCAGCCATTTGGTGGGATCTAATGGAGAGGTCCTTGATTCCCTCCAAGAACTCACACGTCTTGCTGTTCAAACAAGCACCGGCGAGCGCAGCCGTTTGATGCTTGATATCGATGATTTTCGCTCCGATAAGAAGAAGGAGCTTGCACAGCTCGCTGAGGAGACCGCTGAAGAAGTGAAGTCAACCGGTGTAGCGATCAAGCTTCGCCCAATGAATGCCTTTGAACGCAAAGTCGTCCACGACACTATTCAAAATATTGGCCTGACCAGCGAATCTGAGGGTGAAGACCCAAATCGCTGCGTAGTGGTCCTTCCAGAAGCTAAGTAGCCTCAATGGTTTCACGTGAAACCCTCCTTGAAAGCTACTTTCAGGAAAAAAGGGCTGAGACGATCCGTTATGCGGAGGCGCTTGCAACTTGGGGGATTGAACGTGGCCTCATAGGGCCTAAAGAGGGCGAGCGTATCTGGGAGCGTCATATTGCTAACTGCATCCCAGTCACAACACTGATCCCTCAAGGGGCATCCGTTGTTGATATCGGCTCTGGGGCAGGTTTACCTGGAATTGTGATCGCCTTGGCACGTCCAGATACCCAAGTAACCCTTGTTGAACCCCTCCAACGCCGCGTTGACTTCCTCAACGAGGTTGTTGCGCTCTTAAAACTTCCTATTACTGTCATTCGAGGCAAGGCTGAAACCACACGAGGCTCCTTCGATGTAGTGACCTCCCGTGCTGTGGCACCTCTTCCAAAACTTCTTCCCATGGTCCGACACCTGATTAAATCCGGAGGCTCACTTCTTGCGATTAAAGGGGAGTCAGCTCAAGCTGAAATTGACGCCACCCAACTCAATAAACAGAAGGCGATCCTTCACACCCTTGAACTCCCTGATTTTGAGGTTGCTCGGGTTATCGAAGTCCAAAAAGCCTGATTAACTACGCCCATGAGCGGCGTAGAAGTTTCACGTGAAACACCCCGCGTTGTGGGCATCCGCCGTTTGAAAGAACCCATGCCCAACCCCATCAAAACCCGCATTTTCACCGTTGCAAACCAAAAAGGTGGCGTCGGTAAGACCACAACTGCCGTCAATGTGGCCGCCGCACTTGCCATGGGTGGGCTGAAGGTTCTAGTGATCGACCTTGATCCTCAAGGAAATGCCTGCACAGCCCTGGGGGTAGATCGCAATGAAGGTCCAGGCATGTTTGAAGTTCTCGTTGATGAAACCCCACTCAAAGATGTTGTTAAAAAAGTTGCAGGTTTCCCACATCTTGAATGTGCCCCAGCAAACCAAGAGTTAGCCGGCGCTGAAATCGCGATGGTCAATTTTGTCGCCCGCGAGCAAATTTTAAAATTAGCTCTCAATGATTTCATCGCAGAACGTGAATCATCCGGGAATCGCTTTGATTACATCATTATTGATTGCCCACCATCACTGGGGCTTTTAACAGTGAATGCACTCACTGCCGCAGAAGAAGTTCTTGTTCCCATTCAATGTGAGTACTACAGCCTTGAAGGAATTTCATTGCTGATGGAAACACTTGCAAAAATTAAACGAGCTCTCAATCCATTAGTACATGTCAGCACAATTGTTCTCACAATGTTTGATTCACGAACTCGTTTAGCAAATGATGTCGCAAACGATGTGCGTGCGCATTTCCCTAATGAATTAATTGATATCCCAATTCCACGTGCAGTTCGCGTTTCTGAAGCTCCATCATTTAGACAAACAGTTATGACATATGACGCAGCATCTCCTGGCGCAATTGCATATATGCAAGTTGCACGAGAAATCGCTGCACGAGGCTCAAGAACAGGATCAGCAGCATGAGCGCAGCACGTAAAGGTGGATTAGGTCGCGGACTTGATGCGTTAATTCCAAACACCCCAATCATTGAAGAAGTAAGTGGTGTTGTTGTTGCACAACAAGGTGAAGTAGATATCAATTCGATTTCCCCAAATCCAAAACAACCTCGTGAAGTTTTTGATCAAGATCTTCTCAATGAATTAGCTGCATCTATTAAAGAAGTTGGCGTCCTACAACCACCAGTTGTTCGCGACATCGGAAATGGCAAATATGAATTGATTATGGGTGAACGCCGACTTCGCGCATCCAAACTTGCTGGACTAAAAACAATTCCTGTCATTGTTCGAGCGACAAAAGATAATGAACTTTTACGAGAAGCACTTCTTGAAAATATTCACCGCAGCCAACTCAATCCACTTGAAGAAGGCGCTGCATATCAAAATCTTCTTAACGATTTTGGATATACCCATGATGAACTTGCAACAAAAGTTGGAAAATCTCGCCCAGCAATTTCAAATGCACTTCGACTTTTAAATCTTCCCACTTCAGTACAACGCCGATTAGCTGCCGGAGTTCTCTCGGCAGGACATGCACGGGCACTTCTCTCACTGACTGACCACAATCAGATTGAAAAACTAGCTGCACGCATCGTCGCAGAGGGTTTATCTGTGCGCGACGTCGAAGAGATTGTCGCTTCAGGCGGGGCAAATGTTAAAAATTCAACGAGCCGCGCAAAGTCCACAACAGCACCGCGCTTAAAAGAGATTGGTGAAAATCTCTCCGATAAATTTGATACTCGCGTCACGGTTGAACTTGGAAAAACAAAAGGAAAGATTGTTATTGAATTTGCCGATAAAGAAGATTTAGAGCGAATTAATAAGCTACTGGGTTAACCAATAGAACGGCGTTCCATCTCTTTTTTGATAACCCCACCCAATGATTTAATTCCATCAGTAATACGTTCTGGTGTTGGGTAGCAATACGACAGACGCATCGACCACGATCCAAAACCATCTGCATAAAAGGCAGTGCCTGGGACATACGCAACCTTTGCAACAATCGCTTTTGGCATTAACGCCTTTGTATCGATTTCGGCAGGAAGTGTTGCCCAAACATAGAAACCACCCTCAGGCTTGGTCCATGTAGCCTCTTTTGGAAAATACTTATCCATTGCCGTCAACATCGCATCGCGACGAACTTTATACAGCTTACAAAAAGATGAAATTTGATCACGCCATGGCTGGTCTGCAAGATAACTTGAAATTGCAAGCTGGGCAAAATTAGAAGGACAGAGTTGTGAGGACTCGGAAGCAATCACAAGTTTTTCCTTCAAAGATTGTGGAACAAGGGCCCAACCAACACGGAATCCAGGACATATTGTCTTGGAAAAGGAGCCGAGATAAATAACATTCTCTGAATCTTGTGCGCGCATTGCATTTGGCGATGGTTTATCAAAACCCAACAAACCATAAGGATTGTCCTCAACAACAAAAATACGTTCTTCGCGGCAAATTTCAAGAATTTCAGTACGGCGTTCTGCAGAGAGAAGAACTCCGGATGGATTTTGGTAATTTGGGATGAGGTACAAAAATTTAATTTTGCGACCAGATTGACGGGTCTTTGCAATCGCTTCACGAAGTCGATCTGGAATCATTCCATTGTCATCAAGCTCGACATGGACAACAGAAGCCTCATATTGATGGAATGTTCCTAGTGCCCCTACATAAGAAGGTGCCTCGACCAATACAACATCACCTGGATCGATAAAGATGCGAGAGATTAAATCCAAAGCCTGCTGAGATCCGGTAGTAACAATGACATCTTCTGGGTGAGCTTTAATTCCTTCAAGCTCCATAACATCGCAAATCTGCTCGCGCAGTTTTGGGTGGCCCTGGCCGCTTCCATATTGCAAAGCTTCCATTCCATTTGTCTTGATGAGCTCACCAACTACGTTCTCCATCATGTCCATTGGCAGAGCCGTTAGGTTAGGCATACCGCCAGCCAGGGAGACAATCTCTGGACGTGAGGCAACGGCGAAAAGGGCTCGAATTTCAGAAGGCTGCATAAATTGGGCACGGTGCGCGAAACGCTCCTGAAGGTTTTCAGGTGCACCGGTATGGATGCGCGTGATATCTGAACTCATCGCGGTAGTTTGCCATATCTGGCGAAACCAGTGTTACTTATTTTCTGAGACCTACACGCCTTAAATCACTGATCTTCAGCGTGCCTGTCTTTGCATCATCTTCAGCAGCTAAATAGAGACGTTGGATTGCAACCATGATCGATTCCACGACTGTTTCACGGAATTCCTTATCACCAAGACGTGAGGCATCCCCAGGATTGGAGTGATACCCCAAATCGATGCGAACAGTCGGCGCTTTTGTTAAGCGCAACAAATCCCAAGTTTTTGCATGTGTTCGGCAATTGAGGAGATCGGTACGGGCGCAAATCTCGCGTTGAACCAAGGTCGCAAATCGCTCACCCACAACAGAGTGGACTCCATGTGCATCACTTCCGTAATAACAGGTCGCAACACCATGTGCTTTCTCATTTTTATAATTATCAATATTGAGCGACAACATCAAATCCGCTCCGACTTTGTTGGCGGTGATAATTCTTTCTGCTTCAGATGGCGCTGATGTAGAACTGCGAGTTAAGAAAACTCCTACGCCAAGGGCAATGAGGCGACCTTCAAGTCGTTGTGCAATATCAAATGTAATTTCACTTGCCTCAACGCCACAATCACTTGTTGGGTCAAGAACAATAACCTTATTAGCAAGTGAAGGCCCTTTATTTGCTCGGGATACTTCTTCTCGTAATTGTTGTGGAGCACCACCAGAAACAATCTTCATCAAACGGACCATCGCCATTACGGTGGAAGGGCCACATTGGCCATCAATTTTAGAACCAACAGATTTTTGAAATTCTTTTACAGCAACCTCTGTTTGTGGACCGAAAATTCCATCAACACGGCCACAGTTAAAACCCATTTCAACAAGACGTGTCTGCAATTGTGCAACATCATCCCCGCGCATTAAAGATTTAGGATCGAGGCGAAGTGTGCGATCTCCCAATTTCCATTTTGCTTCTTCAAGACTTCGAGAAGTTGTGTCATCAACAATTCCTGTAACGGTAAGTCCACGTTCTTGCTGGAATGCCTTAACAGCGCTTTCAACAATCTCATTAAAATCAGTTGAGACGCTCTTGAGGAATCCAAGACGATTGAGTGTTGTGCTGAGTTGAATGACAACGTCGCCAGAATCTCCAAGACGAAGTTCTGGCGACATCATAAATAATTTCCTAAAAAATTAGGAGATGAACTCTGAAAGCTCTTTAAGAAGAGCTGGCTTTGGCTTTGCACCAATAATGCTCTTTACAACCTCACCGTTAACATAAACATTGAGAGTTGGGATTGATGTAATTCCGTACTTCATCGCAATCGCTGCTTCTTCGTCTGTATTGAGCTTTACAATCTTGATCTTTCCGCCGTGCTCGCCAGCGATCTCTTCCAAGATTGGAGCTACCGCGCGGCAAGGACCACACCATTCTGCCCAGAAATCAACGAGAACTGGAGTTGAAGACTTAAGAACCTCAGCTTCGAAATTTGCTGCTGTTACTGGTTGTGTAGCACCCATTGTATTTACCCTTTTCTATCTATTTTGTATGTGTAATTCTATTTTGCCGATGAATCAATGGCCTGCAAGAAAACGCTCTGCATCAAGAGCTGCTTGGCAGCCACTTCCTGCAGCGGTGATTGCTTGGCGATATGTGTGATCGACAAGGTCCCCGCAAGCAAAGACACCCTTGAGGTTGGTCTTTGTGGATCGTCCATCAACTTTTACATAACCCTCAGCATCCAAATCAACCTGGCCGCCAAGAAGTTCGCTACGAGGTGAATGTCCAATCGCAACAAAAAGTCCATCAAATGCGCGTTCCGACTCTTCGCCTGTCAAAAGATTTTTTAATTTGAGGGCAGACATTGAAGTCTCACCCAGAACATCGATTACTTCTGTGTTCCAGACCCATTCAATTTTTGGATTTGCTTTAGCGCGATCTGCCATAATTTTTGAAGCGCGCAAAGAATCACGTCTGTGAATGACAACAACCTTGTCGGCAAATCGTGTGAGGAAGTTTGCTTCCTCCATTGCTGAATCTCCGCCACCAACAACAGCGACTGTCTTTTGACGATAGAAGAATCCATCACATGTTGCACACCACGAGACACCGCGGCCAGAAAGACGTTTTTCGTTTTCAAGACCAATCTCTTTATACGCAGAACCGGTTGCGAGAATGACAGATTTTGCTTGAAGAGTATTTCCAGATCCATCCTTTAAAATTTTGATATCACCAGAAAGATCTATTTCAACAATGTCATCGGTGATGAGTTTTGCACCAAACTTTTCTGCCTGTGCACGCATTGAATCCATCAACTCTGGACCCATGATGCCGGCGGGAAAACCAGGAAAATTTTCAACTTCAGTGGTGTTCATCAATGCGCCACCGGCAGTGACTGAACCTTCATAAACAATCGGAGAAAGTTCGGCGCGGGCCGCATAAACAGCAGCGGTATAACCAGCTGGTCCTGAACCAACAATCACGACTTGATGAACTTCACTCATTCTTTTACCTATCTTTATTGGTTTCTATTAGTTACGGCGGAGCAATAAATTAAAGGCACTTCCTACTTCTTCAATCTTGAAGATTCGAGCTGCCCCGATATAACCAAGACCTGCAATAACAAGAACCACCAAGAGATGAAGAGTATTCCCCCCGGGGATAAACCTGAGGGCAAGACGCAACGGGATTGCGATAACAAGGAATATTCCGGCTAAACGCAGATAAAGGCCAGCAACTTCACCGATATGAATCTGGATGTTGTAGCGATGAAGGAGGCGAAGAGTCGTCCATGCACCAATGAAATAACTCAACGAGAGGGCTCCAGCAAGACCCACAGTGACCCACTTTGGGCTGAGGGTATTAGCCAAGAAAATCGCCGCAGCGCTACCAAGCAGATTCATCACAAAATTACTGAGAACCTGAAGCTTTACATTTTCAAAGGCATTGAGGCCGCGAAGGGCAATCAAATTGATGCTCATAGGCATGAGGCCAAGAGCAAATCCGGCTAAAACAAAGCCAATATATTGAGCATCAGCGTTAGAGATTCCAAAAAAGAGTGTGCGGGTGATGAGCGTTCCAAAGAGAATGAGAGCACACGCACTCGGCACGGTAAAAATTCCAACTAATCGAATTGCCCGAACAAGCTGGTCGTGTACCTCCTTGAATTTCTTATCTATTGCAAGATCTGAGAGATGAGGAAGAAGAGCGGTGACCAACGAAATTGTGATGACAGAGTGTGGAAGCAACATAATGAAATATGCATTGCTATAGGGAGTGAATCCAACACCTGTTGTGATTCCAGCTTTTTCTGCATGAACGGCGGCCGAGCTAGAAAGATTTACCACAATCAAATAACCCAGCTGAGAAATTCCAGCAAATAAAATTGTCCACGAAGCTAAATGCCATGATTTACGAAGTTCTGGGTCGCGCCAATCAAAACGTGCCGTGATCCTTATTCGAGTCTTTCGAACAACAGGAATTAAAACAGCGAATTGGATGACATAGCCAAGAGTTGTTCCAATGCCAAGCCAGGTTGCTTCACTATGAGAAATCGTTGCAACGTTCCAGTGAGGCGCACGAGCTAAGAAATATCCAACGACTGCAATACCAACAAGATTGTTTGCAACAGGGGCCCACATCATCGGACCAAATTTTCCTTTTGCATTTGTGATCTGACTCAGGAGCGCATAAAGACCGATAAAGAAAACTTGAGGTAAGCAATAGCGCATGATCAGTGTTGTTAACTGAAATTCAGGACGGCCCACATAACTACTTGCAAAAACGCGGACAAAAAGTGGAGCTGCAAAAACAGAAATAATCGTAAGTAGCCCAAGAATCACAGTTGTCGCGGTGACAAGACGCGAAACAAAAGCCGAACCTCCATCGCTATCGCGCATTGCGCGCACAAGTTGTGGAACAAAGACAGCAGTCAGGGCGCCGCCAACAATGAGGTTGTACAAAATATTTGGCATTGTGTTTGCGACGTTAAAGACATCGCCGAGTAAAGCCGTTCCAAGCAAAGCAACAGTCAAAAGGCCGCGTATTAATCCAGTGATGCGAGAAGCCACAGTACCAATGGCCATGGCCGTAGAAGAGCGGAGAAGAGATTCGTCGGTACTCATTGAGTGCCCACCTTCTTACCTTTTCTTAACCTACGAAGTGATTGAAGTATTGCAGCGCCAAGCAGGACTACGCCGGCGGCTCCAGTAATCCAGGTTGCAATTGGACTGATCACAGCAATTTTCAAAGGATAAATAACTGTCTGCCCATAGACCGCACCGGAGCGTCCTTTGATGGTGATAGAAAACCCTGAATCCCCGGAGGTAAAGACTGTAATAGGAACCATCACTTGAACTTTGGATTTACCAGGAATTGTTACCGAAGAAATATCTCCAACAGAGATGCGCTCATTTGTTGAATGAATAAGTAAATCCACAACTATTTGCTGAGGGAAATCATTTGTCACAGTGACTGGAAGTTTTTGGTTAGTCGATGTGATCGTGAATTTTCCTGTTGAAACTCTTACAGAACCACGAAGTTGATTCACAATTCCAGCCAAATCATACGAAAGGCTTTGGCGGGCAGTGGCAGTGAGAGATGGATTGAGAACTTTTACCGCAGAAAGTTTGTAATTTTCAAGCTCTGGCGAATCCATATAGGAGGCAGAAGCTGCAAGTCGTGAGTTAGAGATATTGAGAAGGCGCACTTGTGATTGAGTGAGAGAAAAATAATTTGTAGCGTCATAATTTTTTGGCACACCTACCACGCGGTTGAGAAGTAACGATAGGCGTTTTCCTGATACAGATAAAAGAAAATCACGATCATGCGGGAAGAATTTGTTTACCCAATACTCGGAAGGATTTGCGTAAACGATTGCTTCAACTCGCCGATTTGCGATATCGCGCTGAAATTGATTGAGCCAAGAGATCGCAACATCCTTGCCGACACCCTCTCCTTGCCCAGAAACTGAATATCCCTGTGACATTGCTTGAATATCCTCGAGGAGTGCTGGGTCAACTCTCCACGTAGTTACATATCGAGTTCCAAGAAACACAAGTTGGCCAAGGCGACCGGAAGGTGCAAGCTCTTGTGAAAGTTTGTCATCAATAAATGTTCCATCAAGGTGGCGATGTGATGGGGCTGTGATTGTCACGGCATTCGATGCATGAGCCGAAATTGGAAGAGAGATAAAGAGGAGCGTTAAAGCGAGCGCAATTCTTTTCATAACTCTAGCTCGCCAGCTTTTGCAATCAATTTTTTCTCATCAGGATATGCAAGAAGGCCAATAACTTCTTCTAATGGGAACCAACCCACATCATCGACTTCTGAAATTTGTGGAGCAAGAGTTCCTCCGACTTCCTTAAATAAATAGTGGTGGACAGTTTTGTGAATTCGCTTCCCGCCCGCCATAAACCAAAAATCGATAACACCAAGGGCTTTTGAAATTTCACTTTCGATTCCAGTCTCTTCCTGGACTTCGCGGATAGCTGCTTGTTCGGGAGTTTCACCTTCTTCGATATGCCCCTTTGGAAGAGACCACAAAAGACGTTGACCTGTTGCATCCTTAAGATCTTTTCGCCCAATTAAAAGGCCTTTTGTTCCTGTTGTATCGATAACCAACCCGCCTGCGCTGACTTCATCGACGCGTTTTGCATAAGGCTGCTTCCTTTGTGGCGCCTTTTTTGCAGGCGCAGTCGCGGAAGTAGGCGCTCCAGGTGAAGGAGAATGAGAAGTAGTAGGTGTAAGTGGGTTCGACGGGTTACGCCGACGACGACGTTTCTTCCGCTTCGCTTCGCCACCCGCACCAGGTGCCGGGGTCATGGATGAAGGGTACTGCTCTAACCTTGGCTCTTGTGAGTACCCCGCGTGAAATTGCGAGCCAACTTGCGACAAGCACCCTTCTTGAGAAGGCTCCGGTCGCAAGCTCCTTGGCGCGAGCATTTTCAGAAGCAGGATTTACCCTCGCCCTTGTAGGCGGTCCAGTCCGCGATGCAATTCTTGGGCGTCTTGGAAATGATCTGGATTTCACAACAAATGCACGGCCTGAGGCCACAAAAAAGATTTTGAAAGTATGGGCAGATTCAATTTGGGAAACCGGTGCTGCATTTGGAACTATCGCCGGCAAAAAAGGTGATGTCACTGTTGAAGTCACAACATATCGAAGCGAAAATTACGACCCACAATCTCGAAAGCCAGAAGTAAATTTTGGTGATTCTATTGAGGGAGATTTATCTCGCCGAGACTTCACCATAAATTGCCTGGCCCTTGAACTGACAAAAGAAAAACCAGAATTTATCGATCTCTTCAATGGGGTTGAGGATCTTGCAAAGAAAGTATTACGCGCACCCGGCGATCCCGATGTTCTCTTTGGGGATGATCCACTCCGAATGATGCGTGCAGCTCGTTTTGTTGCACAACTTGGATTTACTGTTGATGAAACAATTGTTGAGTCGATGAAACGCATGGCCGAACGAATCACAATAGTTTCAGCAGAACGTGTTCATGATGAGTTGATTAAACTTCTCATGTCGCCAAATCCTCGTCTAGGACTTGCACTCATGGTCGACACCGGTCTTGCAAAGTATGTTCTTCCAGAACTTCCACAACTCAAATTGGAAGTTGATGAACATCATCATCACAAAGATGTATACGAACATACCCTCACGGTTCTCGAACAAGCAATTGCACTTGAAGATCGCCTCGGTGGCCCAAATCTTGTTATTCGCCTAGCAGCTCTTTTGCACGATATTGGTAAACCAAAGACTCGCGAATTAATTCCCGGCGGTGGTGTTTCATTCCATCATCACGAAGTTGTGGGATCGCGTATGACAAAGGAACGACTTCGCGCTCTTCGTTTCGACAATCAAACTATTAGCGATGTTTCACAATTGGTTTTTCTTCATCTTCGTTTTCATGGTTATGCAGGGGGTGAATGGACTGATTCAGCAGTTCGTCGCTATGTGCGCGATGCCGAAGACCTTCTTGAACACCTTCATGTATTAACTCGAGCAGATTGCACTACCCGAAATCAACGAAAAGCGGCTGCTCTTGCTGCAACATATGATTCTCTTGAAGAACGCATTTCTCGTCTAAAAGAAGAGGAAGAACTCAATGCGATCCGCCCCGATGTGGACGGAAACGAAATTATGAAGATTCTTGGAATTCCTGCCTCACCATTGGTAGGAAAGGCCTATAACTACATGCTCGAACTTCGTTTAGAGCATGGCCCATTGGGTGAGGAACGTGCGAAGAGAGAACTCATTCAGTGGTGGGAAGAGAACGCTCCGAAAAAATAGATTGACGAAGCAAAAAGAGCGATGTTGCAGCATATGCTCCAAAAATAATGAGCGGAAGCGCTGTGGATTCACCGCTCCTAGGAAGAACAAATGCAGCGACAAAAGCACCAGAAACAATCGCCGCGTTAACGGCCATGTCGTAGAAAGAAAACACTCTTCCACGAAATTCATCATGAATTTTTCTCTGTACCAACGCGTCATTTGTGACCTTAACAGCTTGACCGCATAGAGCGAGTGCGAAAGCGGCGACCCCCAATGTGTAAACGCTTGGAAGGATTATGTAGAGAAGAAGTGAAGGAGTTCCAACAACCATTGCGATTCGGATCCACAGATGTCGTCCCAAACGTCGCACAAGATAAGGACTCATGAACGCACCTAACGCAATTCCACATCCAGCAATTGTGAGCATCGCAGCAAAACCAGAGAGACCTGCATCAGGATTTGAAGGATTGTGATAAGTATTTCGCTCAAGAAGTAAAACCATCATCGTGAGAGAAGTAAGCCCCCCACGTTGAATCGCTGTTGCGATAATTCCACGGAGTGAATCACCGTGTGAGCGGAGAATCTGAAAGCCCTCAATCATCTCTTTCCAGCCCGCATCTTGTTGCGTCTTCTCTAAATCTTTTGGGCCAATTTCAAATCGACGTAGGCGTCGCACCAAAATGCCAGCTAAAAAATAACCGAGTGAAGCAGTAAGAATTATGAGTGCATCTGAGCGATCACTTGATAAATGAAGATCAAATATTTTCTTTGCACCAATTCCAATTCCACCACCAATAACAACTCCAATAGTTCCGCCAGTTACGGCCAAAGCATTTGCAACAACAAGACGTTCTTTAAAGACAACCAAGGGGAGTCCTGCAGAGAGACCGGCAAGAATGAGGCGATTAATTCCAAATGCAATTAAAACAAAAAAGGTAAGCAGCAAACCTGTACTGCTTTGCTTGATAAGAAAGGCGATAATTAATAAATTTGCAGCGCGAGCAAAATTTGAAAATTGAACTATTCGCTGTCGAGAAAATCTATCGAGAAGGGTCCCGACATAAGGACCGACGACTGAATATGGAAGTAAAACAACAGAGAAAGCGAGCGCAGCGGCAACAGGGTTTGCTTGACGTTCAGGGGAGAAAAGAACAAAAGAAGCGAGGGCGGATTGAAAAATCCCGTCGACTACTTGCCCAAGCCATCTCACAGTTAAGAGCTTGGATAATCCGCTTTTCACAGGGTCAGCCTAGTAATTCAAAAAGGATTATTCTTCGCTCATGTGGTCCCGCCGCGATTCAATTGATTATGCATTGAAACGTCGCGCCACTTTGATTGGTTACTTTAAAGGTGTCACACCCGGAACTGATGTTTGCGACGCAGATCCTTATCTTCGCCTCGCTGCGAAATATCACGGCGAGAAAATTGAACGGCCATGTCCAATTTGCCGAGAAGCAAAAATGGTTCTTCTTCATTACGCATTTGGAGACCAACTCGGTCAATACTCAGGGCGCATTAAGTCGACTCGTGAGCTCCATGAGATGCAGAGTGAGTTTGGCGAGTTTCGCGTCTATGTTGTTGAGGTCTGCATGGGTTGCCATTGGCACCACCTCATTCAAAGCTTTAAATTGGGCGATGGCCGCTTCCGTAAACCTCCTCGGCGCGTTCGTACGCTCGAGGATGAGGACTTCATTCAGCGGTAACCTTTCACCGTGGCGCCAAAAGGTTCATTCATCGATGTGATTCGTGATTTCCTGCGCTATCACCGGGACAACATCATTAAATATGGCCTTCGAGGATCGATATTTCTTTTTGGTGGTCTTTTTGTCGCAGCCTCATTTATTTTTACATATGCATATTTCACAGTAGGAATTCCAGACCCTAAAGCTTTCGTAAATTCTCAATCCACCATAATCCAATATGCAGATGGAACAGAGCTTGGGCGCATAGGTTCTGAAAATCGCACAATCGTGCCACTTGCAAATATTCCTCTCAATCTTCGTCACGCTGTTCTTGCAGCAGAGGATCGAAATTTTTATTCGGAGCATGCATTTAGCCCACAAGGATTAGCACGTGCTGTCTTTGACAATATTAAAAGCCTGGGAAATGGCGGCGGCGGATCCACAATTACCCAACAATATGCAAAGACTGCGTTCTTAACCCCAGAGCGAAGTATTCAACGTAAGATCAAAGAAATTGTTATTGCAATCAAGCTTGAGCAACAACAATCAAAAGATCAGATTCTTGAAAATTATCTCAACACCATCTGGTTTGGGCGCGGTTCTTATGGAGTACAAACAGCTGCTCAAACTTATTTTGGACGAAACGTCAATCAACTTTCGATTGCCCAAGATGCCGTTCTTGCATCAATCCTGCGCTCACCAAACTATTACGGCCCTTCGTATACCGACGGGCTCAATCGCCTCAAGGCTCGCTGGCAATATGTCATCAATGGAATGGTGAAGACCGGCTGGCTTGATGAAGCAAAAGCAAAAAAGATGAAGTTCCCAACAATTCTGCCAAAGGTAACTTCAGGTGCGCTCGCTGGTCCAAAGGGCTATCTCATGTCCTATGTGACGGCGGAATTACAAAAACTTGGATTTACAGATTCCCAACTTCAAGTTGGCGGACTTGTTGTCAAAACTACTCTTGAAGCTCAAGCACAGACTGCGGCACAAGATGCAGTTGCAGCGCGCATCCCTGGAAAAGCGCCAGATAACTTACGTGTAGCACTTGTTTCGATTCGACCAGGCACTGGTGAGATTGTTGCGATGTATGGCGGTCGTGACTATCTACAATCACAATTAAATAATGCGACTCAATCAACAACACAAGCGGGTTCTACATTTAAACCATTCGCACTGATTGCAGCGCTTGAAAGTGGAATTTCTTTACAATCAACATGGCTTGGAAAATCTCCTGCGGTATATGACGATCCAAATGCAAATACGATTTATTCTGTTTACAACTACAGCAATGAGCAATTTGGAAAGATTAATCTGCTCGATGCGACGGCTCACTCCGTAAATACAGTCTTTGTGCCACTTGGAATGAAAGCAGGCTTGGACAAAGTTGTAGATGTCGCACGCCGCGCAGGTATTCCAGATTCTGTTCAAATGTGGGCGACCCCATCTGTTTCACTCGGTGTTGCAAGTCCGCATGTCATTGATGTCGCTGGCGCATATGCAACATTTGCAGCAAATGGTGTGTACGCAAAACCATTTATGGTCAAAGAAGTTCTTGGTGCAAACCAAGGAGTTCTTTATGAATCTCGAATTCAGGCACAGCAAGTATTTTCAGCCGATGTTATGGCCGATCTGACTTATGCACTTCAAGGAGTCGTGAAATACGGCACCGGTGGTGCAGCAATCAATGGTCTTGGTCGACCTGCTGCAGGAAAGACGGGCACAACAACAGACAATGCATCTGCCTGGTTCAATGGATATACGCCACAGCTAGCAACATCGGTTGCACTCTTCCGAAACGATGGAACTGAATCTCTCAACGGAATTGGTGGGCTCGGGGCTGTAACGGGTGGAACCTATCCGGCAATGATTTGGAATACATACACAAAGGCTGCAATGAAAGGTATGCCGGTTGTTTCATTCCCGGCCCCTGCAAATATCGGCGGTACCGAGCCAACAGATTTCACACAAGCTGTCCCAACACTAGATCCTTCTCTTGCAGTCCGCCCAACATCGGCAACAAAGAAACCAACCCCCACGGCTAAAGCTGCGGTAGCACCAACACCTAAAAAGACGAAGTAATGCGCCTGAAGTTCGCAACAAAGTCCATTATTTTGTTGGTTGCAATTTCTTCACTTCTCTCGTTTACAAAATTTGATCATTGTTTCAAAACAAATTGGGCAACGCCAGACGTCTATGTTCATGCCTGTTACTCAGATCTTCCGGCACTTTATGGAGCTCGAGATCTGATCCATAAAACCTGGCCCTACTCATCAACACTCAATGCGGTGGAGTATCCCCCACTCACAGGGGTTGTCATGTGGGCGACTTCCCTTGTAACTCCAAGCGGAGCGAACGCTTATCGATATTACTTTTTAATAAACGCCCTTCTTATCGCATTTCTCTTTGCGGGAAGTGCAGTAATTCTCTCTCGAATAAAACCTGAGTTTTGGTATTTATTGCCGCTCTCTCCGGCAGTAATTCTTTCACTCTATATAAATTGGGATCTGTGGGCAGTGATCACGGCAGTCGCTGCGATTTATTGGTTTGAAAAACAAAATTATAATAAGAGCGCAGTAGTTCTTGGAATAAGCATCGCCACAAAATTTTTCCCGATTGTTTTGCTGGCCCCAATTATTCTGATCTTTATACGCCGACGCCAAATTCAAAAGGCAATCCGTTACACATCAGCCGCACTTGGAATTTGGCTCGTGATAAATCTTCCATTTATTCTCTTTACATATAGAGGATGGCTTCGCTTCTTTACACTCAATAGCGAGCGCACAGCTGACTTTGGTTCGTTTTGGTATTCACTTCAACTTCTTGGAGTGAACGTTGGAAATCTCAATATTATTTCTATTCTGACTTTTCTCATTGGGATTGCAGCGTTCGCAGTTTATTTCTTCGGATTAGAGAGAACTCCCTCGTTAGCAAGTTCTGCATTCAGTGTTGTTGCGATATTTACAATTGCAAGCAAGGTTTATTCACCGCAATATGTTTTATGGCTTACCCCTTTAGCCATCCTGGCTCTTCGCGGATTAAAAGATCGAAAAGTATTTTGGATTTGGCAAGGCGCAGAAGTTTTCTATCACGTTGCTGTTTGGCAATATCTTGCAGAATTTTCTGGGAGCCGATTTGGGCTTGCGCCCAAGGCTTACGCAATCGTCAGCCTGATTCGCATAGCTGCGACGATTTACTTCGCAGTCGCAGTTTCCACACGCTCAAAAGCTCCACAATTAGGCGAATTTCTCTCTTCTTCCATAGACGGATAGGCTTACCCTCCCTTCCGAAACGGACTGCTTCCAATGAAGTAGAAACGACGGTAGGTCGCATAACCCTCCTGCCGCGGAAATGCCGTGGCCGCTTTAGTCCAGAGGAGGTGGGGTTAACACATGCGTCATTATGAAATCATGGTCATCCTCGACCCTGAGTTAGAAGAACGTACAG
>CAINRG010000064.1 GCA_903852585.1 uncultured Actinomycetes bacterium
CTGAAGCATTTAACTGATCGCTGGTGCCAGGGCCATCATCAGAGACCACGATCTCTGTAATTCCTTCGTCGGTTGTTCGCGTTGAAATCATCACTCGATTAGCTGGTCCATGTATCAAAGAGTTGAGGAGAGACTGCTCAACAATCCGATAGATTCCAAGGAGAACATCTGATTCCAATTTCTCAGAGTTATTCCCGACATCTATCGAGATTTCCATACTGGACTGATACTGCTCGGCCAACAAGCTTAAAGAATGGGAAAGTCCACCAACTTCAAAATTGGGCGCGGAGGACTTCTTTACCGCTCATATCCTCAGCCTAATAGAGGCTTAATAAGTATGCGAGACCATCACGACAGTTTTTGTCGAGAGGACTTTGAGTACTTTCTTGGCGAGGCGATCGGCCTGGAAATGATCGAGATATTCAAAGGGCTCATCGAGTAAGTAGATCGGGGTATTGCGCAACAACATACGTGCCAGTTTGATTCGCTGTTTTTCGCCGCCAGAGAAGTTGTAACCGAGGTTGCCGACCAATGTATCTAGCCCCTCGGGAAGTGAATGCACGAGATCGGCTAACTCTACAATTTCCAGTATTTGTTCGATCTCGCGATCACTGGCATCCGGATTGCCGATCCTTATATTTTCACGGATGGAAGTTGTGAAGAGGTGATCATCTTGCAACATGGTGGTGAAAATATTTGAATCAAAGTGCGAAAGATCATCATGATTGATGAGCACCTGGCCGGAAAACTCAATCTCACCGATCAATGCACTCAGTAGTGATGATTTTCCGCCACCACTCTTTCCATGAATAACTAATGGATAACCTGGTTGGGCGACGCCATTGAATTCCGGGAGCGTAACGCCATCGCGCAGAGGTTGAACGCGAAGAATTTCCAGAATGTAATGGTCGTGTGAATGATCTTGCATAACCGAATTTTCGAAAATAATTTTTTTAAGAGTGGGTTTCAAAGCGGCGCGGGCATCGAGAATTTCTGCCAAATGAGAGAAGGCGACCGGCAATGAACTCAATCCATCAAATATTGCTAATGGCAACAAGATAATGACTGCGACATTAACGCCAGCCAGACGATGCTCATGGAATGCGTTTAGCGCAAAGATGACCATGGTGATGACAGTGATTCCCAACCATTTTGTGTAGAGCGCAGCCCCTAGTCCTGCCTTCTTAGCGTTTGTTCGTTCCATTCGAGCGATCTGCTTCTGACGTTCGTCTATCTGAGCAATCAAATCTTTACTAAATCCAAATACCAGCGACTCTTCGACTAACTCAGAAGTCTGGAGGATTTCATCGAAGATTTCGCTCTCGAGATTTCGTTGCTGACGGGAACCAGCTGCGAATGAAGAGAAGATTGGAACAATGAGAGCGGCAAAGAGAAAAAGCGCGCCGAGAATTAGACCAGCAGGTGGCAATAAGTAGTACGCAATGCTGACTCCAGCGCATCCCGCCAAGAGCGCTGAAGCCCATGGTGAACCGACGCGAAGCCAGAGATCCTGGAGTGTCTCCACATCGTTGACAACTTGTTGGAGCGCTGCACCTTTACGAATATCAAGAAGCTGCGAACTCTTCATCGCTAAGAAATTCTCATAAATGCGTACTCGCAGATTGCTTTGAATAGTGAGTGCACCTTGGTGCTCGAGAATTCGGCTGGTGTATTTAAAAAGCCCTCGCGA
>CAINRG010000065.1 GCA_903852585.1 uncultured Actinomycetes bacterium
GCCTGTAGTTACATAGCCAGCAACGACAGCCTTACTCTTTGCGTCATAGCGAATCAAAACATGAGATTTGGTTTTTGGTTTCCAACTTGGAATTCCTTTGATGGCCTGTGATGTTGTAAAAGATCTCCACACTGAAAGAGTTGTCTTTATCTCCTTGAATGGCGAAGTGGCAACCGATGAGGCTGACGAGATTTTTGGCGAAGAGAATGACCCATCGCTCGCTAAAGTAATGAGAAAATGATCGGAAGCGTGCGAGGCAATTGCGCCCGAAACGCTCACTTTCCCGCTCTTTACAGAAATATATTGGGGCAAAATAACGTCATCCATTATTGTCGAAAAACTTTTTAGAACCTCTCCTTGAGCACTGACTTTCCAGATATCAAGTTTGTTGAGATAAGGAAGCGCTGTTGAAGTATCAGGAATGACTCCTGCGGGGTTAAGGGTTCCTGCCGGAATTGTAGGTGCAGAAGTAGTTTGTGGCGCCGTGGACGATACGCCAGCTACCCAAAATGTTCCGAGAGAATCCTTTGTTGCAGCCGTAGCAATATCATCACCTGCGCCACCAAGATGAAGGTTCCATTGCATGGTTGATGCAGTTCTGTCATAAGCGGCGATAAAACCATCTCCTCCAGAACTTCCAACAATCGCAATAAGGGTTGGGGATGTGAGAAGTGTGCTCACTTGATCATTTGGATCACTCGAGAGTTCAATCATCGTGGTCGCCTTGAGCCCTGTCATTTTTACAACAGGAGCGGCATGCGAAGTGGTTGCGATAAGAGAGAAAATGAGAGCCAATAAAACTTTCTTTTTCACGCCAATTCCTGAGATCGCTTTGCAGACGCTGCCATTGCAGCATGAATCATTTCGGCCAATCCCTTTTCATTAAATGTTGTAAGCGCAGCATGGGTCGTCCCATTAGGACTCGTTACATTTTCACGCAATTCTCGAGGACTCTTCCCAGATTGGCGCAACATTTCTGCCGCACCCGAAATAGTTTGAATGGTGAGTTGGGTGGCAATCTCTTCAGAAAGTCCAAGTTTCTTACCGCCTTCAATCATCTCTTCCACAAATGCAAAGAAATATGCAGGGCCAGATCCGCTTGTTGCTGTGACGGCGGCCTGAAGATTCTCGGGAACTTCGACAAATATCCCGCTAGTGGCAAAAAGTTTCTTTACAAATTCAGCCTGCGTTGAGGTGACCGAAGTGCCCCACGAAATACCGGCAGCCCCTTTTCTGAGAAATGTTGGAGTATTTGGCATAACGCGAACAACCCCAACGTTTTGGCCTAATATTTTTTGCATATCGTCAATTCGCTTACCTGCGGCAACTGAAACAACGACGGATCCGGGCGTTACATCGCTCTTGATCTCCTCGCAAATCTCTGCGATATCTTTTGGTTTGACGCAGAGAAGGAGAACATCGCAAGCTGCAACTTCAGAGAGAGGCTTTTGGGTAATTCCATACTTCGTTGAAATGAAAAGTGCACGTTCTGGAGTTCGTTGGGCAAAAATTACATCTGAGGCAGGAGTTCCAGCAGAAAGTAGGCCGGCAAGGAGCGCCTCACCCATATTTCCAACTCCAATGATTCCTACCTTCATAGCGCAACTCTACCCAATCGATCTTCAAGAGAACTTATCCGGATGTGCTTTATCAGCCATTTCCCTCTACCCTTTCACTCTATGTCCACTTCCTCAGAGGTTAATCCGCACTTCGCGCGTGATTGGGTTGAATTTCCAAACCCCGATCAACCGGAAGATATTTTTCGCTGCGATCTAACGTGGCTCACCTCTTATTGGAATTGCATCTATGGAAATGGATGCTGTGGCATCGATGAAGATAAGCCAGATGCTGGCTGTTGTTCTGATGGTGCTTATTACTCCGATAGTGATGATGAAGCCCGAACCTTAAAAGTTGCAGAGCGCCTCACGCCGGATATGTGGCAATTTTACGAGGAAGCGCGCCCTAAGAAACGTGGTGGTGCACTCAATGTTTCTGAAGTAGGTCTTGATAAAGATCGCAAGACTCGAATGGTTGAAGCTTCTTGCATCTTCCTCAATCGAAAAGGTTATTCAGCTCCTGGATTTACCGGAGACTTTGGTTGCGTACTCCATCATCTTGCTCAAAAAGAGAACGTTCATTTTGTTGAGACAAAACCGGATGTCTGTTGGCAGCTTCCTATTCGCAGAAGTTTTGAAACTCGCGAATTTGGCGAACGTGAAGTTCACGTCACCGTCATCGGCGAATACGAACGACTTGCATGGGGTGATGGTGGTGCAGATTTCAATTGGTACTGCACCGGAAATACTGAGGCGCATAATGGAGCCGAACCGGTTTATATTTCAAATCGCTTCGAATTGATTGCCATGATGGGTGAGCAGGCTTATGAAATCCTTGTAACCCATTGCAATAATCGCATGGAGATTATGAAGAATTTTAAAAAGAACTCCTTGCCTCTGCTTGCCGTTCACCCAGCGACTGTCGCAGGTAAGCGTTAAGGTTGGCATATGGCCAAAGCAGCAGCACCGAAGGATCCATTCCGCTGCGTTGAATGCGGATGGAGTTCCACAAAATGGGTTGGCCGTTGCGGGGAATGTCAGGCATGGGGCAGCGTTGAAGAAGTAGCTGCACCCAAGAAGCTCTCTCTTGTTGCTGGGACTGTCACAACCCCTGCTCGTCCAATCGGTGAAGTGAGCCTAGAAAAAGCTACCGCCCGATCTTCTGGAGTTTCCGAACTAGATCGCGTACTCGGTGGAGGCCTTGTCCCTGGCGCTGCAATATTGCTTGCCGGCGAACCTGGTGTTGGAAAATCTACATTGCTCTTATCTGTTGCATCCGAGAGCGCTCGAGCAGGAATTACTTCTCTTTATATCTCTGGTGAGGAATCTGCTTCTCAAGTTCGCTTGCGTGCCCAACGCCTCAATGCGATTGACCCCAATCTCTGGCTTGCAGCCGAAAATGAACTTGGTTCTGTCATCGCACAGGTTGACCAAGTAAAGCCAGAACTTTTGATCATCGATTCCATTCAAACAATCGTTAGCTCTGCAGTTGATGGAGCACCTGGTGGTGTGACACAAGTTCGAGAGATTGCCGCCGCCCTTATCCGTATCGCAAAGGAAAGAAATATCACTGTGGTTCTTGTTGGCCACGTGACAAAGGATGGTTCGATTGCTGGTCCTCGCCTTCTCGAACACCTTGTAGATGTTGTTCTCAATTTTGAAGGTGAACGTCATTCACGACTTCGTTTAATTCGTGCAATTAAAAATCGTTTTGGTGCATCCGATGAAGTTGGTTGCTTTGATATGAACGAGCAAGGCATCACAAGCCTGACAGACCCGACTGGACTTTTTACTACGCGTCATAGCGAACCCGTTCCCGGAACATGTGTCACCGTTGCCCTCGAGGGACGGCGTCCCTTACTTGCAGAGATTCAATCTCTTGTTGGCGCACCCGCCTCCGAATTCACAAATGCTCGTCGTGTCACATCTGGTCTTGATAATGCCCGCACTGCAATGACCTTGGCTGTCCTCGAACTTCGTGCAGGTGTTCGGCTATCAGGCCGCGAAATTTATGTTGCAACAGTGGGTGGTATGAAGATGAATGAGCCATCGGCCGATCTTGCTGTCGCTCTCTCTGTAGCATCCGCCGCAAAGGGTCTGGCTCTTCCCTCTGATCTTGTTGCGATTGGTGAAGTTGGACTTGCTGGTGAAATTCGTAAGGTAAATGGAGCGCTTCAACGAATTCAAGAGGCTGCTCGCCTTGGATTTAAACGAGCACTCGTTCCAATCGGATCTGATATCAAGGTTGCTGGAATTGAAATTATGGAAGTTGGTCGGATCGAAGCGGCAATTAGCCGCGTCAAAATCGGCTGATGAATCAGAAAATCATCCTTGATTGGTTTGATAAAAACCAACGCGATCTCCCTTGGCGCAAAACAAACGCTTGGGGTGTGATGGTCAGCGAATTTATGCTGCAACAAACACCTGTTAATCGAGTTCTTCCAAAATGGATTGAGTGGATGGAACGTTGGCCTGATCCATCCTCATTAGCTTCAGCCAAGAAATCCGATGTCATCGCTGCATGGGGACGCTTGGGATATCCCAGGCGAGCAATTCGTTTACATGAGGCAGCGAAGGTAATTGCCACTGAATATAAAAATATCGTTCCGCGTGAACCTCAAATTCTTCGATCCCTGCCTGGCGTTGGTGATTACACAGCCGCTGCAATAGGTGCATTTGCATATGGGGACTCAACACTTGTTCTCGATATAAATATTCGTAGATTTTTTTCTCGAGTATATGATGGGGTCGAATCTCCTTCTTCATCACCTTCTCAATACGAACGAAGAATTCGAGAGGAACTCATTCCAGTTGATGGCGCAAAGTGGGCGGCAGCAACGATGGAATTTGGAGCACTTATTTGTACTTCGCGTTCACCGCTCTGCGAGGAGTGTCCTGTAAAAAAATCATGCGCATGGCGTGAAGCGGGCTACCCACGAGCAGAGGTAAAGAGTAAGACCCAAGGGTGGCACGGTACTGATCGAAAATGCCGAGGAACAATTGTTCAAGCACTTCGAGATAATCAAAAACTTACCTCATCGGAGCTTAAGAAGTTATGGGATAACGAAGATCAAGTTGAAAAAGCTCTTAAAACACTTACTGCCGATGGTCTCATCGAGGCCACCGGCAGAAGTTTCAAACTTGCAGATTAATTAGCTGCTGGTTCTCCTGCGAGATCTTCTGGAGAATCCGGAGCCTGAGTTTTCGCGACACCTTTAAAAGTAAAGATCTCTTTCTCATCAACAGTTTCCACATCCACCAAAGTAATTTCACCTGGCTTCACATCACCAAAGAGAATCTTCTCCGAGAGGACATCCTCGATTTCACGCTGGATTGTGCGGCGCAGTGGACGAGCACCAAGAAGTGGGTCATAACCACGCTTTGCAAGAAGTGACTTTGCAGAAGGTGTGAGTTCGATTCCCATATCTTTTGCCTTGAGGCGATCATCGAGATTATGGATCATGAGATCGACAATCTGAATGATTTCCGCTTCGGACAATTGATGGAAGACAACAATGTCATCAATACGGTTGAGGAATTCTGGGCGGAAGTGGGTCTTAAGCTCATCGCTGACCTTCCCCTTCATGCGCTCATAATTTCCGAGTACATCATCTGAGTTGTGGAAGCCAAGTCCCAAACTCTTCGAGATATCGCGAGTACCGAGATTTGTTGTCATGATGATGATGGTGTTCTTAAAGTCGACAACGCGGCCTTGAGAATCTGTAAGACGCCCATCTTCCAAAACCTGCAAAAGCGAGTTAAAGATATCTGGGTGTGCCTTTTCTACCTCATCAAAGAGGACAACGGAAAATGGCTTACGACGGACTTTTTCTGTCAGCTGTCCACCTTCGTCATATCCAACATATCCTGGAGGTGCACCAAAGAGGCGAGAGGCTGTGTGCTTTTCGGAGTATTCAGACATGTCGAGTTGAATTAACGCATCATCGCTTCCAAAGAGGAATTGTGCCAGCGTGCGTGAAAGTTCGGTCTTGCCAACACCAGAAGGGCCAGCGAAGATAAAGGAACCGCCAGGACGCTTTGGATCTTTAAGCCCAGCACGTGTACGACGGATTGCTTGTGAGAGCGCCTTAATTGCCTGATCTTGTCCGATGACACGGCGATGCAATTCATCTTCCATGCGAAGCAAGCGTGCAGTTTCTTCCTCGGTGAGCTTGAATACTGGAATTCCGGTAGCAGTCGAGAGAACTTCAGCAATCAGTTCTTCATCTACAACCGCGGCAACATCAAGGTCGCCATCCTTCCAATTCTTTTCACGATCAGCTTTTTCGGCGATGAGATTCTTTTCCTTATCGCGAAGTGATGCTGCGCGTTCGAAGTCTTGACCATCGATTGCAGATTCCTTCTCTTTACGAGCTTCTGCGATTCGATCGTCATATTCACGAAGTTCTGGTGGAGCCGTCATGCGGCGAATGCGAAGACGAGAACCTGCCTCATCAATAAGGTCAATTGCCTTATCTGGAAGGAAACGATCGGAAACATAACGGTCTGCAAGAGTCGCTGCCGCAACGATTGCATCATCAGTGATGGATACCTTGTGATGGGTTTCGTAACGATCGCGAAGTCCCTTAAGAATTTCAATCGCATGGGCAAGTGAAGGTTCGTTGACCTGAATTGGTTGGAAGCGACGCTCAAGAGCGGCATCCTTTTCAAGGTGCTTGCGATATTCATCAAGAGTTGTTGCACCGATTGTCTGCAATTCACCGCGTGCGAGCATCGGCTTCAAGATGCTTGCTGCATCAATGGCACCTTCTGCCGCGCCTGCGCCAACGAGTGTGTGAATCTCGTCGATGAAGAGGACGATGTCTCCGCGAGTGCGGATCTCTTTCAAAACTTTCTTGAGACGCTCTTCGAAGTCACCGCGGTATCGGCTGCCTGCAACAAGAGCACCGAGGTCAAGTGAGTAAACCTGCTTATCGCGAAGTGTTTCAGGAATATCTCCTTTAACAATTGCTTGTGCCAAACCTTCAACGATAGCGGTCTTACCAACGCCAGGTTCACCAATAAGAACTGGGTTATTTTTTGTACGACGTGAGAGGACCTGCATAACGCGTTCAATCTCTTTTTCACGACCGATAACAGGATCGAGTTTTCCTTCACGTGCAGCCTGTGTGAGATTTCGACCAAATTGATCAAGTACCAAAGATGTTGAAGGAGTGCCTTCAGCTGGACCACTTGAAGGCGCAGCTTCTTTTCCTTGGTAACCAGAGAGAAGTTGAATAACTTGTTGGCGAACGCGATTAAGGTCGGCACCAAGTTTTACAAGAACTTGTGCAGCAACGCCTTCACCTTCGCGAATTAATCCAAGAAGAATATGTTCTGTGCCAATGTAGTTGTGGCCAAGTTGGAGAGCCTCTCGAAGTGAAAGTTCGAGAACTTTCTTTGCGCGAGGTGTAAATGGGATATGGCCTGAAGGAGCTTGTTGACCTTGACCAATAATCTCTTCCACCTGTGCGCGGACACCTTCAAGAGAAATGGTGAGTGCTTCAAGAGCTTTAGCAGCGACGCCTTCACCTTCGTGGATAAGTCCAAGAAGAATGTGCTCGGTACCGATGTAGTTGTGGTTAAGCATGCGTGCTTCTTCTTGAGCCAGCACAACAACGCGTCGGGCTCGATCGGTAAAGCGCTCGAACATGAAACTACCTCTTTCTCCTGAATCTAGGCCTAGCCTACCGAGTGCATGAGCGTGCCGGTGTCCGGACTAGTAATTTGTTTAACCACAGCAGGGGGCTTCTTATGCCCGAAAAGGGGGTAAAACTAGAGAATTCTCAACATTCGAGTATTCCCCAAGGTGTTCGGCTTCACGCTCTCCAGGTCGAGGAATTCGGCCACACCGGCGTCATAGGAGCGCAGGAGTTCTTGGTAAACCTCTGGTTCCACGGGAGTTCCTTCGATGACCTCAAAACCATGCTTTCCGAAAAATTCTGTCTGAAAGGTGAGGCAGAAAATTCTCTTCACACCAAGAACTTTTGCGCGAGAAACAATCGCATCCAGCAAGCGATGTCCTATGCCAGATTTATGGAGCCGTTCAACGACGGCAACAGTACGAACTTCGGCCAGATCCTCCCACAAAATGTGAAGGGCTGCGCAACCAACAACAGTTTCCCCATCCACGGCAACAATAAATTCCTGAACACTTTCAAAAAGCGTCACAGTTTCTTTTTCAAGCATTCGACCAGGTGCGGCATATGTATCGATAATGGAGCGAATTTGTTTTACATCACTTGTCCGAGCTGGACGAATCTCAATAGACATGAAAAATTAAACCTCTTCAGGTTTTACAAGTGGAAAGAGAATTGTTTCGCGAATACCAAGACCTGTGAGTGCCATGAGCAAGCGATCAACGCCCATTCCCATTCCTCCCATAGGCGGCATCGCATATTCCATGGCGCGCAAGAAATCCTCATCCAAATTCATGGCTTCAAGATCACCCTTTGCACCAAGTGATGCCTGTTCAACAAGACGTTCGCGCTGAATGACGGGATCAATTAATTCGGAGTATCCAGTAGCAAGTTCAAAACCTTGAACATAGAGGTCCCACTTTTCAACCAAGCCTTCAACCTCGCGATGACCGCGAACAAGTGGTGATGTATCCACAGGGAATCCGCGAACAAAGATAGGTTCGATGAGCTGACCATCAGTTACATGTTCAAAGATTTCTTCCGCTAGCTTGCCTGTAATCCACTTTGGATCAATCTTCATGCCAAGCTTTGTAGCAATCTTCTTTAGCTCGTCAAGAGAGGTCTGTGGCGTTACTTTTTCACCTACGCCATCGGAGATGAGGTCATAAAGATTTGCCTCACGCCAATTTCCGCCGAGGTCAAAAGTGGTTCCATCCTGGTGGGTTACTTGATGAGTTCCGTAGACAGCCATCGCTGCTTCTTGAACAAGGCCACGAGTGAGCTCGGCCATTGTGTCCCAGTCACCGTATGCCTGGTAGCTCTCGATCATCGCAAATTCTGGAGAGTGGCTTGAGTCAGCGCCTTCATTTCGAAAGTTTCGATTTATTTCAAATACACGCTCTAGGCCACCAACAACGCAGCGCTTTAGGAATAGCTCTGGTGCAATACGAAGGAAGAGATCCATATCGTATGCATTACTGAAAGTCTTGAAGGGACGAGCAGCAGCGCCACCGTGCATCACTTGGAGCATCGGAGTCTCTACTTCTATGTATTGACGAGAATTAAATGATTCACGCAATTGGCGCATCACTGCAGGGCGAAGTCGCGCATTTACGCGGGCCTCTGGTCGAACAATCAAATCTACATAACGCATGCGAACTCGTGTCTCTTCAGAGAGAGGCTTATGTTCAACAGGAAGAGGACGAAGTGATTTTGCAGCGAGGTTATAGGTGCTTGCGAGGATTGAAAGTTCTCCTCGCTTTGAAGTAATGACCTCTCCCGTAACAGAAACAATGTCACCTAAATCAATTTCCGATTTCCAGAGATCCAAATTCTCTTGCCCGACCTTGTCGAGTGAGAGCATCGCTTGAAGTTCAGTTCCATCGCCTTCGCGAAGAGTTGCAAAACAAAGTTTTCCGGTGTCGCGCTTAAAAATCACTCTGCCGCTCACGCTTTCAACAATTCCTGTTGACACATCAATTTCAAGGCCAGCATGTCGTTCGCGAATTTCCGAGAGAGATGCGGTGCGGGGCACAGCTACTGGATAAGCCTCAGATCCTCGAGCCACAATCGCGGCACGCTTTTCGCGGCGGATGCGAAGTTGTTCGGGCAGGTCGTCTTCTGGAATCTGGCTCATAGTGCGCCGATTCTACCTGTTGCCGATACTAGTTATTGCGTTCGTGAATGAGGCGAAGGCCGATAAGTGTCAGATCTTCCTCGTGGAAATCAATAGTTTGCGCCACTCCCATAACAAGTGGAGCAAGTCCCCCAGTTGCAATAACAGTTACTTCGCCTGTGTTTGGATAGAGCTCATCGAGTTCTTCGATGATTCGATGTACCAAGCCATCAACCTGCCCTGCAAAACCGTAAATGGTTCCGGATTGAAGCGCTTCAACGGTGTTCTTTCCGATAACTGACTTCGGCTTTATTAATTCAATCTTTCGAAGTTGGGCTGCTCGAGC
>CAINRG010000066.1 GCA_903852585.1 uncultured Actinomycetes bacterium
CCCTTGGTGGCACTCAATGGCGTTCGGTTGCAATTGTTGTTGTTCCAGCTGCTCGAAGCGGACTCATAACAGCAATGATTCTTGGTGTGGCTCGCGTCGCAGGTGAAACTGCTCCAATCCTGCTTCTCACGGGTGGAAGCGGTGCAAAGAATTTCAATATGTTTAACGGCTCCATGGGTTCGCTTCCAAATTACATATGGCAGGCATTTGCTTCGGGCACGCCTGAGGCAATAACGCGCGCTTGGGCCGGAATTCTTGTTCTTCTTGCAATAGTTATTGCTTTGTTCTCAGCCGCCAGATTCCTTGGCAATCGAAAGGTAGGCGCAAAATAATGAGTATTAATCCAGAAAATAATGAGGGAGAAAACATGGAAACTGTAACCACACCTGGTTCCTTGTCATCTATTGCTGCTTCGCACGCCGACAAGAAACCCGGCAACCAAGCACTTGGTGTTGGCCTCGAAGCTCGCGGAATTCACGCATGGTTTGGACAGAAGCACGCACTCGCAGATGTTTCATTGGATTTCTGGTCAGGTACTGTGACTGCGCTCATTGGGCCATCCGGTTGTGGAAAGTCAACATTTCTTCGCACTCTCAATCGTATGCACGAATTTATTCCAGGTGCTGCGATGGCTGGTGAAGTGCTTCTCAATGGAGAAGATATTTACGCACATGGTGTTGATGTAACAAAGATTCGTCTCAAGGTTGGAATGGTTTTTCAAAAGCCAAATCCATTCCCATCAATGACGATTGCCGAAAACGTTCTTGCAGGACTCAAGCTTGCACAACTTAAGGTTGAAAATAAGGATGACCTCCTTGAAGAATGTCTTGAGCGCGCAGGTTTGTGGAATGAAGTAAAGGATCGCCTCAATACTCATGGCGGCGCTCTCTCTGGTGGTCAGCAACAACGCCTTTGTATCGCTCGCGCACTCGCTGTACGCCCACAAGTTTTGCTGATGGATGAGCCTTGTTCTGCTCTTGACCCAGGATCAACTCTTCGCATTGAAGAGACAATTTCCCACCTATCTTCAAGCGTCACAATCATCATCGTGACCCACAATATGCAGCAGGCGGCACGTGTCTCTGACTACACCGCATTTTTCCTTTCTGATGGCGGTCCAGGACAGATGGTTGAAGTTGGTTCAACAAATGACATCTTCTCCCGTCCAAAGGATAAACGCACCGAAAATTACGTCACAGGTCGCTTCGGTTAAGCCCTCCGGCTTAAAATCAGTTAACCATTTGTTCATTTAGAACCCACTTGCCATTAAGAGTGGGTCAACCCCAAGTTTCTTCTCTTCCATAAGTTTCACCTCACAAGTCCAATTACGTGGACCATATTTCGAGGGGAACACATGAAGCTTTCACGCTCCATTAAAGTTGCAGTAGTTGCACTCGCAACAGCAGCTGTTGCTACACAAACTGCATTTGCTGCAGTTTCAATCCAAGCTGGAGGATCATCATTCGATGCAAACCTTCTCAATGCTTGTAAGGTTGCTTGGCAGACAAGCACAGGAAATACATTCACATACAATTCTTCAGATTCAGGAACCGGCCAGAAGAACCAAGATGCTGGTATTTTTGAAGCTAACTTCTCTGATTCAGGTTATGCACCTGCAAAAGCTTCAGTATTAAATATTCCTCTAGTCATGGCTCCAATCGCCGTCATCTTCAACCTTCCTGGCGCACAGGATCTCTACCTTTCAGAAGCAACACTTTCAGATATCTTCGCTGGCAAGGTAACAAAGTGGAACGATCCAGAAATTTTGGCTGATAACAACCGCTCAACAAAGCAGGTTGTATTTGCGAAGAACGCAGATGGCACAGTGAAGAAGAACGCAGCAGGAACTCCAGTAGTTCTCACAACTCGTTCAGTTTCACGCCACTACACACTTCCAAACCAGACAATTAAGCTCGTTGTTCGCTCAGATGCTTCTGGTACAACAAAGAACTTCGTCACCTTGTTCACAAAGACAAATGCTGATGTTTGGACAAAGGCTGCGGATAAGACATTCGCAAACGTTTTCCCAGGATCAATCAACGGTGCAGGTAACATCGGCCGTATTCAGCAATACTCTGGTTCAACAGGTGTAGCTGCTGGTCTTGCTAAGACTCCTTACTCAATCGGTTACGCAGAAACCTCATATGCAACTGGTTCACTTCGTAAGGCATTCATTGGTAACGCAAACGGTGATTTCGCTGCTCCAACAGCTGAAAACACTGCTGCATTCGTTGCTGGTGCAAAACTTGTTAACGGTCTCTACCAGTTCGATTACAAGACAACAACACCAGGTGCTTACATCCTCGGAATCGTTTCATACGCACTTGCTGATTCAGCTGCATCAGGCGAAAAGGCCGCTGCAATGACATCATTCCTCAAGTACGTAGCATCAAACGATTGTGCTGGTTCAGCTGCAGCTGCTGCAGGTGGATATGCACCAGAGTCTGGTCCAGTTAAGACTTATGTTGATTCTTTGCTCGCAAAGCTTCCAACAAAGTAATTAACGCCTGAGATAAAAAGAGCGTAAAAACCCGGCCGCTTGAGGGAGTGGCCGGGTTTTTTCATGCCCAAAAATAGTTCGAAATGAGGTTTTGCCAAGAGAAGTGCGCCCGGCTGGAATCGAACCAGCGACCTACCGCTTAGAAGGCGGTTGCTCTATCCGACTGAGCTACGGGCGCATCTGTGGAGATACGTGTGAAGTCTACCCAAGCAAGAAAGGTTAGACTCTCGCCTTATGGCTGAGTTCATTTACACGATGAAGAAGGCGCGTAAAGCGCATGGCGACAAGGTAATTCTTGACGATGTAACACTGATGTTTCTTCCAGGCGCGAAGATCGGTGTCGTCGGTCCCAACGGTGCTGGTAAGTCCACCGTTCTTCAAATCATGGCCGGCCTCCAACAACCTTCAAATGGTGAGGCCTACCTAACTCCTGGCTACACAGTCGGCATCCTCTTGCAGGAACCAAAGCTGGATGAGACAAAGACTGTTCTTGAAAATGTTCAGGAAGGTGTTGCAGAGACATTGGCAATGATGAATCGCTTCAATGCTGTTTCGGAAGAGATGGGTCAACCTGACGCTGATTACGATGCACTTCTTGCAGAGATGGGAACCCTCCAAGAGCAACTTGATCACCGAAATGCTTGGGACCTAGATTCACAACTTGAACAAGCGATGGATGCTCTTCGTTGTCCACCACCAGATGCTGATGTAAAAGTTTTATCAGGTGGAGAAAAGCGTCGCGTTGCTTTGTGCAAACTACTACTTGAAGCACCTGATCTTCTTCTTCTTGATGAGCCTACAAACCACTTGGATGCAGAATCTGTCCTCTGGCTCGAACAACATCTTTCTAAATACCCTGGCACAGTCGTTGCGATTACCCACGATCGTTACTTCCTCGACAATGTCGCTACATGGATTCTTGAACTCGACCGAGGTCGTGCGTATCCATACGAAGGAAACTATTCAACCTATCTTGAGACAAAGTCGACTCGTCTTAAGATTGAAGGTCAAAAGGATGCAAAGCGCGCAAAGCGCCTCACAGAAGAGCTCGAATGGGTTCGCATGAATGCAAAGGGACGGCAAGTTAAATCAAAGGCTCGTCTTGCGCGTTATGAGGAGATGGCTGCTGAAGCAGAAAAGACTCGCAAGCTTGATTTCGAAGAAATTCAAATTCCACCTGGGCCTCGTCTTGGAAATATTGTTGTTGAGGTTTCCAATCTCAAGAAGGGCTTCGGAGATCGTCTTCTCATTGATGATCTTTCATTTAGCCTTCCACGAAATGGAATCGTTGGAGTTATCGGACCTAACGGCGCCGGAAAGACAACGTTGTTCAAAACAATTTTGGGACTTGAAGCTGCTGATGAAGGAAATGTAAAGGTCGGCGAGACTGTAAAGATTTCATATGTCGATCAGTCGCGTGAAGGAATCGATCCAAAGAAATCTTTGTGGGAAGTTGTTTCTGATGGTCTTGATTTTATGAAGGTCGGAAATGTCGAAATGCCATCGCGCGCATATGTTTCTGCATTTGGATTTAAGGGCCCTGACCAACAAAAGCCGGCAGGTGTTCTATCCGGTGGTGAGCGTAATCGCCTCAATCTCGCTCTTACTTTGAAGATGGGCGGCAATTTGTTGCTCCTGGATGAGCCAACAAATGACCTCGACGTTGAAACCCTTGGTTCGCTTGAAAATGCACTCCTTGAATTTCCTGGTTGCGCGGTTGTGATCTCCCACGATCGCTGGTTCTTGGATCGCGTCGCAACACACATTCTTGCTTACGAAGGTGAATCTCAATGGTTCTGGTTTGAAGGAAACTTCGAAGCGTACGAAGAAAATAAAATCCAACGTCTTGGTGCGGAAGCCTCTCGTCCCCATCGAGTTACATACAGAAAGCTCACTCGATAATGCGCCACCATTCCATGCAGACAGTTCGTTGGGGAGATCTCGACGCATTCGGCCATCTCAACAATGCTGCCTATCTTGTACTCGTTCAAGAAGCTCGTGCCGATTGGACGTGGTATTCACGTGAGCCACAAGGTTTACCTCCGATGTTCGCTGACATGGTTGTGGCGCGCGCTGAGGTTGATTACCTCGTACCAATTTACGAAGGTAGTTTTGATGTAGATGTAGCTATGTGGGTTTCTCGTATCGGCAATTCTTCGTTCGACATGATGTATGAAATTACAAGTCCCCAAGGACTTCATGCCCGCTCAAAAACAGTCCAGGTCGCCGTAAGTATGGAGACAAAGAAAGCTCGCCGCGTCTCTGAAGAAGAGAAACAATGGCTTGCTCAATATTTGGAAGAAGATAAATAGATGACTCTTGCACCACGTAGCTCACGTCCATGGTGGAGAGATGCGGTCACATATCAGATTTATATTCGCTCTTTTGCTGACGCAAATGGCGATGGTCGCGGAGATGTCGAGGGAATTCGCTCGCGTCTTCCATACTTAAAGGCACTTGGCATCAATGCAATTTGGATTACGCCGTGGTACCCATCACCACAAAAAGATCATGGCTACGACGTCGCAAATTACATGGACATCGAACCAACATACGGAACGATCGATGAGGCACAGAAGCTAATTGATGAAGCTCATTCTCTTGGAATTAAATTCATTATTGATATCGTCCCAAATCATTCTTCCGATCAGCATCTGTGGTTCCAGGCGGCGCTCAAATCTGCTCCTGGCTCACCAGAACGTGATCGCTACATCTTTCGTAATGGAAAGGGAGAGAACGGAGAGCTTCCTCCTAATGATTGGGAGGCAGTTTTTGGTGGGCCTGCATGGGAGCGCATCACTGGTGCTGATGGAAAACCAGAGCAGTGGTATCTCCACCTCTTTGCAAAAGAACAACCAGATTTCAATTGGGAAAATTCTGAAGTGCACGCGCACTTTGAGGAAGTTCTAAAGTTCTGGCTTGATCGTGGCGTTGATGGATTCCGTATCGATGTCGCTCACGGCATGGTTAAGGAAGATGGACTTCCTGATGTGAAGAAAACGTCTAAATTGATGGATAGCGACGCACGTCCATATTGGAACCAACCTGGTGTCCATGAAATTTATCGCGCTTGGCGCAAAATATTTGATTCATACCCTGGCGACCGCATGGGAGTTGCAGAGGCGTGGGTTCCTGCTGAATCTCTTCCTCTCTATCTTCGTCCAGATGAGCTTGCAAACTCATTTAATTTCCAATTCCTTGATTCCAAGTGGGATGCAAAGATCATCAAGAAGAACATTAAAGAGACTTTCAAGAACCTGGAAGGAACTGGCGCACCTGCTTCTTGGGTATATGAAAACCACGATGTCACTCGAAAAGTTAATCGCTTCGACCGCGGACTTGGCGGCGGGGGAGTAAGTAATCCAAAAGAGCGTTATGGAAATACAAAAAAGTTTTCAATCGAACGAGGAACTCGTCGTGCACGAGCTGGCGCACTTTTGATGTTGGCACTTCCGGGTGGAGCTTATATTTATCAAGGCGAAGAACTTGGTTTGCCTGAAGTTACGGATATTCCAAAGAAGCGCCTGGAAGATCCACGTTGGCACATGAGTGGATTTACAGATCCTGGTCGCGATGGCTGTCGTGTTCCACTTCCGTGGACTGAAAGCCGAGATGGTGCTCATGGTTTCTCGACGAGAAAATCGCTCTCAACGGATGAAGCGTGGTTGCCACAACCGAAGGGTTGGGGAAATTTTGCTGCAGATAAACAGGAGCAGAATCAGAATTCCACGCTGTGGCTCTATCGCAAGGCGCTTAAGATTCGCCAGACAGAAGCTGGTCTTGGTGATGGAGAGATGGAATGGATCAAGGCCGGCAAGAAGGTTGTTGCGTTCTCTCGCCCCGGTGGATTCCAGTGTTGGGTAAACCTTGGTAAGACCATCAAACTTCCTAAAGGTGCAGAGATTCTTTTATCTTCAGTAAAAATAGAAGGACGAAAACTTCCAAAGGATGCCGCGGTTTGGATTAGAGCTTAAGTGTCAAAAAAGACCGAGCAAGGCATTCATCCAGCATGGATTGCAGCAGGTGTCACATTTTTAACTCTTGCAGCAACCGCTGGTTTTAGAGCAGCCCCTTCTGTTCTTCTTGTCCCCTTGCAAGAAGCATTTGGTTGGTCTCGTTCATGGATTTCTGCAGCAGTCAGCGTGAATGTACTTCTTTATGGATTGGTATCACCATTCGCAGCTGCGCTCATGGAGCGCTTTGGAATTCGAAGAGTCGTGATGTCGGCTCTTACCGTTATCGGAAGTGGTGCATTTAGCACCATCTTTATTCATTCTCCTTGGCAGCTGATAGCTCTATGGGGAGTGGTTGTTGGTATCGGTACTGGTTCTATGGCATCAGTATTTGCTGCATCAATCGCAAATCGCTGGTTTATTCAGCGAAAAGGAATTGTGATTGGCGCTCTCACCGCGGCAGCAGCGACTGGCCAATTAATTTTCTTGCCGGGCCTTTCTTGGCTTGCAACTCATCATGGGTGGCGTTCTGTCTCGATTACAGTTGCATCAGCGGCATTCATCATGGTGCCGCTGATCTTTCTTCTGTTGAAGGAGAGTCCTGCACACGTTGGCCGCACTCCATACGGAGCCCCAGAAGGTTTTGTTGCCGCACCCCAAAACAAGCGAAACGCTGCAAAGGAAGCAATAAACGCCTTGCGTGACGCCTCGAAGATCCGCGACTTTTGGTATTTGTTTGGCTCATTCCTCGTTTGTGGATTATCGACGAGCGGATTAGTCGGAACTCACTTCATCGCAGCAGCCCATGATCATGGAATGATTGAAGTGACAGCTGCAAGCTTGATGGCCCTCATTGGAATCTTTGATGTCATCGGAACGCTGATGTCGGGTTATTTAACAGATAAATTTGACCCTCGAAAACTTCTTTTCTTTTATTACCTTCTTCGCGGGCTCTCACTTTTCATATTGCCAGCAATCCTCTTTCAAACAGTTCACCCATCCACTCTGGTTTTTATCATTTTTTATGGGCTGGACTGGGTTGCAACTGTTCCTCCGACAGTCGCACTCTGCCGCACAATTCTTGGTCCAGAACGAGGAACAATGGTTTATGGCTGGGTCTTTGCGGGGCACCAAATAGGCGGTTCGATCGCTTCGTTGGGTGCAGCACTCCTGCGTACAAAATTCGGAGATTATTCGTATGCGTTCTATATCTCAGGTCTTTTCTGTGTCATAACCTGTTACTTCGTGTTACAAATTGGCAATGACAAGCGAAGCTAGTTTTTATGACCGCATAGGCGGACATCAAGTATTTGAAAATCTTGCTTCACATTTCTAT
Organism: uncultured Actinomycetes bacterium; assembly: GCA_903852585.1. Classification (GTDB taxonomy): domain Bacteria; phylum Actinomycetota; class Actinomycetes; order Nanopelagicales; family Nanopelagicaceae; genus PALSA-747. Next base: position 7,790 of record CAINRG010000066.1, read on the forward strand.
GCCCTTGTCACGCAAGATCCAATCCTTCGCCCTATGTACCCGCCTGAGGATCTTGGCGCCGCAGCACGACGCTTGATGCTTTTCCTTGAACAATATTGGGGCGGACCAAAAACTTATGGTGAAGAGCGTGGACATCCTCGCCTTCGAGCGCGTCATGCGGCCTTTCATATCGATGAAGAAGCTCGCGTTGCCTGGCTTCGCTGTATGAAATCAGCGGTCGATGAAATTGAATGCGAACAATCTCTTAAGGATGAACTGTGGAGCTATCTCGAAGGTGCTGCACAATTCTTGGTGAATCAGCCTCAATAAGATTTATTTCTTTGGCTGGGACCTATTTCCAACTTTAAGAACTTCGCCATTTCGGATGTACCAAAGCGTTCCATCTGTGGAGCGAACAGTAGTGATGCGTAGCCCAACAGTTTCAACAGTTCCTTTTACTTCAAGCACCTCAATATCGTCACCAACACCGTATTGATCCTCGACCAACATAAAAATACCGGCCAAGATATCGCGCACAATTGTCTGGGCTCCAAGGCCGAGTGCAACTCCGATGACGCCTGCAGAAGCAATGATTGGTCCGAGGTTTAATCCAAATTCACTGAGCATCATCGCGGAGGCAATAACCCAAACGGTCCCATTCAAAGTTGATTTCAAGATTGAACCAAGTGTGCGAGCACGCTCCTTTTGGCGAGCGACTGTTCGCTGGGGTCCTGGAACAAAATCAGCTGTAGCAATGCGGTCCATGGCACGTGTGATTGCACGGCCACCGAAAGTCTGGAAGAGAAATGCGACAACGACGATTACCAGGATATGCAGAGGGGCTCCACTGAACCAGTTGTAGACGTTCTGGATATGCTGATTTATCTTCATAGAGTCGGACTTTACTCAATCTTTTCCGTGTGTTCTCTCGAAATACGCCGATTTCTCCGGGTTTAGGGAGAAAATAGGCAAATTAAATTCGGCCTAAAGAAGGAATGGGTGGATGTCTAAGGCGCTGGTGCTCAATGCATCGTATGAACCTCTAGGGGTTATATCCGACCGTCGCGCCCTCATTCTTGTTCTCAATCAAAGAGCCACAGTTATTGAAGACTCAGAAACTGTTTATCACTTTGTTGGTGGAGAGATGATTCTTCCTTCAGTGATCCGACTTACTAAGTTTGTAAAGATTCCCTATCGCCACGGTGTTCCACTCTCTCGTCGCGCAATATTTGCTCGCGATGGTGGCCGATGTGTTTATTGCAACGCAGAAGCTACATCTCTGGACCATGTGATCCCACGAAGTCGTGGTGGACAGCATGTTTGGGAAAATGTTGTGTCTGCTTGCCATAAATGTAATTTCTTCAAAGCAGATAAATTTTTGAAAGAAACCGGCTTGAAGTTGAAGAACGCACCAAAAGAACCTGTAGGAGCTGCCTGGAGAATTCTCGGAACAGGAAGAGCCGATGAGCGCTGGATTTCCTACCTCAAGCCATATGGCATTGATGCATTTGGTATCGGCCGCGAAAGTGCATAAACTTTAGAAATGGTTCATTCACTTATCTATTTCATCGGACTTCCTATTGCACTCTTTGCTGCAATTTCAGTTGTAGTTCTATTTTCTACAACAGACCGCAAGAAGTTTAAGGTCGCAAGCGACCTTACTCGCATCGAGTAATTACGCCTCGATAGCTTGCACGCGCAGGGCCCGAGCTAAACCATCTCGACCTTCGGAAACGAGTCGTCTCAAAGTATCTGGAGCGTTACTTCCAGGACCGTTTAACCAAGCATCTGACTTGTCCACCGTAGATTGAGTTGTTTCATATGCAGGGAAGAGTCCCTCAACAATAGTTTCTCCAACTTCATAGGATTGCTTGCCCCAGATACTAAGAATTACTTCGAAATATTTATCAACAAATTCTTCGAGAAGCTCATGGTTTCTGTAGGAGACAAATCCTGCAATTTTCGCCTTTCGAACTTCCGTTGCAAGATCATCATGAATGATCGAGTTCCACACTTTTCGCTTATTTTCGATATTAGGCAATTCTGCCAAAGAATCGGCATGTGCCAGATTTCCACCGAAAGTGTTATCTCGAGCTAATTCAGCATCAATTTCAGCGATATCGACTGCTCCTTTTTCTGAAAGAAACTTCATAAAAGTCCATCGAAGATCAACGTCGAGAACAAGACCTGCAAGCTTTCCGTCCAGAAGTTCGCGAACGCGGGATGTCTGTTCATTCGAATCGGCCAACATTACAAAGATCTTTGTGAATTGAAGTTGTAAGTCACTTCCAGGTTTTTGTTGAATGAGTAGCCCGTAGATGTAATCTGCAACGTCAATTCGACGCTCACGGCGTTTTTCGATCGCGCTGTAATTTTCAATTGCCCCATAAATTTGGCCACCCAGTGTTGTGACGGTTGTGATGTCACTTTCACCTTCCAACCCATTCTTAATTGCAGCAAGGAAATCCTTCGCGGAAAGTTCTGCGTCGCGGAGCATGTCCCACAATGCACTCCAGCAAACGGTACGAGTTAATCCGTCTTCAATTTTTCCTAAATGTAATTTCAATGTTTCGATTGAGCGATCGTCGAGGCGGACCTTTGCATATGAAAGATCCTGATCATTGACAAGAAGAAGGTCAGCTACTGGTTCTCCTTCGAGTTCTGGAATTGATGTAGACTCTCCCTCAAGATCAAATTTAATACTCTTTCGAAGAACTACTTTTTCGCCCTTTAAGTCATAAAGCCCGATGGCAAGGCGATGAATACGAAGTTCCTGAGAACCTGCTGGAACAAGTGGTACTTCTTGAATTACTTCGACAGATGAATACTTTCCTTCAGATACAACGCTCTTTGGTCGAAGAGTGTTTACCCCAGGAGTTTGAAGCCAAGTCTTCACCCATGCATCCAGCTTTCGCCCGCTCTGTGACTCCAATTCGGTGAGTAAATCATCAAGTGTGGTGTTTTTAAAAGCGTGCTTTGCAAAATATTTCTGAAGTCCAGCGATGAAGTTTTCGCGGCCAACGTATGCTGCAAGTTGGTGGAGAACCGATGCACCCTTTGCATAGGAGATTCCATCAAAGTTTGCATTGACGGCCTCAATATCGACCATATCGGTGACAATGGGATGGGTTGAGATGAGCTGATCTTGGCGGTACGCCCAATTCTTTCGCTCGGCACTAAATGCACTCCACGCACTCTTGAATTCTGTTGCCTCGTACATTGCAAGATAGGAGGACCACTCTGCAAAGGATTCGTTAAGCCATAAATCATCCCACCAAAACATTGTGACCATATTTCCAAACCACATATGTGCCATCTCGTGAAGAATGGTGTTTGCGCGATTGAGGTACATGCGATTGGTAACTTTAGAACGAAATATAAAGAGATTTTCTTTAAATGTTACTGCTCCTGCATTTTCCATTGCTCCCCAGTTAAAGTCCACAACGGCGATTTGATCATATTTATCAAATGGGTAACTTAAACCGAAAACTTTTTCAAAGTATTCAAAGCCTTGTTTTGTAATTTGGAAGATTTTTTCGGCATCCAAATGCTGCAGTAAGGATTTGCGAAGATAAATTCCAAGAGGAACTGTTTTCTTTCCAACATATGTATCGTGAACATGCGCGTAGGGACCGGCAACAACAGCGGTGATGTAACTTGAAATTCTTGGTGTTTTAGTAAAAGACCAATAAGTCTTTCCATCCGCCTCTACTTTTGTGGAGACCGGATTATTAGAAATTACTTCCCAGTGGGAGGGGGCAGTGACATGGAATGTAAATTCTGCTTTCAAGCTCGGTTGATCAAAACATGGGTACATCTTGCGGATGTATGCCGTTTCACCTTGCGAATAAAGATAGACCTCTTGGTCCACAGGGTCGATGGATCGCTGTAGCCCTTCACCAGTATTTGAATACAATCCTTCCATCACAATAATGAGTTCGTTCTTCTCTTGAAGACCTTCGATATAGAGAGTCTCGCCGTCATAGCGCGAGGTATCAACGTCCGCGCCATTAAGCGTTGCAGATTTAATGCTCTTGCCAACTGCATCGATGAAAGTCTTATAACCAGGGGTGGAGCAATTAAAAATAATGCGAGATGTAGAGAGAAATATTTCGCTTCCTACTGTGAGATCTAATGAAATGTCATAGCTTTCAATAGATAGATGCTTTGCACGTTCAGCAGCTTCCGAACGGGCGATATTTACTCCAGGCACAGTGGCTCCTCGGTTGATTCAAGATGTGTTGTGGTTTTGGTTTAGGCTATCTGAGATGGAACGCCCGGACAATCGAAGCTACAGGTTACGTGGAGCACGTGCCACGCCTGCACAAGAGGCGGCATACGCAGCACTGTGGGAAAAGTACGGAATTAATCCATCAGGTGTTCTAAATCTCACTTCATATTTTCCTGATTCAAAGCGAATCATTATGGAGATAGGCACGGGTATGGGGGAGGCATCAGCAGGGATTATTAGCGCTGATCCCGACACTGGGTTTCTCGCCATTGAAGTTCACAAACCAGGTATCGGCGCACTCATGAATTTAGCCAATAAGAATGGTTCAACAAATCTTCGTATCATTGAAGAAGATGCACACCTTGTATTGCAGCATTGGATTGCTGACAATTCCGTCGACGCCATACATCTCTTCTTTCCAGATCCATGGCCAAAGACAAAACATAAAAAGCGCAGAATCGTTCAAGATCCATTCTTGCAATTGATAGCGCCGAAAATAAAAGCTGGTGGCTATATCCACATTGCAACGGATTGGGTCGAGTACGCATCCTGGATTTCAGAAGTATTCAAGGCATCCACACTTTTTCATGGTGGAGAGATTGAGAGACCTGTATTTCGTCCGATTTCAAAGTTTGAAGGACAAGGGCTGCGCAAAGGACACACAGTTACAGACTTTAGATTCTTTAAGAGTTAAATCTTTCCTTCGGTTTCGTACTGGCCGACAAGTTTGATTCGTCGAACATGGCGCTCATCCCCTGGAAAGGGCGTCTTGATAAAGAGATCTACAAGTTCTAAAGCGAACTCTTCGGTGTGCATGCGGCCGCCGATGGCGATGACATTTGCATTGTTATGTTCTCGTGCAAGAGTCGCAGTTTCATGGCTCCAGACAAGTGCTGCGCGAACACCTTTAACTTTATTTGCGGCAATCTGCTCGCCATTTCCAGATCCGCCAAGAACAATTCCAAGCGAGCCCGCATCCTTAACGACTGCCTCGGCAGCAGGAATACAAAAGACGGGATAGTCATCCAAAGGGTCGTAGCTGTGCGGACCATGATCGACGACATTGTGGCCCTGACTCTCTAAGTGATCCACGATGCGATTTTTGAATTCAAGTCCTGCATGGTCACTTCCGATATGGATGTTCATGGCCCCATCCTCTCAAAAATTGTAGATATAAAAAAACAAGACCCGCACGGAGAAGGTGCGGGTCTTGCCGATTGTGCTTGCTAGGTGTGATTAGTTGTTGCCAGCAGGTGGAGTTGGTGCGCCTGGAAGGTGATCACCCATACCGCGGCCATGTCCGCGACCCATTTGCATTCCTGTACCGCCGACTTGATTAACCTCAGCAGTGACATGTGCAGTCAATCCTGCCTTAGCAGTTGTTGCTTGTGCAGCAGTCATCTTTCCAGCTGTAACAGCTGCATCGATGGATGCCGATTCAGCATTTACGAGTGCGGTGATCAAGGCAGCAGTCTTTGCTCCTGCAATAGTTGCAAGTGACTTGCCGGCTTGTCGTCCTGCTTGCAAAGTAGCTGCATCAATTCCAAGAGTGGAAAGAATGACAGCTTGCTTATCAAAACCAGGTGTACCGACTCCCATACCGCCCGCAGGAGGTGTTGGTCGAGCAGCTGCTAATGCTGCAGTGATTGCATCAGCTTGTGCTTGAGTAATTGTTCCCTTTGTAACTAATCCAGCAAGTACGGAAGTAAGTGGATTCACTCCGTCCATGCCTTGCATTCCCCCGATAGATGGACGAGTTGTTGAAGAGAATGTCGTTGCCTTCACAACAGTCTTCTTCGATGCAGCATCAGCTGCACCAATTCCTGCAACCGAAACGGTTGCTGCAACTGCGATCATTGCAATGGTCTTCTTTTTCATATAACTCCTTTTACCCTCATTTGATACTGCCTACCGAATACCCTCATATCCGATATCCGTAGATAACTCCTCGATTCTGAAAAACCTGACCATTCCTCCTGTGAGAGCACTTAGAGTCCCGAGTGCTAGCCCACTTATTTTGCGTGATTTCTGGGAAAAGAATCTCTCTTACACGTTCCCCGCAGGGGAGCATCGAACCCCGAGAAGGTCCTATGAAAACCTCACGGGGAGGAGTAAGCAAAGCTTTCATTGCTGTTCTTCCCTTAGTCCTGGTCACACCGATTGCAGTAACTCAAAGCGCGAACGCTGCGGCCACACAGAAAAAAGTAACAATTCAGACAAGCACATTAAAAAAAGCAGGACGAGTATCAGATACGACCAATACCATTTTGAGTGGAAAAGGTGCTCCTTCTGTTTCGCTGGGAGATAGCGGCGACTTCTATATTGATATCACTTCATTTAATTTTTACGGCCCCAAAACAAATAACAAATGGCCAACACCAATAAGTCTTAAAGGACCGGCAGGACCAATGGGTCCATCTGGAGTAGATGGAAAATCAGGATCATCATCTTCTGGATTAAAAGGTGAAACAGGTGCAGTAGGTCCCGCCGGAGCAAAAGGTGCAACGGGAGATTCAGGTCCAGCCGGCTCCTCTGGTTCTCAGGGTCCTGCTGGTGCAACCGGTCCTGCTGGTCCTGCAGGTGCGCAAGGAATTCAAGGCGCACAAGGAATTCAAGGAGTTGCTGGCGCCAAAGGTGACACAGGTGCAACTGGATTAACAGGTGCAACTGGATTAACAGGTGCAACTGGATTAACAGGAGCAACGGGATTAACTGGCGCAAAGGGCGACATCGGCGAAACGGGAGCAACGGGAGCAACAGGAACGGCAGGTACAAATGGTTCTGCTGGTGCAACTGGTGCGCAGGGTCCACAAGGCCCTCAGGGTGCAACGGGTGCGCAGGGCCCCACTGGTCCATCAGAAGTACAGGCAATCGATCTATCAGTCTTCAAGATGTCAGGGTCAAGTTCACAAAGTGCAAACTTTGGAAACTTAAGTTCAGGCGTTGCATATACTGTTTATGGCGTTGTGTATGGAGAATGGAAAAATTCCTTACCTGCCGGTGCATCAATTGGCGCAAGTTTGATTTGCAATAACGGGACTAGTGTTTTCAAGAGTTCAGTCATGGTTGCAAATGCCAATTTCTCGACTGACGTTACGTTGAGACCACGAACCGCAATGACATTTACTGCGATTGTTGTTCCAAGTGAAAGCAACGCTTCGTTGAAGATCAATACGCTGGATTTCATGCAGAGTTCAGCTTCGAATGAAATCTCGTTTACGGGAACAATTCTGATAACACGAGTAGGAAGCGTTATCACCGGCTAGATCAAATATGTCGGCAAACTAACTAAAACGTGGAGCGGGTGACCGGGATCGAACCGGCACAACCAGCTTGGAAGGCTGGAGTTCTACCATTGAACTACACCCGCATTGAGGCGTTTATGCGTTGGGGCGGGGACCCGGGAAGGGGTTCCTGCTCCAGTGGCATAAGGTACCCGTTCTGGTTAGGAGAAGGTAATTTCATACCTTAGACTCCTGCCTTACGCCGCCGGGGCGTAGCGTAGTGGCTAGCGCGCCTGCTTTGGGAGCAGGAGATCGCGAGTTCGAATCTCGCCGCCCCGACCAGTAATCCCAAAATCGCAATACCTATAAATAAGTAAATCCCGTTGAAGGAGAGCCGTGAAGAGCGCCGTAGAAAAACTCAATGAAACCCGCGTAAAGATTTCTATTGAAGTTACCTTCGACGAATTGGCTCCCTTCCTCGCAGATGCATACGAAGCTGTTAGCAAGCGCGTAAACATTCCGGGATTCCGTAAGGGCAAAGTTCCTCAAGCAATGATTGATCAACGTGTTGGTCGTGGCGTTGTTTTGGATGAGGCAATCAATTCTGCAATTCCTACTTTTTACACTCAGGCTGCACGTGAAGCGAAAGTTTCACCGATTGGTCGTCCTGAAGTAGATATCAAGGAACTCAAGGACAAGGTCTCTATGACTCTTGAAGTTGAAGTCGATATCCGCCCTGAAATTGATCTTCCAGATTTTTCAAAGATCACACTTACTGTTGATGATGTCGAAGTAACTGATGCAGATATTGATGAGCAACTCACTGCTCTCCGCGCTCGCTTCGGAACTCTCACATCAGTGGAAAAGGCTGTAGAGACTGGTGACTTTGTTTCACTTGATTTGATTGCAAAAGTAAACGGCGAAGCTATTGATGGCGGAACTGTTAACGATGTTTCATACGAAGTCGGCTCAAACCGAATGGTTGATGGACTTGATGATGCACTCCAAGGATTGAAGGAAGGCGAGAGCAAGCGTTTCACTTCTCCGCTCGTTGGAATGGCAGAAGGAGAAACCGGCGATATCGATGTAACAGTCAAGGCTGTTAAGCGTCGCGACCTTCCAGACGCTGATGATGCATTCGCAAAGATGGCATCAGAATTTGAAACCATCGCTGAACTAAAGGCTGATATTTCTACACGTTTGCAACGCATCAAGGAGATGGAACAAGGGGCATCTGCCCGCGATCTTCTTGTCGACAAGTTGATGGCCGAAGTAAAGGTTCCAGTTCCAGCAAACCTCATTGAGAAGGAAGTTGAGAGTCATCTCGAAGGTGAAGGTCGTCTTGAGGACACTGTCCACCGCGCTGAGGTAACTGAATCAACAACAAAGTCATTTACTCAAGAAATCATCTTTGACACGATCGTTGATGCAGAACAAGTTTCCGTCAACGAACAAGAGCTCACCGAATACCTTTTCCGTGCATCTCAACGATATGGAATGTCACCAGACCAATTCATCAAGGAAGTAACTGATGCTGGCCAGGTAAACACCATGATTTCTGAGGTTGCTCGCGCAAAGGCACTCGCCGGCGTTCTCAGCCGTGTGAAGGTTGTCACCAAGTCTGGAAAGGCTGTAGATCTTGAAGCTCTGCGCCCTCAAGTCATTACTGACCCAGCAGCAGCCGACGCCGAATAACACTTCTCTCAGGGCGAACAGCCCCAGCCTGTATTTCCTGCTAATCGGGAAGCATTCCTGCCTAAACATTGTTAAGGTCAATACATAGATTAAATCGGTATTGCTTGTCAGGAGGAACAGTGGAAGAAATCACCTCGCGTTCAGCGAGTCAAGGCATGGGTGGCTTGGATGACCAGGTTTACCAACGCCTTCTCAAGGAACGTATTATTTTCATGACAGGCCAAGTAGAAGACAACATGGCGAATGCAATTTCTGCACAGATGCTTCTTCTCGCTGCAGAAGATCCAGATAAAGATATTTTTCTCTACATCAACTCACCTGGCGGATCTGTATCTGCTGGTATGGCGATCTATGACACCATGCAATACATCAAGAATGATGTTGCAACTGTGACCATGGGTCTTGCTGCTTCGATGGGCCAGTTTCTTCTCACTGCAGGAGCTCCAGGAAAGCGTTACGCACTTCCGAATGCGCGCATCTTGATGCACCAACCATTGGGTGGCATTGGCGGCACAGCTACAGAAATTCGCATTCAGGCAGAACAAATGGCATTCACAAAGCGCCGCATGGCAGAACTTATTGCAATGCACTCTGGTCAAACCGTGGAAACAATCACTGCTGACTCAGATCGTGATCGCTGGTTTGATGCTGAAGAAGCCAAGTCTTATGGTCTTGTCGACCACGTCGTTAAGACTGCATCACAAGTTACAGGAAGCGGTGGAGCAGCATGATTAATAAAGTAAACGATATTTCAGCACGTTACGTTCTTCCTACAATCGAAGAGAAGACCGCTTACGGCTTCAAGCGCCTTGATCCATACACAAAGTTATTTGAAGAGCGCATTATTTTCTTGGGTCAACCAATTGATGACACTGTTGCAAACGATGTTATGGCTCAACTTTTGACACTTGAATCAATGGATCCAGACCGTGACATCATGATGTACATCAACTCACCGGGTGGATCTTTCACAGCGCTGACGGCAATTTATGACACGATGCAATTTGTTCGCCCAGACGTGATGACAATCTGTCTTGGACAAGCCGCTTCTGCTGCTGCGATTCTTCTTGCTGGTGGAGCTAAAGGAAAGCGTATGGCTCTTGAGCATGCTCGCATTTTGATTCACCAACCATCCTCTGAGGGTGGCGGACAGGGTTCTGATATTGAAATTCAAGCACGTGAAATCCTTCGCATGCGTACTCTTCTTGAAGAGATGCTTGCAAAGCACTCGACGAAGACAACAGAAGAGATTGCAAAGGACATCGAGCGCGACAAGATTCTTACCGCTGCAGAGGCAGTCGAGTACGGCCTTATCGATCAGGTTCTTGCTTCACGCAAAGCTGTTAAGTAAAAGGTAGATTCTTAATTCACCTATAAGCGAACAGAAGTTATGCTCAAATGCCCCGCCAGAAATGGCGGGGCTTTGTAGTCTTCGGGGATGAATACACGCATCGGAGAAACCGGCGACCTCCTTAAATGTTCTTTCTGCGGAAAGACACAAAAGCAGGTTAAAAAACTTATTGCCGGCCCCGGGGTTTACATCTGCGATGAATGTATCGAACTCTGTAATGAAATTATCATCGAGGAACTTTCTGAAACCTCAGCACTTGGTCTGACCGAACTTCCTAAACCTCAAGAGATTTCTGATTTTCTTGATCAGTTTGTTATCGGCCAAGAGCGCGCGAAGCGTTCTCTCGCCGTTGCTGTCTACAATCATTACAAGCGCGTTCAATCTGGTGATACAAAGCGCGAAGACGCGGTCGAACTCGCGAAGTCAAACATCCTTATTCTTGGACCAACGGGTTGCGGTAAGACATTACTTGCACAGACTTTGGCACGCATGCTCAATGTTCCATTTGCTATTGCAGATGCGACTGCGTTGACTGAAGCTGGCTATGTCGGTGAAGATGTCGAGAATATTCTTCTCAAACTTTTGCAAGCAGCCGACTTTGATGTCAAAAAGGCTGAGACCGGAATTATCTACATCGATGAAATCGATAAGGTCGCACGAAAGGCTGAAAATCCATCTATCACTCGTGACGTTTCTGGTGAAGGTGTTCAACAAGCTTTATTGAAGATTCTTGAAGGCACAACCGCTTCTGTTCCACCACAAGGTGGACGTAAGCATCCTCATCAAGAATTTATTCAAATCGACACAACAAATATTCTATTTATCGTTGGTGGCGCATTTGCTGGTCTAGAAAAGATTATCGAAGGTCGCCGCGGCAAGACAGGTGTTGGATTTAACGCAAAGCTTCAGACTGCAGAAGACACCGCAAAGACAGATATCTTTGGTGAAGTTATGCCAGAAGATCTTCTTAAGTTTGGAATGATTCCCGAATTCATTGGCCGCCTTCCAATTCTTACAAGTGTTGAAAATCTTGATCGCCCTGCGCTTATGCAGATTTTGACCGAGCCAAAGAATGCATTGGTCAAGCAATATGAGCGCCTCTTTGATCTTGATGGAGTCGAACTTGAAGTCACTCCAGAAGCGCTTGAAGTTGTCGCCGATCTAGCAATTAAGCGCGGTACTGGTGCACGTGGCCTTCGCGCAATCATGGAAGAGACTCTTCTCTCTGTGATGTATGAGGTTCCTTCCCGTAAAGATATCGAGAAGGTTGTTATTACTCCTGCAGTCGTCAATAAAGAGGCCGAGCCTCAATACGTGCCACGAGCCATCGGTTCTAAGCGCGCAGCGAAGCCAAAGAGCGCTGATGGCGATGAGGAAAAGACCGCTTAACTTTTAATCTAGACTCTGCCCTTATGAGCGAACGCCCCGAGCTAGCAGCAGCATTTACGCCTGCCGATATCGAGGGTGTCCTCTATCAAAAGTGGGTTGATGCCGGCTATTTCAAGGCTGATGCACAGTCGAACAAACCACCTTTCACCATTGTTATCCCACCACCGAATGTCACCGGCAGTCTTCACATCGGCCACGCCCTTGATCACACTCTTCAGGATGTCCTAATTCGCATGAAGCGAATGAAGGGCTTTGAGGCACTTTGGCTTCCAGGTATGGATCACGCAGGCATTGCAACGCAAAATGTTGTTGAGAAACAACTCGCTGCTCAGGGTTTATCTCGCCATGATCTTGGACGTGAAAAGTTTGTAGAGAAGGTTTGGGAATGGAAGGCAGAATCTGGTGGAGCAATCCTTGCCCAGATGAAACGCCTTGGTGATTCTGTTGACTGGAGCCGGGAAGCATTCACCATGGATGCAAATCTCTCCGAGGCTGTCCTCACAATCTTTAAGCGACTTTACGACGCTGGTTTGATTTATCGCGCTGAAAGAATAATTAACTGGTGTTCACGCTGCATGACTGCGCTCTCTGATATCGAAGTTGACCACAAAGATATTGAAGGCGAATTTGTTCAAATTACCTATGGCGATCCTGGAGAGGATCAAATAAGTATTGCAACAACTCGCCCAGAAACAATGCTTGGCGACGGTGCCGTTGCGGTAAATCCAGATGACGATCGCTACAAGCACATGATTGGAAAGTTTGTAAAACTTCCTTACGTTAACCGAATGATTCCTATCATTGCGGACGAACTTGTAGATCCAGAATTTGGTACTGGCGCTGTAAAAGTAACTGCCGCACACGATCCAAATGACTTTGAGATGGCTATGCGCCATAACGTCCCGATGGTCATCATCATGAATGAACATGCAGTGATGGCTGGGACAAATACGCAGTTTGATGGCATGGATAGATTTGAGGCCCGTCGCGCTGTTGTCGAACAACTTCGAAAAGATGGACGTATTGGCTGGGAAAAGCGCCCTTACATGCACTCAGTTGGACATTGCTCTCGATGTGAAACAGTTGTTGAACCAAGACTTTCTAAGCAATGGTTCGTCAGGGTTGCCCCACTTGCAAAGGCCGCAGGAGATGCAGTTCGCGACGGGCGCGTAAAGATTGAACCTGAAGAACTTGCTCCACGCTACTTTGACTGGATCGACAATATGCATGATTGGTGCGTTTCACGCCAACTTTGGTGGGGACATCGCATTCCTGTTTATTACGGTCCAAATGAAGAGGTTGTCGTTTGTGGCCCAGGTGAAACACCTCCTGAAGGATATGTACAAGACCCAGATGTTTTGGATACATGGTTCTCCTCTGGTTTGTGGCCGTTTTCTACTCTTGGTTGGCCAAATAAAACTGATGATTTAGCAAAGTTCTACCCAACAAGTGTCCTTGTTACTGGTTATGACATTCTCTTCTTCTGGGTTGCTCGCATGATGATGTGGGGACTTTTTGCAATGGATGGAGTTCAGCCTTTCCACACCATCGCATTACACGGACTTGTCCGCGACAAATTTGGAAAGAAGATGTCCAAGTCCAAGGGAAATGTTGTCGACCCAATCGAATTTATGGATAAGTATGGCTCGGATGCACTTCGATTCACTCTTGCACGAGGTGCAAACCCAGGTGCTGATCAGGCACTCGCAGAAGAATGGATTGCTGGAGCACGAAACTTCGCCACAAAACTCTGGAATGCCACTCGCTTTGCAAAGATGAATGGTGCAACAACCGACGGCGACCTCCCATCTTTTGACTCACTCGATGACATCAATAAATGGATTTTGACTCGCCTTGATGAGACTGTCGCCGATGTTGACCAATTCCTGGAAAAATTTGAATTCGCTAAAGCATGTGAATTGATTTATCACTTTGCATGGGATGACCTATGTGACTGGTACCTAGAACTTACAAAGTCTTCATTTGCAAAAGGTGGGCAAGAAGCTGCGTCGACCCAACGAGTTCTTGGCCATGTTCTTGACCAACTCCTGCGTTTAATGCATCCTGTTATGCCATTTATAACCGAAGAACTCTGGTGCAATCTGACTGGCAAAGAATCACTCGTGATTGCATCGTGGCCAAAATTTGATCCAGCCCAACGAAACGATGCATCGATTGTTGCTGTCTCGAAGGTACAAGAAATCATTACCGAGATTCGCCGCTTCCGTAATGACCAGGGAATCAAAACTTCTGCTCGGGTTGTTGCTCGCTTTAACGGAATGAATGAAGCTGGTTTGGCCTCTTACGAAGATGCAATTCGTTTTGTTGTCCGTTGCGATACTGCTGATGGAAACTTCACATCAAAGGTTGAAGTTGCAGGTATTACTGTGGAATTTGATCTCTCGGGTGCAGTCGATGTTAAGGCTGAACGCGCTCGACTCACAAAAGATTTGGCCGCCGCCGAGAAGGATCGCACTACTGCCAAGGTGAAGATTGATAATGAAGGATTTATGGCAAAGGCGCCTATGGAAGTTGTACAAGAAATTCGTCAACGCCTTGCCGACACAACTGCAGATATCGAACGCATTACTGCTGCATTAGCTGCGCTACCAGCGGAGTGAATATGTCCTCGGCAGAAAATGAGCAAGCGCTCGATGTAATTTACGAGGCACTTCTTAAACGCTGGCCCGAAACTCGCCTTGAACCCTCACTTGATCGAATCGCAGCACTTTGCGATGCACTCGGTAGCCCAGAACTTACTTACCCTGTTGTTCACATTGCTGGAACAAATGGAAAAACTACAACTGCCCGGATGATCGATTCACTCTTTACCGAACTCGGATACCGCACTGGCCGTTTCACAAGTCCTCATCTTGAAAGCTTTCTAGAGCGAATTTCCATTAAGGGCGATCCGATTTCTGCCGAGGGAATGATTGCTGCGTATAACGATATTGCCCTTTATCTTGACCTCATTGATAGCCGACAACCTCATCCGCTTTCATTTTTTGAAGCGATGACAGCTTTGGCTTTCGTTGCATTTGCTGAATACCCAGTCGATGTTGCAGTCATTGAAGCAGGCATGGGCGGCGCATGGGATTCAACAAATGTTGTTTC
>CAINRG010000067.1 GCA_903852585.1 uncultured Actinomycetes bacterium
CAACCAATCGCTATGGAAGAAGGACTTCGCTTCGCTATCCGTGAAGGCGGACGTACCGTCGGTGCTGGTCGCGTAACAAAGATCAAGAAGTAATAAAAGAAAAGTAATTCCGCTGGGCGGTTGGCTAATAACTAGTCGCCCAGCACACAAATTTTAATGAGCAGTATTAAGTACTAAGAAAGAGGAGACCATGGCGGGACAAAAGATCCGCATTCGCCTAAAGGCCTACGACCACGAAGTGATCGACACATCTGCGAAGAAGATCGTAGAGACTGTTGAGCGCACTGGTGCAACTGTCGCTGGACCTGTACCGCTGCCAACAGAGAAGAACACCTTTTGTGTGATTCGCTCTCCTCACAAGTACAAAGACAGCCGCGAACATTTCGAGATGCGCACACATAAGCGCCTCATCGACATCATCGATCCAACACCTAAGACAGTTGACTCCTTGATGCGTCTCGACTTGCCTGCTGGCGTTGATATTGAAATTAAGCTTTAAGGGGCTGGTGAATAAAAAATGACATCGACACAATCACAGAGCTCTGCGATCAAGGGAATCCTTGGCAAGAAGCTTGGCATGACACAGGTTTTCGACGCTAACAACAAGATCGTTCCTGTAACCGTTATTGAAGCTGGCCCATGCGTAGTTACTCAGATCCGCAACGAAGAGAAGGATGGCTACAAGGCTGTTCAACTCGGCTTCGGTGCAGTTGATCCTCGCAAGGTAACAAAGCCAGAAGCTGGTCACTTTGCTAAGGCAGGAGTGACACCACGTCTTGAAGTTGCAGAACTTCGCGTTTCAAATACTGATTCATACTCAGTTGGACAAGAACTCAAGGCAGATGTTTTCGCAGCAGGCGAAATCGTTGATGCATCAGGTACATCACGCGGTAAAGGTACCGCCGGTGTTATGAAGCGTCACGGATTCTCTGGTATCGGAGCATCGCACGGTGTGGATAAGAAGCACCGTATGTCAGGTTCTATCGGTAACAGAACAACACCAGGTCGCGTTTTCAAAGGAAAGCGCATGATGGGCCGTATGGGTGTTGATCAAGTTACAACTCAAAATCTCTTGGTCCACTCGGTTGATGCTGAGAAGAATCTCATCCTCATCCGCGGTGCAGTTCCAGGCGCAACAAACTCAATTGTTTTCATCCGCTCAGCGGCTAAGAAGGCAGTTAATGAAAAGGCAGGTGCATAACCCATGTCATTGACAGTCGACATTAAGAACGCAGAAGGCAAGAAGGTTGGATCAGTAGATCTTCCTTCAGATGTCTTTGACGTTCAGGCTAATGTCCCACTTATTCACCAAGTTGTCGTTGCACAACTTGCTGCTGCTCGCTCAGGTACCGCTAAGGCGAAGACCCGCGCAGAGGTAAGTGGTTCAGGTAAGAAGCCTTTCAAGCAAAAGGGAACAGGCCGTGCTCGTCAGGGTTCTGTCCGTGCTCCTTTGCAGCGTCACGGTGGTGTCTCACATGGACCAGTTCCACGTAAGTACGACCAACGCACACCAAAGAAGATGATCGTTGCAGCACTTCGTGGCTCACTTTCAGATCGTCAACGTGCAGAGCGCATCCATGTGATTGATTCAATCGCAAGCGCTCCAACAACAAAGGGTGCAATTGCAGCTGTTCGTCAGTTCTCTGACCGCCGCAATCTCCTTGTTGTTCTCTCTCGTTCAGAGGATGTTGCATGGCGTTCACTTCGTAACGCTGAGAACACACACTTGATCGTCAACGATCAGCTCAATGCTTATGACGTACTTCGTGCAGACGATGTCGTTTTCTCAGAGAGCGCGATCCGCGAATTTATCGCAGGCCCACTTGTTATGGCATCAGCTGTAGCCCGAGAGAGTGAAGTTGAGGTGTCAGCATGAGAGACCACCGCGATGTTCTCCTAGCTCCAGTTGTTTCAGAAAAGTCCTATGGACTTCTCGACGAGAACAAGTACACATTTATTGTCGCTCCAGATGCTAATAAGACAGAGATCAAGATCGCTGTTGAAAAAGTATTTGGTGTGAAGGTATTGAGCGTAAATACTCTTAACCGCGAAGGTAAGCGCAAGCGCACCAAGGTTGGTTTCGGAAAGCGCAACGATACAAAGCGTGCGATCGTGCACGTTGCTGCTGGTGACCGTATCGACATCTTCGGAGGCCCTGTCTCCTAACCGGGGATAGGACTAGAAAGAAGAAAAGAGGAAAAATTATGGCTCTTCGTAAACTCAAGCCGACAACTCCTGGTCAACGTGGCGCAAGCGTTCCTGATTTCGCAGAAATCACACGTACAACTCCTGAGAAGTCTTTGGTTCGTCCTATTCACTCAAAGGGTGGACGTAACTCAACAGGTCGCATCACAGTTCGTCACCAAGGTGGCGGCCACAAGCGTGCCTACCGTTTGATCGATTTCGTTCGTAACGACAAGGATGGAATTCCAGCTGTTGTTGCGCACATTGAATACGATCCAAACCGCACATCC
>CAINRG010000068.1 GCA_903852585.1 uncultured Actinomycetes bacterium
ACTCTTTCAGTGTGGAGATCTTTTACAACATCACAGGCCATCAAAGGAATTCCAAGTTGGAAACCAAAAACCAAATCTCATGTTTTGATTCGCTATGACGCAAAGAGTAAGGCTGTCGTTGCTGGCTATGTAACTACAGGCCAGATACTAGATTTTTCTTGGGAGAAAAGCATCGGAATTATCTGCCTAATCTCATACCCCACTGGATATGGAATCGCAATAATTAAGTAATTAGATGCTTTTGAAAAGTGTCAGATTTCCACCAACGCCAGCAAGCGCGTAACGTTTTCCGGCGATTGTTATCCAGGAAACTTGAGATGTTGAACTGAAGTCGCCCGCCGAAACCAATGAGATTGTTTGATCGGCAGTTGTCATGGCACAAAGTCGGTTGCTACATCCAAAGAGAATAGATGTACCGGATGTGGCAAGTGGTGATGCTGGTGTTCCGAACGAATCGGGAGTAACTGACTTCACGGTAGATGCAGCCGTAGACCACTGAACTTGATCGGCGCTCGGAAGGGCTACACCGCTTGCTGCCATCCATGCAGTTGAAAGCTTGTTGGAAGTGACTGTTGATGAGATATCAAACCCGGCGACTGCTATTCCATTCGCACTTGCCTGGAGAGTCGCGTAGGACCAATCTTCTGGATAAATTGTGGAGCGAACTGCTTGGCGAACTTCACCGCGAATGGCTGCTTTATCTTGATTAACGCTGAGCACCGAGTCGTAGGTGAGATAGACAGTTTTCCCAATAGAACTTGCGGCGATATGGAATCCAACGTCACCGGTTGTGCGGCCGCCCGTCTCTTTATCTCCGTCGACGAGTTCATAATTCCATTTTCCGCTAACGCGAGATGCCCCTAGAAGGATTCCTTGGGACTCATCCCGATAGAAAACCTGAAGTCCGGAAGCTGTGTAAGCGCAGGCACTAGAGACGCTGACATCGCTCGACGTTTTTACGCGAATAGGATCTTTGTAATCATTGATTGTTGTGCCATTTCCATCAACGGTTTCGAAATTCCATGTCTTTCCATTGAAAGAAGCATGACGCAAATCCTTTTCGGTGAGATCGCCATAAAAGAGGTGCAAGATTTCAGATGAACCACTTTTTTCAATGCAGGATGAGATATATCCAGAAACATCATCCTTTGTGCGTCCAGCTGTGGAGATATTGCCGTCGAGGGTGCTCTTGTTCCATGTTGTCCCGGATAGAGTTGCAAATTTTAAATCCCCATTTTTTGAATCGCTATAGGCAATAAATTGTTTTCCGCCAACTGTTCCAGTGACTAAATGTTTTGCATCAACCGTATCGATGGTCGTTGATTTCCATGCTGCTTGTGGGGCTATCGCATTTGTGGTGGCGGGATCAGATGTACCAAGAGCGTTTGAAGCCGTTATTGAAAATGAGTAATTACTGCCATTTTTAAGGCCAGGGATAAGAATCGGGCTAGAGCTTGCCTTTACAACTACTCCGGTTTGATTCACTTTTACTGCATAGGAGCTCACCTGAGATGTTCGTGAATTAGTAGGAGGATCAAAGGAGACTATTGCGCTCTTATCGCCAATGAGGGCTTTTACATTTCGAACAACTGTCGGAACACCAGTTGGTACGCCGGCAGGTGGCTTCAAGAACATATCAGCCATCATTGCTAGCGCAAGCGGTCCTGGCGCGTGAAAAACTTCTCCTGCTCCCAAGTTTGGAGTCATCACCGAATCGGCGCCGCTGGAAGAAAATGTATTTTCATCAAGGTGGCTTATTGATGAACCCTGTTGGTAGGGAGAAGGCGTGTAAAGCTTAGGTTTTATTCCGTTATTTGCCGCAACGCCATTTTTACCGGACCAGACCAATGTTTGAGTGAGAGCTTGTCCAAGTTCAACTGAAGGCGATGGAAGATCCATCAGACGTCGACCATCAGATAATTGTGTGTATGCATCAAATGGTGTTGGTTGATCGATGGATCCGTACCCAAAGAATGTGTCATAGGAATCATTTGAAAGAAAACCCAAACCATGACCAACTTCGTGAAGAAGGATCGATTCAAGGTCGTATTGAGTTGAGGGACACGCACCGTCAGTTCCAAGATAAAATTGGTTTGCCATCGTGGAATTAATATGGATAATAATTTCTGGATTTGCTGGGTCAAGATCTTTTCCTGCTAGAGCATTTGCCATAGCTGATGGGTACCAAAGGTCGGGATCGGCTGCACCTTTAAAACTGTGAAAAAATTTAGCGGGCGTTGCGGATGCAAGAATTCCGCCGTATCCCTGCCGCGTAAAAGATGCATCGACATGAATGGGAACTGTTGAAGAGTACGTAGAGGCCCAGGCATCGAGAGCAGCCTGAATGGCAGGTTTCTCATCCTCGGGAATGCTTGTGTAATTAATAATAAATGTTGCTTTCGCCTCAGCGCGCTTTTCGTTAAGAATTGGCTCTTTTGTGATGCTTTTTGCAGTGCTTGCATGAGGAGCGGCGTATGTATAAGCCCAGGGAGCATTTACAGATTGAACAGTGAGCGCTTGTGCGGGCGTGATTGAGGTGAGTACGGAAAAGATTAAGGCCGTCGCAATTGCGAGTGGTGTCACCTTGCGGGGCGAGAAGCGCATAGCGGAAATCTTATAGGCTTTCAGCATGAGCAAGGTTCTCCTCTATTCGCGCAGCGGCTGCCACCTGTGCGATGTTGCCTTAGAAACCTTAGAAAAGCTGCAGAATGAGTTAAAAAATGAGCGTAACTTTGAGATTGAAGTTGTGCTTATAGATGGTCATCCTGAATTAGAGGATAAATTCGGTGAACAAGTACCCGTTACCTACATCGATGGAAAAGCCCACGATTTTTTCCGAGTTGATCCTGAACGATTTAAGAAAGCACTTCTTCAGCGTCAATGATTCTGTAGGCATAACCTTGCTCGGCAAGGAATCGTTGACGATTCTGTGCAAAATCTTGATCAACGGTATCGCGAGCAACAAGTGAATAGAAACGCGCTCCACGTCCATCAGCCTTAGGGCGAAGCACGCGACCAAGCCGTTGCGCTTCTTCTTGTCGCGATCCAAATGTTCCTGAAACTTGAATCGCAATCGTTGCATCAGGTAGATCGATAGAAAAATTTGCAACCTTGGAAACAACAAGGCATTTGATCTCACCCTTACGGTAAAGATCGAAGAGTCGTTCACGCTCTTTGAGCGGAGTTTCACCTTTGATTACAGGTGCATTGAGGCTAACTCCAAGTGCATCCAGTTGGTCAATATATTGTCCGATAACAAGAACTTGTTCATCCGCATGTTTCTTTGCAAGAGCAACAGCGACATTATGTTTTGTGAGAGTTGTTGAACAGAATCGATATCGATCTTCTTGTTCTGCTGTCGCATAGCTCATGCGCTCTGCATCCGTGAGATTTATTCGAACTTCAACACAATCTGCTGGTGCGATATACCCCTGAGATTCAATCTCTTTCCATGGAACGTCATAGCGCTTTGGACCGATGAGTGAAAATACTTCACCTTCCATGCCATCTTCGCGAACAAGTGTGGCTGTTAGCCCAAGGCGACGTCGAGATTGAATATCAGCGGTAAATCGAAAAATCGGAGCGGGGAGTAAGTGCACTTCATCATAAATAATCAAACCCCAATCGATGGCATCGAAGAGATCCAAATGAGCATAAATTCCCTGCTTGCGAGTTGTCATGACTTGGTATGTTGCGATTGTGACAGGGCGAATTTCTTTTTTTGCACCTGAATATTCACCAATCTCATCTTCATGAAGTGATGTTCTTTTTAATAATTCATCACGCCACTGGCGAGCGGCAACGGTATTTGTGACAAGAATGAGAGTTGTAGCTTTTGCATGAGCCATTGCTGCGGCGCCCACAATTGTCTTTCCGGCACCACACGGAAGAACCACAACACCAGATCCGCCGTGCCAAAATCCTTCGGCTGCAAGTTCTTGGTATCTGCGAATTTTCCAGCCATCTTGATTCAGCGAAATTTCGTGCGCTTCGCCATCAACATACCCTGCGAAATCTTCAGCGGGCCAACCCAATTTGAGTAGTGCTTGCTTGAGAAAGCCTCGTTGGCCAGGATGAACAATGATGGTTTCCTCATCAAGAGGGAGCCCAAGCATCGGAGCAATCTTCTTGCCACGGGTCACTTCTTTAAGAACTGCGGCATCGTTTGAAACTAGAACAAGACCGTGAACAGGATGGGCTTCAAGTCGAAGACGACCATATCGAGACATTGTTTCTGCAACATCCACAAGAAGTGCATGGGGAACTGCGAACCTCGAATATTTTAAGAGTGTGTTGATAACGGCTTCGGCATCATGGCCGGCTGCGCGCGCATTCCAAAGTCCAAGAGAAGTAAGGCGGTATGTGTGTATATGTTCTGGAGATTTTTCGAGTTCAGCAAAAGGAGCAATCTCGCGACGGCATTCATCGGAAAGAAGATGATCTACATCGAGGAGAAGCGTCTTATCGCTCTGAACTATCAGAGGCCCATCAGTCACGGATAAGTTCCTTAATAAAGCTCTCGGTTAATTGGATTCGTGCAGGAATAGATGAGGAGAAAATATGCTCGTGCGGAGCATGAGCACCATCTCCGACTGCTCCAAGCCCATCAAGAACGGCAACTCCTGTAGCAGCAGCAAGATTTCCATCGCTTGCTCCACCAACAGCGGCGCTGCCGATAGGAGCCATTCCGATCTCTTTTGCGACGAGCTCTAATTTCTCGTAAAGAGCTTCTGTGGAATGTAACTCCAATGGTGGACGATTTATTCCACCCGTAACTTCGATACGAGCATCAGGATGCTTGGCCTTGAGAAATTTGATTGAAGAATCGATTCGCTGAAGCTCAGCCATCGTAAATGAACGTGAATCGATATCCAGAACTGCGAGAGCCGGAACTGTATTTGTTACGGTTCCAGAACGAAGTGTGGTTGGGACAACTGTTGTGCCAAATTCCTTATTTTCAAGGGCTGTCATCGCAAGGATGATGTGTGCAATTTCAACTGAGGCGTTGATTCCTTTTTCTGGATCTAAACCTGCATGAGATGCACGACCGTGCACGGTAATTTGGTACATCGATGTACCTTTTCGCCCCGTTTTTACTTTTCCATCCAAAGAAGCTTCAAAAACCAAAACAGCCGTCGCTTGCTTTGATACACGCTCTATAAGTGCTCGTGATGTTTGACTTCCAACTTCTTCATCAGTCGTCGCAATAAGAGCAACCTTTTTCTCCGCTCCTTCAATATTTTTCAGCGCGTAGAGGGCTTGAAGAAATCCAGCTTTCATATCGAATGTTCCAGGGCCAAAAATTTTGTCGCCATCTTCCTTCCACAAGGGAAGATATGAATCAGTTGGCCAAACTGTATCCAGGTGAGTGAGAAGAACAATTTCAGGATTTTCAGAGCCCCACCACAAAACTGGGCGCCCACCTTCAGTAAGAATTTTTGCAGAAGAGTTGAGATTTCGCTGGACCAGGTCGGCAGCAAGATTTACAACTCGAATACACGCATCCAAGTCTTCAGTTGGTGACTGGCACTCAACAAGTTCTCGTAGCTCTGCAAGAAAAGTCATGGTGTAAGTCTGCCCTATTCCGTCGCCGGCGCGACGCCTGTAATACGCGGGATTCTGAAATATGCGACCTCGCCAGTGCCATGATCTCTCGCAACAAGTGTTCCAAGAGAGATGGAGATTGGGTCTATAAGCTTTTGAGTGACTCCGCCATTGTTATCGGCATACCCAATGGTCAAGCTCGCTTGCTCCTCAATGTATTGATTGAGAATGTCGAGGGTCTCGTTTGCAGTTGTTCTAGGCAAAGCTTTTGGTTTATTTGCCGTTGCTTTATCGCCAGCACGAAGGGCTTTCACTGCCGCGGAAATAATCGCAGGTGTCGGTGTAGAAGGATCCCCAATAATTCGCGGTGGCTTTGGCCGTGATTTTGCGCGGCGAATAGCAGGTGATGAAACAAGTATTCCGGTCTCATTTTCGATCGCAGGCAAGTAACCGGCATCTCGAAGTGCATTTACAAGATCGTGGAGGTCTGTATCTGAAATCAAAACTTGAGGTGCAAGTTTTCGGATATGGATATCTTCCAATTTTTTGTCATGAACGATTTGCTGGATAAGACCTTCATCTTCACAACGAATATACGAACTTCCAACACCAACGCGGAGACGGCCATGACGTTTTGCAACATCATTGATGAGATATTCAAGTGGCTGTGGAACTGGTGTCTTTGAAACCTTTTTTAGAAACTCCTTAATCATCTCGCCGGTTTGACCATGATCAAGTCCTCGGCGAATAGAACCTTCACTGAAGCGATAAACGGTCGCCCCTCCACGACTTTCGATATCGGCAATTGTGCCAATTGAATTTGCGAGATCCACTGTTAAGGGTCCCGGTGCAATTGCGCTGTTATCACCTTGAATAAGAATGTGATCAACGGGTGCGGGGAGAGCTGACCCAACGCCCAGCTCTTCACCTGAGAGAAGTGCTTGACCAAAGGCCGAAATTGCGCCTTGGCCCGTTATTCCTAGCCACTCTGCCTCACGAAGAATAAATTGAATATATTCACGGTTCGCTCGTGTAGGTGTGAGCCAAGTTATCAGCCTGAGAAGAGAATCAATTTCTGGATCTAATTCTGGGTTTGCAGAGAGGATTTCAAGTGTAATTTTTTTGAGCGGAGCAAATGTTGATCTATCCAATTCCGGCCCTAGCGCCGCAACGTTCTTTCCATCGCCCTTACCAATCAATCCTGAAACACGTGATGTTTGAATCCATAATGAGACAAGGTTGTGCCAACGCTCTTCGGCTTCACGGCTCAGCCACGCATCAAATGCCGCCGTAGGAAGGATTTGATCATCTGTATCTATGACTACAAGCCCACCAAGATAAAGTATCTCTGCAACAAATCCAGCGCATTCTTCAGAAACACCTAGGTGCTCAGCAGTTGCTTTTAAGTCTCGAACACCTAGACCACCAGAGCGCAGAGCTGTAGGTGGCTCATCCGACCAATTATGCGCCAACTCTTCTGCCCATCGAATAAATGTTGAAATATTTGCAATTGCTGCTTGATCCACGCTCTTTTGCGAGCGCTTTGCACCAGATAGTGTCGGTTGGGCTGGCTGAAGTTCCTTAAAAA
This sequence comes from uncultured Actinomycetes bacterium, assembly GCA_903852585.1. Classification (GTDB taxonomy): domain Bacteria; phylum Actinomycetota; class Actinomycetes; order Nanopelagicales; family Nanopelagicaceae; genus PALSA-747. Next base: position 7,133 of record CAINRG010000068.1, read on the forward strand.
TCTTTCCACCACGAAGGTGTAATCCAACTTCACGTGGCATCAACACATTTTGAGAGTCGATAGCAATCAAAAATTTATTTTCTAGAAGCCATTTTATATTTGCATTTGCTTTCTTTACGTCAGCAACTTGGCCACGAGGTGGGCCCCAAGCCATCCGTTCCAAGAGTGCGAGCGCTCCTTCGGGTGCTTTTTTGAGTTCTGTTAACTTAATCTTTTCACCAGCGCGCGGACCTAATCCCGCAGGGAATTCACCAAGAATTGCGCGCACATTTGTAGGGATTCGATATTTTTCACCGTCTTTATATGTAAATCCACGAGTCCAGAGAAGCTCAATAGTCTTTATTGCTTCTTTACCAACAAGCTGAAGAATTTCAATTTCACTGAATGGTTCATCGAGAAGTGCCATCGCAGTCAATACATCAAACTGCCATTGAGTGAGCACATCTCGTGCTCGAAATAGACTTGGCTGGGAATTTGCACGCGCTGCAAGAGCGGTGATATCTGAAGGAAGCGGCGATAGTAAATCGGGGCGAGCAGTAAAAAGTTCGGCGAGGGCTTTATCGCCACGACCGCGTAACTCTTCAGCAAAAGATGGGCTCGACATAACTGGCCTACTTTACCGGCTTTGTGGTGAGGCTACTTACGCCTTCTGAGCGCTGGATGGAGACCGCCTGCTATAGCGGCTGCGCGATTGATGACGGGGGCAATCAAAGTTTTGAACCATCTTCCACGACGAAAATCGTAGATCGGCCATGAATCTTTTGCGGCTCGAATTCGAAGGAGCGTATCTGGATTTATGACACACGGTTTTCCAACTGCTTCAAGAAGGGGAATGTCATTGTGGCTATCAGAATATGCATAAGAATTCACGAGATCAATATTTTCTTTTTCAGCCAAAGATTTTATTGCACGTGCTTTTTCACTTCCATGGAGCAGCTTCCCGATAATTTTTCCGGTGTACTCACCATTGATTTCCTCTGCACATGTGCCAAGTGCTCCCGTGAATCCAAGTCTCTTTGCTATGAGATTTGCGATCTCAGCCGGCGTTGCGCTAACAAGCCACACTTCTTCGTTTCGAGAAAGATGCTCTTGTGCAATCTCTAAGGTGCCTTGCCAGAGAGCAGGTGAGACATATTTGTCGTAAACGTCATTTCCCATATCAAGAAGTTCTTGAACATCGTGACCTTTAACAACTCGCAAGGCCGCGCTTTGAATGCGATCAACTTCATCTTGATTTCGCTCACCGACAAGTTGATATCTCAAATTTGCGAGGACAAAGGCGAAAATATCGCGCTTATTGAAGAACCCTCGTTGATACATACCTTTACTGAGAAAATAGAGTGAAGAACCTCTAATCAAAGTATTGTCGATATCAAAGAAGGCCACTCGCTTGGATTGGAGAGCCATGCGAGAAGCCTACCTAGTGGGGGCGGGAAAGGCTGCCTGCTTGACTCCTTTATGCTTCTCTCATGGGTTCCACTGTTCATGTTCTTCGCCACGGCGAGGTGCACAACCCTGAAAAAATTCTTTATGGGTTACAGCAAGGGTGGCATTTATCTGATCGTGGTCACGAAATGGCTGGACTTGTAGCTGATTGGTCGAAGCAATTTGAAGTTGGCGCAGTTCACGTATCCCCACTTCAACGTGCCCAGGAAACTGCAAAACCACTTGCGGAAGTACATGGAAAACAAATCACAACAGATCCACAACTTATTGAAGCTGCAAATATTTTTGAAGGAAAGAAATTTGAATTAGGTAGCGGAGTTTTACGTCACCCAAGTTCTTGGAAGCATTTGACTCGTCCTTGGATTCCTTCATGGGGCGAACCATATGAGAAGCAAATTTCCCGCATGCTGAAGGCAGTTTTTTCTGCACACGAATCCGCGAATGGAAAAGATGCATTCTGTGTCTCGCACCAACTTCCTATCTGGATTCTTCGCTCTGCCGTTGAGGGCAGACGTCTGATGCACGATCCACGTAAGCGCGAATGCACATTGGCATCAGTCACAAGTTTCCACATAGATGACGATGGCATGATTGACGGAGTGACATATTCGGAACCAGCTAAGGCTCTACTTCCAAAGAAATGAAGAAGTTTCGAATCGCCCTCAGCCTTCTTCCACTCCTTTTACTTACTGCATGCGCAGGTGGTGGCACATCCTCTCCAAACGAAAATGCGTTTGTCTCTGGCGACGGCGTTGCCATTTATGTGAACCCTGCCGACCGAAAGCTCGCGCCAACTTTGGCTGGTTCCACACTCGATGGTTCTACATTTGTAAATTCCCACAAAACAACAGTTGTAAATGTCTGGGCATCATGGTGTTCTCCCTGTCGCGCCGAAGCACCGCTTCTTCAGGATTTTTCAGTGAAGCGCTCAAATATTCAATTTGTAGGAATTCTGACACGTGACAATTTCTCTTCTGCAGCAAGTTTTGTAAAGCGATTCAAAATTACATACCCCATCCTTACGGATGACTCTATTTTGGCTGGTTTTAGGGGCTCTCTCGTTCCCAATGCAATTCCGACCACGCTAATTATCGATAAGAATGGAAAAGTAGCAGTTCGCATAAGCGGACAAGTGACGTATGCGCTTTTGGATTCGATGCTCACAAAGGTTGAAAAAAGTGCATAACTTCTTTGTTGATCAGATTTTCAGTGGAAATGTATTAGTTGCTATTTTCGTTGCCTTTATTGCAGGGCTTATCTCTTTCTTTTCGCCATGCGTTCTTCCACTCGTTCCTGGATACCTTTCCTATGCGGCAGGAATGACAGATGTAAAAAATCGAAGCAGGGTAGCAGTGGGAGCAATTCTTTTTGTACTCGGCTTTTCATTTCTCTTTATTTCATATGGCGCACTTTTTGGATCACTCGGATCACACATTTCTGCAAATTCTCGAGCCATTTCCATTGTTCTTGGGTTACTCACTATAGGAATGGGTTCGATATTTCTCTTTAGTCAACGCTTCTATCGCGCATTCAAACCAACATGGAAATCGAAGGCAGGACTCGCTGGAGCCCCAGTTCTTGGATTTCTCTTTGGCGTTGGCTGGACACCATGTATTGGTCCGACACTTGGCGCCGTTCAAGCCCTTTCATTTGAAAGCTCGAGCGCACTTCGCGGCGCGATTCTTTCTGTCGCATATTGCCTTGGGCTTGGCCTGCCATTTATCTTTGTTGGAATATTCTTTGATCAGTCCGCAAAACTTCGCCGCTTTCTCTCTCGTCACGGAAATTTGATGACGAAATTTGGTGGAGGTTTCCTCATTCTTATTGGTCTCCTACAAGTGAGCGGAGCATGGGATTCCATAATGAATTCATTACGTGCTCTTGTTTCAGGATTTGTTCCGGCGATTTGATGAGTACAGAAAATCCGCTTGGAGGCGTTCCGCTCCTACGTTGGATGTGGCGCCAACTTACGAGCATGCGAACGGCGCTCCTGCTCTTGATGCTTCTTGGAATTGCTTCCATTCCGGGATCACTCTTTCCTCAACGAACTCAGAATCCAATGAAAGTTCGAGATTATTTAGCAACACATGGTGCCTTAGGAAGTTGGCTTGATCGCTTCCGCTTCTTTGATGTTTATAGCTCACCATGGTTTAGCGCTATTTATCTTCTTCTCTTTATCTCCCTCATCGGATGTGTTCTTCCACGCACACTTGAGCATCTTCGTGCCATTGGAAAGAAACCACCCCTCACTCCTCGAAATCTTGATCGCATGGAGGGGTTTGAAACTCTTTCCGGTGGAGATCTTGATAAAGCAGAAGCCTGGTTAAGAAAGAAACGATTCCGTATCCGTCGTGATGAGAACTCACTATCTGCTGAAAAGGGCTATGCCCGCGAAAGTGGAAATCTTCTCTTTCACCTCTCGCTGATTCTTATTTTGGTTGCAGTTGGAGTGGGTTCACTCTTTGGTTCAAAAGGTGAAGCAATTGTTAACGTTGGAGAAAGATTTATCAATACTCCAACTTCCTATGACAGTCTTTCTTTTGGAAAATTTCAATCTGATCAATCTATGTCTTCATTTTCTCTTCGCGTCACCGATTTCAATGCAAAATATGATCCAGCGACAAATGCTCCCCAGGATTACAGATTGACTGTGCAAGCAGCCCAACCTATCGGCGCACCTGAAGAAAAGAAGATTATTAAGGTAAATAGTCCTCTGACGTACGGCAACACAAAGATTTACCTGCAAGCAAATGGATATTCACCAGTTGTAACAGTAAGAGATTCGACAGGATCTATTACATTTCATGGCCCAGTTACATTTTTACCGCAAGATGCAAACCTGACTTCCACCGGTGCAATAAAAGTTCCAGATATGAATCCACAAATTGGTTTTGTTGGTTCGTTTATTCCAACCTATGACCGAAATGCAAAACGTGGTGCATTCTCAGCATTTCCTGAAGTACTCGATCCTCGTCTTCTTCTTTCTGTTTGGAAAGGAAACCTTGGGCTCGATACAGGCGTTCCGCAATCTGTTTATCGACTCGATACCTCGAAGATGACACGAATTGGTTTGAAGCAATTGTCACTGGGCGAGAGCCTCAATTTTGGTGAGGGCTCCATCACATTTGATGGATGGCGCTCATGGGTAAATCTTCAGATAGTGGATGATCCAGGAAAGCTTTACGCGCTCTTTGGTGCGATATTTGCGATTTTTGGTCTCTTGCTTTCACTCTTTACTCGCCAGCGTCGAATTTGGGTCAAGAGCGGTAATCAGGTAGAAATAGCTGGTCTTGCAAAGAATGCTGCCCCAGGTTTGTTAGAAGAGCTCGCTCAACTCAAGAAGTGGATGGAAGATGACATCTAGACAATTCGCTTACCTTTCTAATTACGCGATTTATTCTGCGATGTTTACATACACAATTGCATTTTTTGCGCATGCAGTGGAAGTAGCGTTCTCTGTACGACATGGAGAATCTTCGACCGAATTTGATTTTGCAAAAACTGATAAGTCTGGTCGCATCGGAACTGCCATGATGATTCTTGGCCAAGTTTTTCTTACATCAGGAGTTCTCCTACGCGGGCTTTCAGCCCATCGCGCTCCGTGGGGAAATATGTATGAATTTTCTATAACGGGTGCAATGGCTTTTTCTGGGGCTTATTTATTTGCCCTCATTAAATATAAGTTGCGCTGGCTGGGGCTCCCAGTCTCAACTGCCGTTCTTCTTACTCTAGGAACTGCTGTTGCAGTTCTATACCGCCCCAGTGCTCCACTTGTCCCAGCACTAAAATCAACATGGTTGATCATTCACGTCTCTGCAGCAATTATTTCTGGCGGGGTTTTCCTGCTTGCAAATACAATCGCTGCTACGTATTTAATTTTGGATCGTATGGAATCTCGTGGTGGCCGAAACGAATGGGCTAAGAAATTACCAAGCCTTGAATATCTAGACCAACTTTCATATCGCCTCGTAGCATTTGTCTTTCCATTGTGGACATTTGCAGTTATTGCCGGGGCCATTTGGGCAGAGTCAGCGTGGGGTCGTTATTGGGGCTGGGATCCAAAAGAGACATGGGCCTTCATTACATGGATTGCATATGCTGCATACCTTCACGCACGCGTGACAATTGGATGGCGAGGTCGCAGAGCCGCGTGGTTATGCCTCTTTGCCGGATCTACATTTTTATTCAATTACATCTACGTAAATATTTGGGGCACCGGCCGCCATACATATTCAGGGTTGTAGCCTTCTAGAAATTTAGAATTTTTATAGCTTACGCAAGAAATCGGGATCATCATCCGGAGGAATAATGCGTGGCTTTTGTCCAAACCCACGACCATTTCCTGATGACTTTGGGCGCCCAATGAAAAGCCACATCAACCCACCGAATCCACCAAAAAGTAATATGAGAATTAGCCATCCCCATTTCGGGAGCTTTTGAACTCGTTCTTGCTCAGTTCGCGCACAATCAAAGAGTGAGTAAAGCTGGATGAGGATAGAGATGATGAGAACAAATGCATCGACTTTAATCATGGTCTGAGTTTATCCCCTTAGATAAGAAGTGCGATTGCAAGTGTTGTGGAAAGCAAGAGCAAGAGACGCCCAGTCTTTCCTAAGAGTGGGATTAATTCCACTCCTTGTGCACCCTTGAGGATGGAGCGAGAAATTTGAGCGGTGATAGGGAGCAGGAAGATTGTCAGCAATGTCCAAGGAGCCACGATCGCGGCAAACACACTTGCTACGTGGGCGAGAAAGAGAAGTGAAATAAAGAAAACTCGTGCTCTTACTTCACCCATCCGAACAGCGAGTGTTCGCTTTCCAACAAGTGCATCCTTTGGAAGGTCGCGAAGATTATTGATTGCCAATATGGCGCAAGATATTGCCCCGACAGGCAGTGATAGCAAAAGAGATTGCCATGAAACCGATTTTGTCGCTGCGTAATACGTTCCCATGGTTGCAACAATCCCGAAGAAAAGAAATACCGAGATCTCACCATAACCGCGATATCCATAAGGCTTTGAGCTACCGGTGTATGTCCATGCTGCACCAATCGATAGCGCACCAAGAAGAATTAATAAATAAGATGTTCGATATGAGAGAAAAGCACCAACGAGCATCGCAAAACCAAATGCGATAAATGCTGCACGTTTTACAGCAGCTGGCGTTGCAAGGCCACTTCCGACGAGACGGATAGGACCTACTCGAACTTCATCGGTTCCCTTTATTCCATCTGAATAATCATTTGCGTAATTGACAGCGATCTGTAACGAAAGACTGACGAGAAGGGCGCAAAATGCGTTGAGGTAGCTAACTTGTGAGCTGAGCCGATGGGCAAGTGCCGTTCCAACAATGACAGGAGCAATAGCTGCCGGAAGTGTGCGCGGCCTAGCGCCAGCAATCCATCGTGAAATCATTACGCCATCTTCTCAAATAATTGACGAAGTTTCTTGCGATCTGGCTTGCCAATTGAGATGAGTGGAATTTCTTGATTTGAAAGGATCTGCTTTGGGACTGAGTGGCCACCAAATTCATCACGAAGTGCATTCTTGATCATGGCGTGATCCATGGAACCATCGATAACAAGGACCAGTTTCTCACCCCATTCTTTATCTGGGAGTGCGAGACTAGCAAAACGTTGACGTGGGAATTTTTCGTGAAGAAAGTTGTCAATTATGGATAAAGAAATCTTTTTACCACCGGTATTTATCTGATCATCAAGTCGGCCAGTGACAAAAACTTTCCCATCGCGAATTTCGCCTCCATCACTTGTCGTGAACCATTTTCCATCAGTCGTTTCATTCCATAATTTTGGAGCATTTAAATAGCCAATTGCTTGCATCGGGCCAGCAAGTTCAATTGCACCTTCTTCATTGACCCGAACTTCAACGCCATCGAGTGGTTCATTGTTATAAATACAACCACCACTCATCTCAGACATTCCATATGTCGTGACCGTGTTAATTCCATTTTCACGAGCAAGATTGAGCAGAGCATCAGAGGAAGCAGCGCCGCCAACAAGCACAGCTTTTGCATTTTGGAGATGGTGAAGAAGAATCGACTCACCGTGAAGCGCCCGATGAAGTTGTGTAGGAACTATTGCGGTGTATTCGGTAGGACTCTTCATATCCTGCGGAGTTGTTCCCAGCTCAATTGCTCGCACGAGAACATTAACCCCAGCAATATGAGTAATGGGAAGTAGGAGAGACCATTTTTCCCCATGTGAAGCGCCTAAGAAATGATGAGCTGCGCGAGCACTTGTGCGGAGTGCCTCTGCAGAAAGTGCGACATCTTTTGGTTCACCTGTCGAGCCACTTGTTGGAATAACAACGGCGCAATTATCAGGAACGACGAGACGATCACTTTGGCCGAAGGTTACGGCTGGCCCAGTTCCATCGAGGGCGTCTTTGAGCGCCTCCACTACCTGTGGGATTTCCCACTCAGGAGATATATGTAGGAGCGGGCGTGAAAAATTATCCATGACCCCCGTAGGCTACCTCTATGAGCAAGCCAATTAAACGTGAATTTGGAAGCCGCGCTATTCCCGCATGGAAAGTGGGCGTTGGCGGAGAAAATTTTGCAGATATTACTTATCTTGTTGCTGAAGGCATTGCAAAGATAACGATTAATCGCCCAGAAGTTCGCAATGCATTTCGCCCAGAAACTCTTTCTGAATTACGCATTGCATTTGATTTAGCTCGCGATGATGATCAAGTCGGTGTCATTATCTTTACTGGCGCAGGCGATGAAGCATTTTGTTCTGGCGGCGACATCAATGTTCGCGGAGACGATGGATATATCGGATCTGATGCGCTCGGGAAGAAGGGCATTGGAAGACTCAATGTTCTTGATCTGCAAATTCAAATTCGTCGAACCCCTAAGCCGGTAATTGCAATGGTTGCAGGATGGGCAATCGGGGGAGGCCATGTTCTTCATGTTGTATGTGATTTAACAGTTGCTGCAGAAAATGCAAAATTCGGGCAGACCGGTCCTATGGTCGGTTCATTCGATGGAGGTTACGGAGCAGGTCTTCTTGCTGCGCACATCGGACAGAAGAAAGCCCGCGAAATTTGGTTTTTGGCTCGTCAATATGATGCCCAGGAAGCTTTGGATATGGGGCTTGTAAATACAGTTGTTCCGGTTTCTGAATTAGAAGCAGAAACTGTCTCTTGGTGCCGAGAAATTTTGCGCCACTCTCCAATGGCTCTTCGCCTCTTGAAGGCTGGATTGAATGCAGCGGATGATGGTCTTGCCGGGGTTCAACAACTTGCCGGAGATGCAACTCTTTTATTCTATTTAACCGAAGAAGGCCAAGAAGGCAGAAATGCTTACCAGGAAAAACGCGAACCAAACTTTGGAAAATTCCCTAAGCGTCCTTAATTCTTATGAAACCCTTCCCAACGCAAATCTTTAAAGATTTCACTGTTGTTGCGATTCCCACGCGGACAAATTTTCGAGGAATAAATATAAGAGAAGTCGCACTTTTCAGAGGAGATGAAGGTTGGAGTGAATTCTCTCCATTTCTTGAATACGAAAAGGAAGAAGCATCTACATGGCTTCGCGCGGCACTTGAAGGCGCAAACACGCCTTGGCCTACTCTTTATCGGAGTGAAATACCCATTAATGCAACCATGCCTATTGTTGGGGTGGATCAGGTAGCAGGGATTCTTCAAGGTTTTGACGGCTGTACAACTGTAAAAATGAAAGTCAATAATTTTGAAGAGAGTGCAGATGTGCTGGAAGAAGTTCTCTCCATCATTCCAGATGCAAAAATTCGCCTTGATGTAAATGGCTCGTGGTCTTTGGGTGAGGCACTTTTACAGCTTCATGATTTCAACCTTCGATTTGGAAAAGTCTTTGAATATATTGAGCAACCTTGTTCTAGCTTGAATGATTTAGCTTTGTTGAAAAAGGAAATCCCTATGAAGATTGCCGTCGACGAATCCATTCGCAAGAATCTTGGAAGTGATCTCACAGATATTCGTGACGTAGCTGATATTGCAATTATTAAATGGGCTCCATCGGGTGGTATCTCAGCAGCACATAAGATTTCTAAGGAAGTTGGTCTACCTGTCGTTGTTTCAAGCGCCCTTGATACTGGCATTGGAATTTCACATTCACTTGCTCTCGCCGCTTCATTTGAACGGCTTGATTATGCATGTGGGCTGGGAACTGTGGCTCTTCTTCAATCCGATATTTGTCACCCTGGAGTAACTGCTGCAGACGGTTTTCTCGATGTCTCTCGCCGTGAGCCTGACATGGACCTTCTTGAGAAGTACCGCGCGGGAGAAGATCGTCAGAATTGGTGGAAGAATCGCGTTACAGAAATTTTTGAAAGTTGGGGGGATGAGAAGTGAACGCATCACATCTTGCTCGCTCCACCGTCCGCCAGTTGATTGAAAATGGCGTAAGCGACTTTGTCTTATCGCCAGGATCTCGAAATGCTCCGCTTTCCCTTGCTCTTGTTCAAGCAGAGAAGAAGGGCCTCATCAATCTACATACTCGTATAGATGAGCGTGGTGCAGCTTTTTACGCCCTCGGTATTTCTAAGGCGAGCAAAAAGTATGTAGCGCTCGTATGCACAAGTGGAACAGCCGTTGCTAATTACCACCCGGCAGCTCTTGAGGCATATCACTCCGCAACAGATTTAATTTTTTTGACGGCCGATCGCCCTGCGCGCTTGCGAAAAACTGGTGCAAATCAAACAACGCTTCAAAATGGCGTATTAGCTCCTCTTCATACAACAGATACTGCAGATATTGTCGATTGCTCATCACTTCTCGTGGGGGGTCCTATCCACCTTAATCTTCAGTTTGATGAACCGCTTCTTGATCAAGAAGAGGTTGATTGGTTGAACGGAGTAACACTCCGTCACAGCGAAAAATCTGTAAAAAATCGAGAGACTCTTATCGCTAAGCCACGAAGTGTGATTGTTATCGGACACGATGCTGCAGGTTTTGAAAAAGGATTTATTCGGGACGCAATTCTCAAAAGCCGAATCCCTGTCATTGCAGAAGATCCGCTCTCGTTTGGAAGTTCAATTCCTCATGCTGCACTGTTTCTGGCCGTTTCCTCGATCCGCGAATCTCTCAAGGCAGATCAGGTGATTGTGATTGGGCGAACAACACTTTCCCGAAGTATTAATGCATTTGTTTCACAGACCGCGGAGATTGTGGTGATTGATCCACGTATTGAAACAATCGACACCCAGCGAGATGCAACAAAAATATTTTTTGATCTACCAGAAATCAAAGCGCCAGAAATTGATGAAAAGTGGAATGAAATTTGGGAATTAGCTGGCCAAAATGCGGAAGCCGCCATCTCCTTAGATTGGTCTGAGCAATTTTTTGCTCGCGAGATCTCGAAAATATTGCCAGATGGTTCTGCACTCTTTATTGGGTCTTCGCGCCCAGTTCGCGATATCGAAGCCTTTGCAGCGCCACGAGAAGGCCTCACAGTCTTTGCTAATCGCGGCCTCGCCGGAATAGATGGAAATATTTCTACAGCCTTCGGAATTTCAACGCAATTTGAGCGGACCTTCTCGATTTTAGGAGATCTCACTTTTCTGCACGATTTATCTGCATTAGCGAATACTCTGACAAACAGCCACACTGTTTTTATCGTTGACAATAATGGCGGCGGAATTTTCTCTACTTTGCCCCAAGCCGGAAGTGATGGATTTGAAAAGATTTTTGGAACTCCGCACCACCTTAATGTCGAATCGATTATCAGCGGCTTTGGATTTTCAGTAGAAAAAGTAAAGTCAGTAAGCGATCTTCAACGAAGTGTTTTCAAAAATGGATTGCACTTTGTGGTTGTTGAAGTGCCTGATCGTGAAGAAAATGCTCGCGCGTTAAAGAAGCTTCATCACAACGTTGCAAGTGCCGTGCGCATTGGAAGCAACTTCGCCTGACTTTCGGAGAGCTCATCATCTGGATTAGATCCAGCAACAATTCCACATCCGGCGAAGAGTCGCATAGATTTTTTTGTTGAATCTAATTGCCCACATCGAAGTGCAATCCCAACCTCACCGTCTCCACGGGCATCTATCCAACCTACTGGCCCTGCATAGCGACCTCGGTTCATTCCTTCAATATTGTTAATAAGGTTCCGGGCTTCATCCGTGGGGGTTCCGCAGACTGCAGCGGATGGATGCAGCGCTTTGATGACAGTAAACATATCTACTGGAGTCGCCGAATCATTCACCACACCCGTTACGTCAGTTGCAAGGTGCATGACGTTTGAGAGATGGAGAACAAATGGAGCTTCAGGAACGTTTGTGGAGGAACAAAATGGCGCAAGGGCATCGGCAACAGAGCGGACGGCGTATTCGTGTTCTTCAAGGTCTTTGGAACTTTTTGCAAGCTTTGCAGCAAGCGCAAGGTCATTTCCTTCATCGCCAGTTTTGCGAATAGTCCCGGCGAGAACGCGCGAAGTAACAAGTGACTTGCTGAGTCGAACAAGAAGCTCAGGGGTTGCGCCAATCAGATTTTCAACAAGAAATACCCATGTGGATGGATATTCATTTTCAAGGCGTTGAATCAAAGTTTGAAGATCGATTTCATCAGAGGTGAGAGCGCTGATATCGCGTGCCAAAACTACTTTTTCTAACTCACCTTTTTTAATCTTTTTGACTGCTTGTGAAACGCGATTTTTCCATTCAGATTCAGAAACAGATCCCTCGCCCCATGAAATGTTGAGCGATTGCTGATTCAGAATACGAGTTGAGATTTCGGGTTGATGAGAGTCGCCAATCCACGTTATCCAAGATTTTCCAGCTTTGCGGCCAATAATGATTTCTGGAATGACGAGTTCAGATACTTCATCTTCTAAAAAGGAGAAGGAAGTGAAGAGGATTGGGCCGGTTCCGCTTCCATGCACATTATTATGAATTTCAAATTGAGAAATTTCATTTCGCCACCATTGAGCAGCATCTGCGAAGCGTTTGGAACCAGAAACTTTCATTGACTTATATTTTCCAAAGCCAATCAATCCATCCCCGCCGCGAATCCACGATGTTGATAATGTCGACGAAGTACTGACCGAACTTAGGTTGGGAAGCTCCCCAAGAATCTCAGTCGTTATGCGTGTGGACACAGCCTTACTTTAGGCGGGTTATGAATCTCCATACAACTGGAAGAGATGTGCTTGATATCGCAATCTTGAGGGCTTCGACAGCGATAAATGGTGTGAAACCGTGCGCAATCGTCCAGCTCCATGATTGAGAAGTTACATGCTGAAGCCAAAGTAATCCGAGCGCAAAGATGACGAGATTGCTCAAAACCATCGATGGAATAACTGTAGAAAACTTTTGATCAAATTTACGTTCTGCGAGTGCGCCAGATATGTATGAAGAAAGCGCCATGCCAACGAGGTAACCACCGGTTGCTCCGGTCAGGTGCGATAGACCGTGTGTTGATTGTGTGAAAATCGGAAGGCCTGCGACGCCAAGGGCGATGTAGAGCGCCAGCGTTGAAAAACCAAGGCTTGCCCCATATGCGCTTCCCAGCAGCAGTACGGCAAGTGTTTGTCCGGTAAAGGGAACAGGTGAGCCAGGAAGAGGGAATGAGATTTGAGCCATGAGTGAGATGAAGGCGACACCACCAAGGGCAAGTGCGGTATTTGTGGCAGCACTTGAACGGGAAATTAAGGCGTAGCGCAAGGTTGGCTGTAGTGAAGTGCTCATAGTTCGTTCTTCCTCTCCGATTTGTAAAGAAAGGGTACTCCGACAAGAATGTACGCGTGGGTAAGAAAGCAGATCTCAACAAGGATCCTCAAGAAGTCGCAGCCATGTTTGATGGCGTTGCGAAGCGTTATGACTTCATCAATGATCTTTTAAGTCTTAATCGGACAAAAGCATGGCGTCGTGTTGCGACCTCAATCATTGCACCGAAAAAGGGAATGAAAATTCTTGATATCGCCGCAGGAACAGGATCTTCAAGTCGACCACTTGCCGATGCTGGGGCCGATGTTGTTGCCCTTGATTTTTCTGCAGGGATGCTTGAAGCGGGCCGTAAACGAAACCCAGATCTCACATTTATTCAAGGCGATGCACTGAAATTGCCATTTGGTAAAGATGAATTTGATGTTGCAACAATTTCATTTGGCCTTCGAAACACCAGCAGTGCACAAGCTGCTCTTGTCGATGCCTATCGCGTCGTAAAACCTGGCGGTCGAATGGTTGTTGTCGAATTTAGCCATCCAACAAATCGAATCTTCCGAACAATTTATATGAAGTACTTAATGCGGGCACTTCCAACAATTGCAAAAAAGACCTCATCGAACCCAGATGCATATATTTATTTGGCTGAATCCATCCAGGCTTGGCCGAATCAAAAGGGCTTGGCGCATGTGATGGAGAGTGCCGGCTGGCAGCGGGTCGGGTGGCAGGATCTCACCTTTGGAATCGTCGCAATCCACGTTGGGCACAAGCCCTCAAATTAAGGAATTTCACCCAGATTTTGGGCAAATGTGACGTACGACAAATTCCTTACTAGGCCTTTGCCCCGTAGACTCCAGACATCATGAATCCCTACGTCCCGATTCTTGCAATAGGCGCCATTGGTTTTGGCTTCGCCGCATTCTCAGTAGTCGTTACATCAATCACAGGCCCAAAGCGCTACAACCGAGCTAAGGCCGATGCATACGAATGTGGAATCGAACCATCACCACAAGCAGCAGGCGGAGGACGTTTCCCTGTGAAGTACTTCCTCACTGCGATGCTTTTTATTGTTTTTGATATTGAAATCGTCTTTCTTTACCCATGGGCCGTGACGTTCGACAAGCTTGGACTCTTTGGTCTTGTCGAGATGTTGATCTTCATTCTTACTGTTTTTGTTGCATACGCCTATGTATGGCGTCGTGGCGGATTGGATTGGGATTAAATGGGTCTGGAAGAGAAATTACCAAGCGGTATCGCTCTCACAACTGTTGAGAAGCTCGCCGGATATATTCGAAAGAACTCACTATGGCCAGCAAGCTTTGGCCTTGCTTGTTGTGCAATCGAAATGATGGCAACAACAACAGCAAAATACGATCTTTCACGTTTTGGAATGGAAGTTTTTCGAGGCTCTCCTCGTCAGGCCGATCTGATGATTGTGGCTGGCCGACTTTCAAACAAGATGGCCCCTGTTCTTCGCCAAATTTATGATCAAATGTCTGGGCCAAAATGGGTTCTTGCGATGGGTGCATGTGCGTCGACGGGCGGAATGTTTAACAATTACGCAATCGTTCAAGGTGTCGATCACATTGTTCCTGTTGATATCTACCTGCCAGGTTGCCCACCTCGTCCAGAAATGTTGATGAATGCGATCATCAAACTTCACGAACAAATTTCTGAGACAAAACTTGGGGTAAACCGCGCACAAGTCATTCGCGAAGTAGAAGCTGCTGCGCTCGCTACAAAGCCTCTTCACCAAATAAATGGATTGCTCGCATGACGCACGACGAAGGAATGTTTGGCGTTCACGGAACCGGTGATACATCTGGTTTTGGTGGCCTCGTACGTACCGGATCTTCGTCGGGTTCATCAGAGCGCCCATATGGCAGTTATTTTGATGAGATTGCAGATGATTTAGAGCGCGCGTACCCAGAATTTAGCGATGCAATCGAAGCCGTTGTTGTCCAGAATGGCGAACTCACATTTCATGTAAAGCGAGAAAAGTTAGAATCAGTTGCACGCACTTTGCGCGATGATCCAAAGCTACGTTTTGAAATGTGTCTTGGTGTAAGTGGAGTTCACTACCCAGATCAGGTTGGTCGTGAATTGCATGCGGTTTATCCATTGCTTTCTATGACACATAATCGTCGACTTCGTTTAGAAGTATCGATTCCAGATTCGGATCCACATATTCCTTCACTCGTTGAAGTCTGGGCAGGAAATAACTGGCACGAGCGCGAAACATTTGACATGTTTGGAATAATTTTTGATGGACATGGTGGGTTGACTCGAATTTTGATGCCCGACGACTGGAATGGACATCCACAACGCAAGGACTATCCACTTGGTGGAATCCCCGTTGAATTTATCGGAGCAACAATTCCAGCACCAAGCGAGCGTAGGAGTTATCAATGAGTTTTGATCCTTACGCATCATCGCGCGAAACAACAGAGGGACGCGTTTACTCCGTCACAGGCGGCGACTGGGATGAGCTTTCAACTGAAATTGGCGCAACAAAAGAAGAACGCGTTGTTGTTAACATGGGACCACAACATCCCTCAACACACGGGGTACTTCGACTTATTCTTGAGCTCGAAGGTGAAACCGTCACTGAGGCTCGTTGCGGAATTGGTTATCTTCACACGGGCATTGAGAAGAACACTGAATATCGCACATGGACCCAAGGTGTTACATATGTAACTCGCATGGATTACCTCTCACCTATTTTTAACGAGACTGCTTATTGCATGTCTGTCGAAAAACTTCTTGGCATTACAGATCAAATAACAGAGCGCGCACAAGTCATTCGCGTCATGATGATGGAACTCAATCGCATCTCCTCTCACATGGTCTGCTTTGGTACTGGTGGCCTCGAACTTGGTGCACTGACCCCTATTTTCTTTGCTTTCCGAGATCGTGAGACAGTCCTTGATATCTTTGAAAAGGTCTCAGGTCTTCGAATGAATATGGCATATATCCGCCCAGGCGGAGTAGCTCAAGATGTTCCACAAGACGCTGTTGCAGATATCCGTAAGGCATGCAGGGATATGCGAAAGAGCTTTAAAGATAATGAAACACTCTTGGTTGGAAACTCCATTTGGATGAAGAGAACAAAAGATGTCGGATACCTAGATCTTGCAGGTTGCATGACCCTTGGCGTCACCGGCCCAATTCTTCGTGCAGCTGGAATGCCATGGGATCTTCGAAAGTCCCAGCCATATTCTGGATATGAAAATTACGACTTTGATGTCATCACAACTGATACATGCGACGCATATGGTCGCTTCCTCGTCCGACTTGGAGAACTCGAACAATCACTACGCATCATTGAGCAATGCTGTGACAAGCTCGATCAATTAGCTGGCCAGCCAGTTATGGTTGCAGATAAGAAGATTGCATGGCCTGCACAACTTTCAGTCAGTGCGGATGGAATGGGCAACTCACTTTCACACATTCGCGAGATTATGGGCGAATCAATGGAAGCGTTGATCCATCACTTCAAGATTGTGACTGAAGGATTTCGAGTTCCTGCCGGACAGGCATATGCCTCTGTCGAATCACCTCGTGGTGAAACAGGAGTTCACACTGTTTCCGATGGCGGTACTCGTCCTTATCGAGTTCACTTCCGCGAGCCATCCTTTAACAATCTTCAATCCACTGCAGCTATGTGTGAAGGCGGCATGATCGCCGACGTTATCTCCGCTGTCGCATCGATTGATCCTGTTATGGGAGGTGTAGACCGCTAATGGCTTACTCAACGGAAAATCTTTCAACGATGGATACCATCATTGCGCGCTATCCACGAAAGCGCTCAGCAATCATGCCCCTCTTACATCTTGTTCAGGCCATTGATGGCTACGTCACTGCTGAGGGTATTGAAGTTATTGCGCAAAAGCTTGAACTTGAAACAGCTGAAGTTACTGCTGTATCTACGTTTTATACTCAATATAAAAGTGAGCCAGTTGGCGAATATCACGTTGGCGTATGCATCAATACTTTGTGTGCCGTCATGGGTGGAGATGAAATTTACAAGTCAGTTTCCGATCACCTTGGTATCGGAAATGATGAAGTGACAAAAGATGGCAAAGTTTCACTTGAGCGCATTGAATGTAATGCAGCTTGCGACTTCGCTCCTGTTGTTATGGTCAACTGGGAGTTCTTTGATAACCAGACTCCACAAAGCGTGAAGGATCTTGTTGATGGGGCTCGCAATGGAAATCCACCAGCACCAACACGTGGGCCAAAAACTCTTCGTACATGGAAGCAAAATTCAGCAGTTCTTGCAGGAATTTCTGATGGTCTAGCCGGTGAAGGCGTTTCTGCTGGCGAACCATCAAAGCTTGGTTTGAGATTATCGAAAGAGGGCAAGTAATAATGAGTAAGTTAAAGCCCGTTCTTTCAGCTCACTGGGATGATGCAGATTCATTCACTCTCGAGGGATATCGCCGTACTGGTGGATATAAAGCCGCTACAAAGGCGCTCGATATGGAGCCTGATGCAGTTATCCAACTGATAAAAGATTCAGGACTTCGTGGACGCGGCGGTGCAGGTTTCCCAACTGGCATGAAGTGGGGATTTATTCCGCAAAATGATGGAAAAGAGCATTACCTCGTTGTGAATGCAGATGAGTCCGAACCAGGAACGTGCAAGGACATGCCACTTCTCATGGCAAACCCACATTCACTTGTTGAAGGAATCATCATTGCTTCATACGCAATTCGCGCAAACTATGCATTTATTTATCTCCGCGGTGAAGTTGTTCACGTTTATCGTCGCGTCCAACAAGCGATTGAAGATGCATATGCCGCAGGTTTACTTGGAAAAAATATTGGCGGGAAGGGCTTTGATCTAGAGCTCGTATTGCATGCCGGAGCCGGCGCTTACATCTGTGGAGAAGAAACAGCGCTTCTTGATTCACTTGAAGGATTCCGAGGCCAACCTCGCCTTCGTCCACCATTCCCGGCAATCGCTGGTTTGTATGCGCGTCCAACAGTTGTGAATAACGTTGAATCCATCGCCTCCGTTCCAGCAATTGTTGCAAATGGAGTCGAGTGGTTCCAAGCAATGGGTACGGAAAAGAGCAAGGGATTTACTCTTTACTCTCTTTCAGGTCACGTAAAAAACCCAGGACAATTCGAAGCACCTTTGGGAATAACACTTCGCGAGCTTCTAGAAATGGCTGGCGGAATGCGTGAAGGTCATTCATTGAAATTCTGGACACCAGGCGGTTCTTCTACTCCTATGTTTACTCAAGAACATTTGGATGTTCCGCTTGATTACGAAGGTGTTGGCGCTGCAGGTTCGATGCTGGGAACAAAAGCGCTACAAATTTTTGATGAAACCACTTGCGTTGTTCGCGCTGTACTCCGTTGGACAGAGTTCTATAAGCACGAGTCCTGCGGAAAGTGCACGCCTTGTCGCGAAGGCACATGGTGGTTGGTGCAGGCTCTTAAAGAACTCGAAGCCGGTCGAGGAACATCAGATGACCTTGATAAATTGCTCGATATCGTCGACAACATTGCCGGTCGCTCGTTCTGCGCACTTGCAGATGGCGCAGCTAGCCCAATCGTCTCTTCGATGAAGTATTTCCGCGAGGAATACCAACACCACTTAGATATTGGCGGATGTCCATTTGATCCGGTTGCTTCAACTCTCTTTGCCGGGGATCTTGCAGGAGGACGAGCATGACCACTGATGTTGCAGTTGAGATGATCACCGTTGTTATTGACGGATTTGAAGTTACCGTTCCAAAGGGCACATTGATCATTCGTGCCGCAGAAAAACTTGGAATTCAAATTCCTCGATTCTGCGATCACCCTCTTCTTGCACCGGCTGGCGCTTGTCGCCAATGCCTTGTCGATGTAGAAATTAACGGTCGCGCATTTCCAAAACCTCAGGCTTCTTGCACAATTCCTGTAGAACCAAACATGATTGTAAAAACACAACTCACCTCTGCTGTTGCCGAAAAAGCGCAGAAGGGAATTATGGAGTTGTTGCTCATCAATCACCCTCTTGATTGCCCAGTTTGCGATAAAGGTGGCGAGTGCCCGCTTCAAAATCAGGCAATGAGTACAGGACGTTCCGAAACTCGCTTCACAGGTGTAAAGCGCACATTCGAAAAGCCAGTGAATATCTCCTCGCAAGTTTTGCTCGATCGCGAACGTTGTGTTCTCTGTGCACGTTGTACTCGCTTCTCCGAACAAATCGCTGGAGATCCTTTTATTACTTTGAATGAACGTGGTGCTCTTCAGCAAGTTGGCATCTACGAGAAGGATCCATTTAATTCTTACTTCTCTGGAAATACAGTTCAAATTTGCCCAGTAGGTGCACTGACTGGTGCTTCATATCGATTCCGCGCTCGCCCATTTGATCTTGTATCAACCCCTTCAGCGTGTGAGCATTGTGCTTCTGGTTGCGCACTTCGTACCGATGTTCGTCGAGGTAAGACACTTCGACGTCTTGCTGGCGATGATGCATCAGTAAATGAAGAGTGGAATTGCGATAAAGGCCGTTGGGCATTTAAATATCTTTCCAGCAAGGAACGCGTTACAAATCCACTTGTACGCGATGAAGATGGCGAGCTTCGCGAAGCATCATGGCCTGAGGCGATTGCACGCGCTGCAGCTGGGCTCTCTGGTAAGCGTGCTGGTGTTCTCGTAGGAGGACGCTCGACGGTAGAAGATGCCTACGGATATTCAAAGTTTGCCCGTGTTGCACTAGAAACAAACGATATTGATTTCCGTGCGCGCCCACATACAGATGAAGAAGCAGAATTTATCGCCTCCACAGTTATCAATCTTAAAACCACATACTCAGATATTGATAAAGCTGATCACGTGGTTCTTGTTCACTTCGAACCAGAAGATGAATCCCCGATAGTTTTCTTACGTGTTTACAAGCAGGTTCGTAAGCGCAATCTTTCAGTTACCACTGTCGCACCATTCGCAAGCCGTGGAAGTGAAAAACTTGGTGCAAAAGTTGTTCAGAGTTTTGATCAAGTCTCAGATTTAACCGAGAAATCAATCATTCTTGTTGGCGAACGTGCTGCCGAAACTCCAGGACTTCTTTCTTCGATTTCTTCACACACAACTGCGAAGGTTGCCTGGATTCCACGTCGATCTGGAGAACGTGGTGCTATCGAGGCCGGCGCACTCGGAAACCTTCTTCCAGGTGGACGCCCAGTTGGGGATGCATCTGCTCGCGTCGATATTCAGAGTGCTTGGGGCGTTCAATCGCTACCAACAGAACTAGGTCGCTCAACTTCTCAAATTCTTACAGCACTAAATTCTGAAGATGGACTGGAAGCAATTGTTATAGGTGGAGTTGATCCATCAGATATTTCTTCAGATGCGCTTGGTCAACTGCTCAATACTTTTGTTGTCTCACTTGAAATCTCACATAGCGCCGTAACGGCCATTGCTGATGTCGTCCTACCAGTTTCGGCAGTTACAGAGAAGACTGGAACATTCCTTGATTGGGAAGGACGCCCACGAAACTTTGATCAGGCAATCGAAGGAACACTTACAAGAAGTGATGTTCGCATCCTTTCCATGATTGCAGATGAGATGAAGAAGCCAATATCTCTTCCATCAGTAACAGCTGCTGCAAAGGAGATTGCTTCTCTTGGTAAGTGGGATGGAGCAAAGGCTCAAAAGCCATCCGCACCATCGTCGAAGCTTTCAGCCTCCGGAAATCAAGCAATCCTTACTTCTTGGCGCCAACTTATCGATCTTGGCTCCCTTCAAGCCGGCGAGGAAAATTTGGCTGGCACTGCTCGCCCTACGGTTGCAGTGATCTCCAGTCAGCGCGCTTCTTCTCTCGGCGTAAGTAATGGAGATTCAATAAGAATTTCAACAGAGCGCGGAAGCATCACACTCCCTGCTCACATTGCTGCAATCTCTGAGGATTCCATTTGGATTCCTCGTAACTCGCAAGGCTCACAAGCAATTGCTGCGCTGGGGGCCGCTTATGGAGTACTCGTTACGGTGGTGAAAGCATGACAAATTCAGAGCTGATTGGAACTGATCCAGGTTGGATCATTCTTGTAAAAGGTGTGCTGATCTTCGTTATCTGTGTTGTTGCAACTCTTCTTTCAATCTGGGCTGAACGCAAAATTGTTGCGCGTATGCAGGTTCGTATCGGACCAAACCGTGCAGGAAAATTCGGACTTCTTCAAAGTTTGGCGGATGGAGTAAAGCTTGCCCTCAAGGAAGATTTGATTCCAAAAGCAGCTGATCGAATTGTCTTTGTTATTGCGCCAATTATTTCTGCAACTGCATGTTTTATGTCTTTTGCAGTAATTCCAATGACAGGCAAAGTTCGTTTATTTGGCCACACAACCGCGATGCAACTCACCGACCTTCCTGTCGGCGTTCTCTATATCCTGGCAATTGCATCCATTGGTGTTTACGGAATTGTGCTTGCAGGTTGGTCCTCAGGTTCTACATATCCGCTTCTCGGCGGATTGCGCTCTAGCGCTCAAGTAATTTCATATGAAGTTGCTATGGGGCTCTCACTTGTAGCGGTCTTTATTTATTCAGGTTCGATGTCAACTTCTTCCATTATCGAAGCGCAGAACAAGTGGTGGTTCGGAGTTGTTTTATTCCCTTCATTCATCATTTATGTGATTTCAATGGTCGGGGAAACAAACAGAGCGCCATTTGACCTTGCAGAAGCTGAAGGTGAACTTGTTGGTGGATTCCATACCGAATATTCATCACTCAAATTTGCACTCTTCTTCTTGGCTGAATACGTCAACATGGTTGCAGTTTCATCTTTAGCAACAACTCTTTTCCTTGGCGGCTATCACGCCCTCCCAGGACTTGGATTTACAGAGTCATGGCTTGGTGGCTGGTTCACTATGGTGTGGTTCCTTGGAAAAGTTTCACTCTTCTTTTTCCTCTTTGTATGGCTACGCGGAACACTCCCACGCCTTCGCTATGACCAATTTATGCAATTTGGTTGGAAGGTTTTGATTCCTGTAAGTCTTGTTTGGATCATGATTGTCTCTACTTTGCGAGTTATGTCTCAGCAAGGCGCACCACGCGTGGTTGTTGTTGCATTCACCTTCGGAATTCTCCTTTTAGTCTTCTCGGCGACATCGCTTGTAGATAAGAACAAGGCGCGAATAAAGGCTGAAAATAGAGAGTCGCTGAAGAACTTCCCGGCCCCATCATTCCCAGTTCCATCACTACCAGGTAAGACACTTAACGGAGCGGAGGAGATCAATGGCTGACGATTTCAGCATTGAGAAGGCTGTCGAGCAGAGCGTTCAGATTCCTGAACAGTCTCCTTCTTCATTCTTTACACAACTTAAGGGATTCTGGCTGACTTTCGTCACCATGTTCCAGGTGAAAAAAGTTCAGACAATTCAATATCCAGAAGAGAAGGCTCTAACGGCTGAACGATTTCATGGCCGTCACCAACTCAATCGTTACGACGACGGACTTGAAAAATGTATCGGTTGCGAACTTTGCGCATGGGCTTGCCCTGCAGATGCAATCTTGGTTGAAGCAGGGGATAACACACCTGAAGCCCAATATTCACCTGGAGAACGTTTTGGCAAGGTCTACCAAATCAATTACCTCCGCTGCATTTTCTGCGGACTGTGTATTGAGGCATGTCCTACTCGTGCACTGACAATGACAAACGAATATGAACTTGCTGAAAATAATCGTGGAAAGCTGATCTTTGATAAAGAAGATCTTCTTGCGCCTTTGCGCTCTGGAATGTTGCAACCACCTCACCCAATGTATCCAGGAACAACTGATACCTCTTACTACAAGGGTGAAGTAACCGGCACCCATCCTTCTCAGGAAGTGAAGTAGCCTGATGCACAATCTCTTCTTTCAATCACTCCAGGTAGGAAGTACCGCAACTCCAGAAGCTGTTCAATTCTGGATTCTTGCACCTCTTGCAGTTTTAGCAGCGCTCGGAATGCTTTTGGTGAAAAAAGCAGTCCACTCCGCACTTCTTCTTGCATGGGTAATGATTACTCTCGCAATTTTTTACATCGCACAAGGCGCGCTCTTTCTTGGAATCGTGCAGGTTGTTGTCTATACCGGTGCAGTGATGATGCTTTTCTTATTTATTTTGATGCTTGTCGGCGTAGATTCATCTGACTCTTTAGTTGAAAATATCAAAGGCCAACGTCCTGCCGCTATTACTGCTGCACTGGGAATTGTCGGCTTGCTTCTCTCCCTCATTGGTCGAGCAACTGTAAATCATCCGGCTGTGGGACTTGATGCGATAAATGCCAGCGGAAATGTTCAAGGCCTTGCAAATGAATTGTTCACAAAATATGTCTGGGCTTTTGAAGTTATCTCTGCACTCTTAATAACTGCAGCACTTGGCGCAATGGTCTTGGCACACAGCCAAAAGACAAAGTCCCGCACTTCACAGCGCGATCTCTCTATCGCCCGTTTCCGTGGTGATTCACTTGCCCATGCAGCCGGACTTCCAGGTTCTGGTGTGTATGCACTTCACAACGCCGTTGACGTTCCAGGGCTTGGTCCTGATGGCCTTCCTGTTGAAGCATCAGTTTCGCGCGTTTTGGAAGCTCGTGGTGACATGATTGCAACGGCGCCTTTTGAACTTACTGAGATTCAGGAGGAGGAGAAGTAAATGGATATCTCAAATTACCTCTACTTGTCAGCAATTCTTTTCACCATTGGCGCCGTTGGTGTTGTCGTCCGCCGCAATGCGATCGTAGTCTTTATGTGCGTTGAGTTGATGCTCAATGCAGCAAACCTTGCATTTGTAACATTTTCGCGGATAAATGGAGACCTCGTTGGACAGGTTGCTTCGTTTTTTACGATGGTCGTTGCAGCGTGCGAAGTTGTAGTTGGTCTAGCGATTATCGTGACGATGTATCGCTCCCGTCGATCGGCGTCAATTGATGACGCTAGTTTGTTGAAGCGATAACCATGACAACTTCACATAATCTTGTCTATCTCATTGCATTGCCTCTTGTAAGTGCTGCAATACTTCTTCTCCTAGGTCGCATCGCAGATAAGTGGGGACACCTTCTAGCAACTCTCGTTTCTGCTTCTACCTTTGCAATTGCGGCGATCGAATTCTTTTCTATGCGCTCTCGCAGTGGTGCGGCTCGTCCAGCCATGCAGGATCTTTTTACATGGATATCTGTAGGAAGTTTTAATGTCCATGCCTCCCTTTTACTGGATCAACTATCAATCTGTTTCGTTCTTTTGATTACTGGTGTTGGAACCCTCATCCACATCTACTCAATCGCATATATGTCACATGATCATGATCGTCGTCGATTCTTTGCCTATCTCAACCTCTTTGTCGCTGCGATGCTCTTGCTCGTACTTGGCGATTCTTACCTCAATTTATATGTGGGATGGGAGGGTGTTGGCCTGGCCTCATACCTCTTGATCGGATTCTGGAATCAGAAGCCTGCATATGCAGTAGCTGCGAAAAAGGCATTTGTTGCAAACCGTGTTGGAGATATCGGTCTTTCACTTGCCATCATGATTTCTTTCGCTCAATTCGGAAGCGTTTCATTTTCTGGCGTTGAAGCCGGAGTTCCGCACGCATCAAAGGCAGCGCTCACCGCGCTCGGTGCAATGTTGCTCTTGGCAGCCGCTGGTAAATCAGCTCAATTCCCATTGCAGTCATGGCTCGGGGATGCAATGGCAGGCCCTACGCCGGTTTCTGCGCTCATTCACGCAGCAACAATGGTGACAGCAGGCGTGTACCTCATCACCCGTTCTCATTTTGTTTTCGATGCTTCTCCAACGGCTCAAACAATGGTTCTGATTGTCGGCGGAATTACTCTTCTATTCGGTGCACTTGTTGGTACAGCCAAGGATGACATCAAGAAGGCGCTCGCAGCTTCAACAATGTCGCAGATTGGTTACATGATTCTTGCAACAGGCCTTGGCCCAATTGGATACGCCTTTGCAATCATGCACCTTCTCACACACGGTTTCTTCAAAGCTGGCATGTTCCTTGGGGCCGGTTCAGTCATGCATGGAATGAATGATGAAGTAAATATGCGCCGGTATGGTGCAATCGGCAAAGTCATGCCTATCACTGCAGTGACATTTGGACTTGGATACCTCGCAATTATCGGAGTCCCACCATTCGCTGGTTTCTACTCAAAAGATAAAATTATTGAAACTGCTTTCAACGCCGGAGGAAGCAAAGGCATCATTGTCGGTGGAGCAGCTCTTCTTGGCGCGGCAATCACCGCTTTCTATATGACTCGCGTCATCGTTCTAACATTTACCGGTACAAAGCGCTGGGATGACCAAGTCCATCCACATGAGTCCCCATCCCTTATGTGGATCCCCATGGTTATTTTGGCAGTGGGCTCTGTTGCATCAGGATTCCTTTTCAACTCAGGACATGCCCTTGTCAATTGGCTTGCACCCGTAGTCAATGCTGCAGGTCACGAAGAAGGTAAGGCACTTATGCAGCCAATGACAGTGTCATTGTTGGCTCTGGGAGTCGTTGCAGTAGGAGTTTCAATTGCGATTCTAAAGTATCGCACTGTCCCAGTGGATGCACCTGCAGGAAATATCCTCACAAAGATTGTCCGTAGGGATCTCTTGCAAGATGATTTCAATGATCGCGTTCTTGTTCGTCCCGGCCAAGCGCTGACAAACTTTTTTGTTCGCATGGACAACTCCTTTATTGACGGAATTGTTCGCGGAGTCGGAGGAATTGTTGCGGTCAGCTCTACGAATCTTCGCAAAATCCAGAATGGATATGTGCGTAGCTATGCGCTAATTATGGTGGTTGGCGTCTTAGCCCTCCTGACGACAATTTGGATGGTGACCCTATGAGTATCGTGACCGTTCTCGAGCTAATTCCTCTTCTAGGGGTAATTGGACTATTCGCCCTCCCAAAGGGTTCAACAAAACTTATCAAGCAATTTTCTATCGGCGTATCTCTCGTGGATTTGATTATTTCTGTTGTGATGGCAGTTCGCTTTAATCGCGGCGTCTCTGCAATGCAATTTGTAGAGTCACGCACATGGATCTCAAGCTTTGGAATTAAGTACGCGGTTGGAATTGATGGAATTGCACTTGTTCTCATTTTGATGACAACCGTTCTCGTTCCAATCGTTTTGCTCGCCGGATGGAATGAATCAGAGAATGGACGCTGGTCTCCACGCGTCTACTACGCACTTATCTTGATTCTTGAAACCATGATGGTCGGCGTTTTTGCAGCCACAGATGTCTTTTTGTTCTACGTCATCTTTGAAGCAATGTTAATTCCGGTCTACTTCCTCATCGGTGGTTATGGTCGAGGAGAACGCGCTCAGGCTGCCATGAAGTTCCTTCTTTACAGCTTGCTCGGTGGTCTCTTAATGCTTGCCGCAGTTATTGGAACGTATGTCATTGCAACAAATCAGATTGGCTCTACATTTGATGTGACTGCTCTTTCTGGCTTGCACATCGATTCAGCGACTGAAAATATGTTGTTCCTTGGATTCTTTATTGCCTTTGCAATAAAAGCCCCATTGTGGCCATTGCATACATGGCTCCCTACAGCTGCAAAATCAGCGACCCCAGCGACCTCAGTACTACTTCTGGGGGTACTGGATAAGGTTGGTACATACGGAATGATTCGATTCTGTATCACCCTCTTTCCGCATGCTGCACACACATTTACACCGATGATCATTGTCCTTTCCTTAATCTCCATTCTTTATGGCGCATTCCTTGCAATTGGACAGCGTGACATCAATGGTTTGATTGCATTTACCTCTATCAGCCACTTTGGTTTTATCACCCTCGGAATCTTTGCAATGACCTCTCAAGGTCTCACTGGGGCCTCCCTGTATATGGTCAATCACGGTTTCTCGACCGCTGCGCTCTTCTTGGTGGCAGGTTGGATGGCTTCACGACGTGGTTCAACAAAGATAGAAGATTTTGGAGGTCTCCAACGAGTCACTCCAGTGATGGCCTGGGCTTTCTTTATTGCAGGCATGTCAGCTCTAGCCCTTCCAGGTCTTTCAAGCTTCGTCAGCGAATTTCTCGTCCTCGTAGGAACATTTACGCGTTATCCGCTTGCTGCAATCATTGGCACAACGGGAATTGTTCTTGCAGCGCTCTACGTTTTGCTCACAGTCCAGCGCTCACTTCACGGCCCAACAACGCCTGGAAATGAATCGCTCTCTGATTTGAATATTCGCGAAAAGATTGCCATCGCTCCCGTAATTGCAATACTCGTCATTTTTGGATTTTTCCCAAAGCCGATTACCGATGTGCTCAATCCTGCCTCACATGAAGTCATGACGCACGCTGGATATGTTGATCCACAACCAAAGGCAGGTAAGTAATGCTGACCGCACCGCAACTTTCTTATTCACTTCTTGCGCCAATTCTGATTGTCCTTGGTGGCGCACTCTTGGGTGTACTCGTTGAAGCCATCGTCAAGAAAGGATCCCGAGCTGCGATACAAAGCACAATTGCTTTAGGAACGATCGTTCTCTCCTTTGCATTCTTGTGGAGAGTGCACGGTCAAACCTCGAGAACCGCCGCAGTTGGATCAGTCTCCATCGACGGGGCTGGAATTTTTATCCAAGGCACCATCTTGGTTCTCTCCTTTATCGCAATCCTCTTTATTGCAGATACAGATAACTTTGCTGCGCAAGCATCAGCTATTCCAGGTTCACAAGAGGAGCGCCTGGCTCTTGAGACTGGAAAGCAACAAACAGAAATATTTCCACTCACACTATTTGCAGTAAGTGGAATGCTCCTGTTTCCAATAGCAAGTGATCTGATCACGCTTTTTGTTGCCCTTGAAGTTCTCTCTTTGCCGTTGTATTTGATGGCAGGCCTTTCACGCCGCCGCCGTTTACTTTCACAAGAGGCTGCCTTGAAGTACTTTCTTTTGGGCGCCTTCTCATCAGCTTTCTTCCTCTTTGGAGCGGCATTCCTTTACGGATATTCCGGCTCAATGAGTCTTGATGGAATTGCTTCTGCTATCGCAGCAAATTCTGCCAATGATGTCTTTCTTTTGATTGGAATTGCATTCCTCTCCGTAGGACTTCTCTTTAAAATCGGTGCAGTGCCATTTCATTCATGGACTCCGGATGTCTATCAAGGCGCCCCAACACCGATTACCGGCTTTATGGCTGCCTGCACAAAAATTGCTGCAATGGGTGCGACCCTTCGAATTTTCTACGTCGCCTTTGGGCAAGCAGAATGGCAATGGAAGCCAATAATTTTGACGATTGCAATCCTTACGATGATTGTCGGCGGCGTAGCTGCGATTTCCCAACGGGATGTAAAGAGAATGCTTGCTTTCTCTTCAATTGCACATGCAGGATTCCTTCTTGCAGCTGTATTGGCACTTAATACTGATGGTCTAAAAGGTGCGCTTTTCTATCTTGCGACATACGGTTTTACAACCCTTGGTGCTTTTGGAATTATCACCCTTGTCCGCGATTCATCCGGAGAAGTTACCGATCTCAACCGGTGGGTTGGTTTGGGAAAGAAATCTCCACTCACTGCAGGAGTTTTTACACTCTTCCTTCTCAGCTTTGCGGGTATTCCTTTAACAAGCGGATTTGTAGCAAAGTTTGCCCTCTTCACTGGAGCATATGAGAGTGGCAACACAGTCATTGTGGTTGTCGGTGTTCTCACCTCAGCGATTACTGCATTCTTCTACCTTCGCGTTGTTGTGATGCTTTTCTTCACTGATTCAAAGAGTGAGTCGGTCAGTGTTGTGATTCCTTCCATCATGACTCGACTAGCAATTGCTGTGTGTGCAATCATCACGATAGTTCTTGGTGTTGCTCCATCACTTCTTCTTAATACTGCGCAGACCTTCGCAACCTTTATCCGTTAGTATCTGAGACGATGTCACAGGTTAATTTGGGTATACCGGGTTTAGATTCAGCCCTTGAAACTGCGTTAATCGCCGATATGGTGCGTGTGGAAGACCTTCTTCGCTCACATATTGTCGGAAAGTATCCACTTGTGATTGAAACCTCTCGTCACCTTGTTGAGGCTGGCGGAAAGCGGTTGCGACCACTTCTGACGTTGCTGGGTGCCCAATTTGGAAATCCTGCAAATGATCAGGTTATACAAGCTGCTGTTGTTTGCGAACTCACCCACCTTGCAACTTTGTACCACGATGATGTTATGGATGAAGCACCACTTCGTCGAGGGGTAGAAAGTGCAAACAATCGTTGGGGCAATACTGTCGCCATTCTCACTGGAGATTATCTTTTTGCAAAAACTTCAGCACTTCTTGCCGAACTTGGCCCGGAAGCTGTACGAATTCATGCAGAAACATTTGAGCGCCTTGTCATCGGTCAGATTATGGAGACTCAGGGCTCGACAGAAGGCCTCTCCTTGCTTGAGCATTACACGCAAGTGATTGCCGATAAAACTGGATCTCTCATTGCCACAAGTGCTCGATACGGGGCTATCTTTGCCGGTGCATCGGCTTCAGATATTGAAACACTCACTCAGTATGGTGAAAAGATCGGCATACTTTTCCAGCTTGCCGACGACATCATTGATATTGCAAGTGAAACCGATGAATCTGGAAAGACTCCCGGAACGGATTTACGTGAAGGCGTACCAACGATGGTCACAGTTCACATTATTGAATCAGATGACCCGCAAGACGCGGCGTTGAAAAAACTACTTTCAGCACCGATTCATGACGAAGAAATTGTTTCGGCAACTCTCAAGGCACTTCGTACTCACAAGGCTATGCAAAGTTCACGAGCACTTCTTATTCAATATGCAGACGAAGCCAAAACTCTTGTCGCAGGTTTGAAAGATTGCAATGCAAAAGACGCCTTAATCAGCTTGTGTGACGCGATTATTACTCGAACTTCCTGATCGAACAAGATCAATTCCTAGCGCAATCAGCGCCACCCAAATAGTTAAGAATCCAATCCAACGACCTACCGGCATTGCTTCGTGACGAACAATAATGCCGATCAAAAATTGGATGGTTGGAGTGATGTATTGAAGCAATCCAATGATGGTAAATGGAAGACGATTTGTTGAACCATTAAACATGAGAAGAGGGATAGCGGTTACGGCCCCCGCGAGGAAGAGCAATAAAGTGAGTGTGAAACCATGGCCAAACTGCCCAGTGCCGTGGATGCCCATCCAAAGCAGATAACCCGCATATGGAATGAAGGAGATAATCGTTTCAATGGTGAGGCCTTCAAGGGCCCCCAATCCGAGTTGCTTTTTTACAAGTCCGTAACTGCCCCATGAAACTGCAAGAGCTAAAGCGATCCAGGGTGGCCGACCATAATCCACTGTCAGGATGATGACGCCAGCTGCGGCAATGATTACAGAGAACCATTGAAGCTTTCTCATTTTTTCTTTAAGAAGTATTACGCCAAAAGCGATAATAATGAGTGGATTTATGTAGTAACCAAGTGCACATTCCACAACATGGCCATGGTTGACGCCCCAGATATATGTGAGCCAATTGACCGATATCAATACTGTAGAAAGTGCCAAACGCTTCATAACGTGAGGATTCTTTAAAAGCGAAAGTGTTGGTCCAAGTTTTTTAGTGTAAGAAAGAAGGGCAATGCAGAAAATCAACGACCACACAGCTCGGTGGGCCACAATCTCGATGGAATTAGCAGGTTTGAGGAGCGGCCAATACAAGGGAAAGAGACCCCAGGTCGCATATGCAGAGACTCCGAGAGTTAGCCCAACTTTGTAATGGCGTTCTTGGTTAATTTTGCGTCCTATCTAAAATTCACGAATTGAACTGCAAAATCCCATGGATGGTCTTTTACCTGTTGAATCGCATCTTGGAGGTCATCACGACTCTTGCTGATAACTCGAAGCTCGTCTCCTTGAATCTGTGTTTTAAGAGATTTTGGGCCTTCATCCTTCAGAAATTTTGCAATCTTCTTTGCATTCTCAGTTGATAGGCCTTCTTTAAATTCGCATGCAATCTTGTAAACCTTGCCGCTCAATTGAGGTTCCTTTGCATCAAGATGCTTGAGGGAGACTCCACGTTTAATAAGTTTTTCCTTGAAAACTTCTAAAGCAGCCTTTGCACGTTCTTCCCCATCCGCTTCAATGTTGACCTTTTCACCCGACTTTTCGATCTTTGTCCCAGTGTTTTTAAAGTCAAAACGTGTTGCGATTTCACGATCGGTCTGATTGAAAGCATTATCAACTTCCATATGGTCGATCTTTGAAACGATATCGAAACTTGCGTCAGCCATTTCGGCCCTCCTGCTTTCTGATTTCATGACGTGATAAAAGTATGTGTCCGATGAAGCCTATAACTAAAGCAAAGATAATGCCCACGTTCGCGTATGCCCAAGCACCGCTTTTTCCACCTATTGCACCCATGAAATAGCCTTGCCAAGAAAGCCATGAAGCAAAGGAGTTTGTGACAAATCCCCAGCCAACAATGGAGCCAATCACAAGTAAAGTTATTGAGCGAAGATTCCAAGAACCATATCGCCCTGTTGCGTTGAAGAGTTCAGCTTCAGAATAATCGTTTTTGCGCATCAATACGTCGGCAACAAATATCGCAGACCACACTGCAATAGGAACTCCAAGTGTGATGAGGAATCCCTGGAATGGACCAAAAAAGTCCTTCTTAATCCAGACGATATAAATTGTGCCAAGAGTCATGATGAGACCATCGATGAAAGCTGCGATATGTCGTTTCACTGGGAAGCCAATAGTTACAAGCGCAATGCCTGATGAGTAGAGATCCAATATAGATCCGCCTATGAGGCCCAGAACGGCTACAAAGGCGAAGGGAATCAAATACCACGTAGGAAGCAATGTAGTTAGTGCGCCAATTGGATCGGAAGCAATCTTTTCATTGAGTTTTGCGCTGCTTCCAGCCAAAGCACTGCCATAAATAACAAGAAGAATAGGAACAGCCGAAGCACCAAAAACTGTCCACCCAACAACCGCTTTACTTGAGGTTTCCCGTGGGAGATAACGGGAGTAGTCCGCTGCCGAATTTACCCAGCCAAGGCCGATTCCTGTTATGCCAAAAATCATCGCACCAATAAATGCTTGCGCATTTCCATGATGAAGATGTGAAACCAAATTCCATTTAATTGAATGTGCCGTCAGGGCGATATATCCAATAGTTAAAACAATTGTTGCAGATGTGAGCCATTTCTGTAATTTCATTATTGTCTTGAAGCCGAGAACACCACCAAAAATAGTTAAGCCGGCGGCGATTGCGAAACCAATAATCGCAGAAAGATTGTGGTCTATATGCCCGATACGCATAAAAACAGTTTGGAATGCTAACGTGGCGAGTGAAACTAATACAGTCTCCCAGCCAACAAAAATCAAATATGAGAGAAAACCTGGAAGTAGGTTTCCTTTAACTCCAAATGCTGCGCGTGAAAGAGTCAACGTAGGCGCACTCGATCGCTTTCCTGCGAGGGAACTTATTCCGACGAGGAGGAATGAGCCAACCGTTCCAAGAACTGCGGCAAATGTCGCCTGCCAAAAAGAGATCCCAAAGCCGAGGAAAAATGAACCATAAGAGAGAGCGAGAAAGGAGACATTTCCTGCCGCCCAAGGCCAGAAGAGCGAGCGAGCCGAGCCATGTCTCTCATCACTTTTGATGAAATTAGCGCCGTTAAGTTCAATTCGCTGTGAAGGCATTGGATAAGTCTACTAACCCTCTAGTAGATTGAAGAAATGGAAAAGAGCAAATACACACTCGCACAGGTAGCAAAAACTATCGACTCTGCACTATTAAAGCCAGAAATGACAGTTGATGAAGTGATTGCCGGATGCGAAATGGCGAAGAAATATCACGTTGCTTCTGTTTGCTGCCGCCCTGCCGATGTTGCTCTTTGCGCAGAACAATTAAAGGGAAGTGATGTCCTTGTGGGCACTGTAGTTGGATTTCCGCATGGCTCATCCTCTACAAAAACAAAGGTTTTTGAAACCGAACTTGCCGTCAAAGAAGGTGCTGTTGAAATTGATGTTGTCATCAACATCGGATATATGAAATCAGGTATGTACGATGCTGTTCGAGATGAAATTGCAGCTGTAGTAACGGCAGCCCAGGGATATCCAGTTAAAGTAATTCTGGAAAATGCTTACCTTACACATGATGAAATTGTGAAGGCTTGCCATCTCTCTGAAGAGGCCGGTGCGCATTATGTAAAGACATCGACTGGCTTTGCTCCGACTGGTGCAAAAATCGAGGATGTAAAGCTCATGAAGGCATCCGTGTCTCCAAAGATGAAGGTCAAGAGTGCCGGGGGAGTCAAAAATCTTGACATGCTTCTTGAGTTTATGGATGCGGGAGTATCGCGATCTGGAGCAAGCGCAACGGCTGCGATGCTCGATGAATTTATCGCCCGCTATGGCGATAAATAAAACTATTCTGCAGAAATTTTTGCGTAAGCAGGTTTTACTATCTCTTCTATAATTTTGAGGCGCTCATCAAATGGGATAAAAGAGCTCTTCAGCGCGTTAATAGTCACGCGTTGTAAGTCCTTGAATGTCCAGTCGAATGCGTTTACAACTTCTTGCATTTCATGCGACATAGATGTGCGGCTCATGAGGCGATTATCGGTATTGAGAGTGACGCGGAATTGAAGTTTTGCGAGAATTCCGATTGGGTGGGATTTAATATCTTTTGCAGCACCTGTTTGTAAATTCGAAGTTGGGCAAAGTTCTAGTGGGATGCGACGATCTTTTACATATGATGCAAGGCGTCCCAATCTTGGGGTTGGACCGCTCAAATCAATGTCATCGATGATTCGGACCCCGTGGCCCAAACGTTCTGCTCCACACATTTGAATAGCCTGCCAAATAGAAGGCAATCCATAGGCCTCTCCAGCATGAATGGTGAAATGTGCATCTTCCTGGCGAAGGTAATTAAAGGTCTCAAGTTGGTTTGTAGGTGGAAAGCCATCTTCAGGACCCGCGATATCAAATCCAACAACGCCTTTATCTCTATATTCAACGGCTTTCTCAGCAATTTCTTGTGCAACGTTATTTTGCCTAAGAGCACACAAAAGAGATTCAACGCGGATAGTAAATCCTTCGGCTGCTGCTTCTTTTTCACCCGCTCGATAGCCTTCAAGTGTTGCTTCAATAACCTCGTTGAGAGATAAACCTTTTTCGGTAAATAATTCTGGCGCTCCACGTACTTCTGCGTAAACAACGCCATCTCGTGCAAGATCAAGAGCGCATTCACGTGCAACGCGGATAATGTCTTCGCGAGTTTGCATGACAGCAACTGTGTGAGCAAAAGTTTCAAGATATCGTTCAAGGGAACCGGAGTTACAGGATTCTTCAAACCAATCAGCAAGTTTTTCTGGATCAGTTGTTGGAAGAGGATAGCCAATCCGTTCAGCGATCTCGATGATTGTTTGGGGGCGCAACCCTCCATCAAGATGATCATGCAAAAGCACCTTAGGAATTCGCTTTATTTGATCGGGTGTTGGCTTGCTTGTAAGTGACACGTTATCCCTCAATTCGATCGAGAATTAATGGTAATCGGTGAATAGGATCGTTCTCTGAACCGATGGTGAACGAATTCTGAAGAGCATCTAAAGCTCGATCAAATCGCGCTGGTTCATCCGTGTGCATCGTATACAGAGGAGCACCTGCTTGAATCTTTTCGCCTGGTTTTACATGAATTTCTATACCTGCTCCAAGTTGGAGTTTTTCGCCTTGAACAGAACGACCTGCCCCAAGCCGCCATGCCCCAACTGCAACATCCATCGCATCCATGCGAGTTAGCACTCCAGATGTTGGAGCCAAGATTTGTTGCTTTTCCTTTGCAACAGGAAGTTTTCCATCTGGATCCCCGCCTTGCGCCGAAATCATTCTGCGCCAGTGATCCATTGCAGCACCATTTTTTAACGCATCTGCTGGATCCATCAATGGTTTTACTTTTGCGGCATCAAGCATTTCACGGGCAAGAATCAGAGTTAATTCCACAACATCTGCTGGGCCACCGCCGGCAAGGACTTCTACGGATTCACGAACTTCTAGAGCATTTCCTGCCGTTAATCCAAGTGGAATATCCATTGCGGTTACAAGCGCACGTGTTGTGACCCCAGCACGCTTTCCAAGTTCCACCATGGTCCGTGCAAGTTCGCGGGCATCATCCGGGTCACTCATAAAAGCGCCTGAGCCGGTTTTCACATCGAGAATAAGAGCACTTGTTCCTTCAGCAATCTTCTTGCTCATAATGCTAGAAGCAATGAGTGGAATCGCCTGAACCGTCGCAGTGACATCTCGAAGTGCATAGAGCTTTTTATCGGCGGGAGCTAAGCCTGCGCCAGCTGCACAAATCACTGCTCCAACATCTTGGAGAACTTTCAACATTTCAGCGTTTGTGAGCGAGGCTTTCCATCCTGGAATGGATTCGAGTTTGTCCAAAGTTCCGCCGGTATGCCCAAGACCGCGACCAGAGAGTTGTGGAACAGCGGCACCGCAGGCTGCTACGAGAGGTGCTAGTGGGAGAGTGATCTTGTCGCCGACTCCACCGGTTGAATGTTTATCAACGGTGGGGCGTGAGAGCGCAGACCAATTCATTCGCTCGCCAGAATTAATCATGGCATCAGTCCATCGAGAAATCTCGCGGGAGTTCATTCCATTTAAAAGAATAGCCATCAAAAGGGCAGACATCTGCTCGTCAGCAACTATTCCGCGCGTGTACGCATCGATGATCCAATCAATATGCGCATCGGATAGTTCATGCTTATCACGCTTTGCGCTGATGACTTCAACAGCTGCAAACGGCTCAGTCATTTCTTATGTGCCTCTAAATCATCAGGTCCAAAAGCCCACGGAAGCAATGTGGACATCGGAGCAGGGCCATCAGGAGTCATGAATTGAAGGTTATTTCCTCCGTGCTCAAAGAGAAGTTGGCGACAGCGCCCACACGGAGAAAGAAAATTACCTTCGCTGTCGACGCAGACGGCTGCAATAAGTCGCCCGCCTCCAGTCGCTGTGAGATGTGAAACCAATCCACATTCGGCACATAAACCTAATCCGTAACTTGCATTTTCAACATTGCATCCGGTGACGATACGACCATCGTCGACAAGAGCTGCGACACCAACGGGAAATTTCGAATACGGGGCATATGCACTCTTCATAATCTTCTTTGCTTCCTCATGAAGAAGCTCCCAATTAATATGTGTCATTAGTGACTTCCGCGTGAGTAGGGAACTCCATCAGCAGCAGGTGCTCGTACACGCCCAACAAGCCCTGATACGGCGATAATCGTTGCAATGTATGGAACCATCAACATGAACTCTGATGGAATGGATACGCCGATGATAGTTAACGTTCCAGATAAATTATCTGCAAAGCCGAAGAGAAGTGCAGCCGTAACAGCTCCCATAGGGCTCCACTTACCAAAAATGAGAGCAGCAAGTGCAATAAAACCAGCACCTGCAGTCATCTCTTTACCAAAACTGCCGACAGAGCCGACTGTGAAATATGCACCGCCAAGACCGGAGACAAGGCCTGCAATCAAAACATTGCGGAAGCGAAGTTTGTTGACATCAATTCCAACAGAGTCGGCAGCAGTTGGATGCTCGCCGATTGCGCGTGTGCGTAGGCCCCACTTTGTCTTAAAGAGAGCAAAAACAATAATTCCAACGATGAGATACATCAAATAGACAATGATTGTTTGGTTGAAAAAGATAGGCCCAATAATTGGTAATTTTCCAATGAAGGGAATTTCAATACGAGAGAAAGAAGGCCCGGTGTTCCATGTTTGTTGATATGGAATAAGTAGTTTCTTATAGAGGAAGTCTGTAAGGCCGATGACGAGAACATTGAGAACAAAGCCGAGAATGACTTGGTCAACTGAGAACTTGATTGCGAATGTCGCAAGGAGAAGAGAGATCGTTGCGCCAGCTAAAGGGGCAACGATGAGGCCAAATGTTGTCTTGTGAGTCAGGCTGGCAACAACACCTGATGCAAAGGCTCCTGCAAGGAGTTGGCCTTCAATAGCGATATTAATAACACCAGAGCGCTCACAAAGAAGTCCAGACATCGATCCAAAAATCAATGGCACTGCAAGCATGAGGCTGCCCTGGAGAAGCCCTGTCATCGGAATAAATTTTCCATTTGCTGCCCAACAGAGAAATGACATCACAAGAGCGAATGCTGCAAAGCCCGTTCCTACAACTGGGCTCTTGTTTGCACGGACAAGAAATATTCCCAAGATTGTCGCAACTATTGCAAGCCCAGCAAATATTCGTGACCCTGTTGTGGATTGAATAACCCATTGATGAATGATGACCCATTCTTTTCCAAGCTGGAATCCAAATGTGGTCTTGTTACTTGATTGCGAAGAGAATCCAAATTGATAAAGAGCACCAAGGGCAAGCACAAATACAACTGCGAGAAGTCGAAGCTGGCGCTTTTGAGCATTAGAGAAGACCATTAGCCATTCCATCCCTTCGCTGTCATTGCATCCTTTGTCTTGAGGTTTTTCACTCTGAAGATAAAGCGGACCAGTGTTGGGGCTGCAATAAAGAGAACGATTAAAGCTTGGATCACAAGAACAATATCGAGTGGAGTCGTTGTATTTGATTGCATCGTGCGACCGCCCGTACGAAGAGCGCCAAAGAGGAGCGCGGCAAGTACTGTTCCGGTCGGCTTAGCTCGCCCAAGGAGGGCAACAGTGATGGCATCAAAGCCGAAGGAGCCGCCGATATCGGCCGTGAGAGCATGCTCGCTTCCTAGAACGTGTACGCCGCCGCCTAGTCCAGCAAGAGCGCCACAGAGTGCCATAGTCGCGATTGTTACCCGAGAGACCGAGATACCCGCGGTCTTTGCAGCAGCAGCATTGGCACCAACAGCACGGAATTGGAATCCAATTGTTGTTCTGTTGAGAAGCCACCAGACAAAATAAGCAGCAAGAAGGGCTATCAAAATTCCAGCATGCAATCTGAAGTTTGCTCCAGCCAAATGTGGAAGCTGAGCACTTGGATTTACTTCAGGAGCAATCGGATCAATTCTACGTGGGCGAAGAAATGTTGTTGTTTTGAGAATCCAGAGAATGAAGAAGCCGGCGATGTAGTTGAGCATGATTGTCACAATGACTTCATGGGCGCCAGTTCGTGCTTTGAGAAGTCCGACAAATCCACCATAGAGAGCAGATAAGGCAATCGCTGCACCAAGAGCAAGAAAGACATGAAGAACGGGAGAGAAATGGAAATGGAATCCAACATACGAAGCGCCAATTGCACCGAAGATAAATTGACCTTGAGCTCCAATATTAAATAGACCAGATTGGAAAGCAAGAGCGACTGCAAGGCCAGTCAATATAAGAGGAGTGGCTGTGACTATAGTTTCAGAGAGCGGATAAAAACCTTGCCAGACTGTGTGACCGTGCGCAAGATTTGGATCAAAAATCGATCCTTGGAAAAGTGCCAAGTAGGCATTTCCTACCGTAGAAAGTGCTGTTGTCATGAATTTTAGTGGATGGGATGCTTCCTTGAGAACTTTTGCATCCGAAAGCGCAATAAACAAACCTGAAATGACAAATGCAAGAAGGAATGAGAGCGCAGGAAGAAGAGCGGTTCCAGCTATGCGATTCCAAAACTTTTTCACTTTTTTACACCCGCCATCAAGAGTCCTAACTCTTCACGTGAAACAGTTGCATCCACAATCGCAAGAATTTTTCCGGCGTACATCACGGCAATACGATCAGCAAGAGCGGTGACTTCATCGAGTTCTGTACTAAAAAGAAGAACTGCGCGGCCAGCATCTCGCTCAGCAAGGATTCGCTCGTGCACAAATTCAATAGATCCGACATCAAGGCCTCGCGTTGGTTGTGAAGCCACAAGAAGCTTCACGGGTCGTGAGAGCTCGCGAGCGAGGACAACTTTCTGCTTGTTTCCTCCCGATAAAGAAGTAACGGGGTCTTGAATAGATTGAGCCCGAATATCAAACTCTTTTACTTGAACTTCAGCGCGTGTGGCTACTGCCTTTGGTGAAAGCGTAATTCCTTTTGCATATGGTGCTTCACGATGAGTATCAAGAATGAGATTTTCTGCAATGCTGAAAGAACCAATAAGTCCGTCGAGTTCACGCGATTCAGGAACGTAGGCGATTCCTTCATGGAGTGAATCGTGTACAGATTTTCCAATGAGTTGTACGCCGCCAAGTTCAATAGAACCACGAATATGGGCCTGCAAATTCACTACCGCTTCTGCAAGTTCGGATTGTCCATTTCCCTGAACACCGGCAATAGCAAGAACTTCCCCTGCATGAACCGTGAAACTGACATCAGAAACTAGTGGTCGGCCTGATGGATCTAGTACGACCAAATCTTTGACCTCCAAAATAGGCGCGCCTGGGTTAGGTCGCTTCTTATCCGGCATTAAATTGACTGGGCGTCCCACCATCAAAGAGGCGAGCTCTTCTTGGCTTGAACTCGGATCTGCCGATGCCACTACCTTGCCACGTCGAATAACTGTGATCCGATCTGAAACTGCTTTTACTTCACGAAGTTTGTGGGAGATAAAGATGATGGATGTTCCTTGGCTTCGCAGGCGTTTCATCACTTCAATCAATTCATCTGTCTCTTGAGGAGTCAGCACAGCGGTAGGTTCATCCAAAATCAGAACCTTTGCATCGTAAATAAGAGCCTTTAGAATTTCAACACGTTGCTGAACGCCGACAGGGAGATTTTCGATGTAAGCATCGGGATCAATTTCAAATCCAAAATCGGCAGCAAGAGCGAGGAGTTTTTCGCGAGCTTCAGAGAGTTTGAGCTTTCCAATCTTTGATGTGCTTTCATGGCCGAGCACGATATTTTCTAAAACAGTAAAAACGGGGATCAACATAAAGTGCTGGTGAACCATTCCAATTCCAACTGCGAGAGCATCGCTAGGTTCGTGAATGGTGACAACTTTTCCGTCAACGCGGATTTCACCAGAATCAGGTTGGAGTAATCCATAAACAATATTCATCAGGGTAGATTTACCTGCACCGTTTTCACCGAGGATCGCATGAATCTCTCCACGGTTGACGGATAGATCAATTCCGTCGTTTGCAACAAGAGCACCGAAGCTCTTTGTAATTCCCTTTAGCTCTAATGACACACCAATATCCTATGCCAAATCGGCATAAAAAAATACGGGGGCCTCTTTCGAGACCCCCGTATTAAAGGTGATTACAAATTAGATCTTGAGAGATCCACTTGCAATTTGTCCGCCAATTCTCTTCACTTCTGCCTGAAGAGCTGCTGGTACCTTTGAAGAGAAGTTATGCAATGGCGAGATTGAAACGCCATTGTTCTTCAAAGTTCCAACGTATGAAGCACCTGTGAAACGACGTGTTGCAGTGTCTGTGATTACTGACTTAACAGCATTTCCAAGACCCTTTGCAACTGTTGTTAGAAGAACTGATGCGTATTGTGGCGCTGAGTAGAAACCATCGGTATCAACCCAGATTGTTACAGACTTGCCACTTGTTTGTGATTGCTTTGCAGTAGCAGCACCGAGGCCACCAGCTACAGGCATAATCACGTCAGCACCTTGTTGTTCAAAGCCCTGTGAAAGTTGGCTTGCCTTTGCAGTGTTAGAGAAGTCTCCAACGAATGTTCCGGTCTTCTTTACTGGATCCCAGCCAAGAACCTTTACATTCTTCTTCTTTACTGAGTTGTAGTAAGCAACACCCTTTGCGTAACCATCCATGAAGATAGTAACTGTTGGGTATGGAGCTCCACCGTATGTTGCAACTGTTCCGGTCTTTGAGTAACCAGCAGCAAGGTAACCAGCTTGGAAAGCAGCTTGGTCAGTTGAGAATGTAAGACCCTTGACGTTTGCAACTGGGTTACATACTGAGTAATCAGCGTTGCAATCTAGGCCAGCATCATCGACAACAGCGAACTTTGTCGTTGGGTTTGCCTTTGCAGCCTTAACAATTTCACCACTGATTGAGAATCCAACACCAATGATGATTGCGCACTTTTGGTCAAGGAACTTCTTGATGTTTGGTGCAAAGTCTGCAGATGATGATGATGGAAGATATGAAACATCTGCCAACGCTGTTGAAGCCTGTGCGCCTGCCCATGCTCCTGCGTTGAATGAGTGATCATCCACGCCGCCTGTATCAAGAACGATACAAGCCTTGATCTTTGCAGCTTGTGAAGCTGGTGCAGCAACTACGCCTGTAACAAGCGAGAGAGCTGCGAAAAGTGTTACGAACTTAATTGTCTTCTTCAAGATATTTCCTCCTGAGGGACCCTCACCATGAGGGCTTGTTGAAAGAAATCCTAGTGACTATTCATTTCAATTTTGTAACGCGCAACTAACGAACTCTCGAGTGGCAGTTGAAGGTTGAGCGTCGCCTACTTCGTTAAAAGTGGAGGTCTAGCACCCACTTGTGAAATACACATGCTCGCCTGGGCAATTCCAACTTTCATGGAGCTTTCCAAATTTGGCTCCTCAAACCAAGCCGACATAAAGCCGGCAACAAATGAATCGCCGGCGCCTGTTGTGTCGATGACTTCCACATCTTCAGCAGGAACATCAACAATCAGCGCTTTCTCAAAAATTGCAATTGCGCCCTTTTTGCCACGCTTCACAACAACAAGTGGAGTGACATCGGCAAGAGAGATAAGTGCTCCTTCGATATCTTTTTCTTGCGCGATATATAACGCTTCTTCTTCATTCAAAATCATGACATCGACGAGAGATATCCACTCTTCAAGTAAAGAGAATGGAACATTTCGGAGAGCTCCAACTGTTCCTGGATCAAGCACAATTGGAATTCCAGCATCTTTAACCTTTTTAATTATTTCATTTACATTTTTGCGAGACTTCGGATTAATCAGCGCATATCCGGAGAGGTAGGCGGCTGTGTAATTATCCAGAGGTGGAAGATCGGCAATACTCAAAGCAGAATTTGCTCCAGAATCGGGGAACATTGTTCGTTCGCCATCGACTCCCACAATGATGACAACAACCCCAGTTTTCTCACCGTCAGAAAGTATGGGTGGATGGCCCACTGAATACCGATGCAATTCTTCATGCAGAAAATGCCCGTTGATGTCATCACCTGCATGTGAGCAGAGAAATACTTCATTCCCGACATGAGAGAGCCACGTTGCCACGTTTGCAGCGGCCCCTCCACCTTGGGTCGAAATAGTTGCTCGCGTATCCCCAGTTTCGTGAATTTCAGAGTCGATAACAACGCTGACATCCATCATGGTGTCACCTATGCAGAGAATTTTTTTCATAGAGGAGTCGCTTAAAGAGCGATTGCAATCTCGGCGGCAAGACGAGAGTTGGATTTAATAATTTCAACATTTACATCCAAGCTTTTCCCATCACTTACTCGGTGGAAATATTCCAAGAGAAATGGCGTTACAGCCTTGCCTGTTATGTGATGTGCATCGGCCTCGGCCAGCCCATTTGTCAGAAGTTTGTCGTGAAGTGCGCGATCGAGTTCTACCTTCACAGGATTTGTAACAATAACTGCGCTCTCAGATGTATTGACGTTTTTTCGTTGGTTCCAGATGGCAGCGATATCAGTCGCAGAATCAACTCGGTGTTCGATATCAAAGCCAGATTCGGTGAGATAAAACCCGGGGAACTTATTTGTCTTGTAACCAAGAACTGGGACGGCAAGAGTCTCTAGACGCTCAAGCGTCGCTTCTACATTGAGGATTGATTTAACGCCGGCGCAGACAATGACAACCGGAGTAATGGAAAGTCCGCGAAGATCAGCTGATTCATCGAATCCATCACCGCGGTGTACGCCACCAAGACCGCCTGTCGCAAAAACAGAAATTCGAGCCATCGCTGCAATATGCGCAGTTGCAGCAACAGTTGTGGCCGCACTCTTTTTTGTTGCGGCAAGAATTGCAAGATCTCGCGTCGAAGCTTTGACAACGCCATCTTCATTTGCGATGCGATCGAGTTGATCTTCTTCCAATCCAACATGAATTACTCCATCAAGGATTGCAATTGTTGCTGGGGTAGCGCCGGTCTCACGAACTATCGCCTCAACCTCCTGGGCAACAGTGAGATTGCGCGGGCGAGGAAGTCCATGGCTGATGATTGTGGACTCAAGAGCAACGATTGGCTTCTTTTCGGCGATGGCTTTCGCCACTTCTTTCGAATATTTAATCACTTGCCGAGGTTACAGCCGTGTGACTGCCTCTGAAAACTCTCGATTAGACCCTTCGGGAGAGCGTTCGCTACTATTCGCGGGCTGCAAATAACAACCTGGCTGGTTGCCCGAGCGGCCAATGGGAGCGGACTGTAAATCCGCCGGCTACGCCTTCGAAGGTTCAAATCCTTCACCAGCCACCAGTTTTCTTCAACGACTTTCACATCATCAAGGTCGCAAAA
>CAINRG010000069.1 GCA_903852585.1 uncultured Actinomycetes bacterium
ACCAGAACGTGAGCGCCTTCCTCGAGTTCAAGAACACCCTGGCATCCGACAATTGCTGGGATTCCTAAGCCACGCGCAACGATTGCTGTGTGAGATGTGGGCCCACCCTTTGCAACAACAAGTGCGAGGGCAAATTGAAGATTGAGTTGCGCGGTATCAGATGGCGTTAGATCTTCTGCAACGATGATGCTCGGCTCTGTAAGAATAAGGGCGGCTTGCTCGGTTCCAGAAAGTTTTGCTAAGAGCCGGTTCATGATTTCATCAAGATCTGCTGTTCGCTCAGCAAAATAACCACCGAGTGCAGTGAGTGCTGCTTTAAAGCCGCTAAATGAATCAATGATGTCAGGACGTACATCGGCATACGAGATATCGTCAGTAAGTCGTGCGCCAATTGCTTCAACAAGAGCTGGGTCGCTTGCCATCATTGCTTGTGCACCGAGAACATCTTTGGCGATATCTAATTCGATGTGATGAGCAGCGTTTTCAAGATCGGAAGTGACTTTTTCGAGTGCCTCAAAAACTTGGCGCGGAGTTGCAGAGATAGGTTCGGTAGAGGTTACTTGAATGATGCGGCGAATTGGCCCAACAACGACTCCGGGTGAGACCCCAATGCCAGATAGTGAACTCATGAGAAATGATTCCTATTCGTCGTGGTCGCGCGAAACAATATCTACAAGCTCGGCGAGAAGCTCATCGGCGTTGTCGCCATTGGCAACATTTATCTCAATAGATTCGCCCATCTTTACGCCGAGGGAGAGCACGGAGAGCAAAGAAGCTGCATTGACACCAGTCTCACCAGGCTTAGAGACAGTGACTGAGAGCCCTGAATTACTCGACGCCTTAACAAGAAGTGATGCGGGCCGAGCATGAAGGCCAACTTTGCTACCCACAACAACGGTCGTACTTGGCATGTATTACTCCTAGAAATTATCGCTGAGCTATGTTCGTAGGGTAATACTAAATGCCAGCGATGAAATCCACTGCTTGTGCTGCACTCCACCCGGATGGAAATTCTTTTGCTAGTTCACGAC
This sequence comes from uncultured Actinomycetes bacterium, assembly GCA_903852585.1. GTDB lineage: Bacteria > Actinomycetota > Actinomycetes > Nanopelagicales > Nanopelagicaceae > PALSA-747. The sequence continues at coordinate 1,032 of CAINRG010000069.1, forward strand.
AGCCATCGACATCTGATCCCAATGTGATAATCGGCGCCTCGTCATAACCGTCACGTCTGTGCTGACCAAGTCCGATATTTGCGAAAAGTCCATTGCACAGGCACTTTCGCCCGACAGTCTCTTCCATGGTGCCATCCTTTTTAAGATATGGCTTCTCGGGTTCACTAGGACAGCGGTAATCGACTCGACCACTCTTGAGAAGAACTGGCTCGCGGAGATAGCCCATGTCGCAAAGTTTTGGACGAGCGGCAAAGACATCTGGCATTGCAGTTGTTCCAGGTGCGCTCACAATTTTGATGGGAAAGCCAGTTGGCGATGCTTTCATATCAGTATGGATTTCAAATGTTCCATCGCGAAGGGAGTTAAGTATTTGGTTACGAATTTGATCTGTAAATCCGGAGTCCTGAGAGAGTGCGAAGAGAGTTCCGACTTGAACGCCAACAGCGCCAACAGCAAGAGCATCTTTGAGCTTTCCACGCGCTCCGAAACCACCCGCTAGCCAATATGGGTATCCATATTTCTGCATCTTCTCAAGGTTTGCTAAATCGCGAGGTCCATAAATGGGTTCATTCTCGGCATCAAATTCAATTTTTCCACGGGGTGGAGCATTGTGCCCACCTGCGGAAGGTCCTTCAATTATAAATCCATCAGGACGACTTGATTCATCACGTGCTAAGTAAGCAGCCAAAATATCGCTGATGATGATCGCTAAAAACATCGGACGCTTAAATTCGATCTTTGTTATGTCAACAAACTCTGCAGGATCAATAACTATGCGTTGCGCTTCGCCTCCGACAACGTCGACTGTGATGAAGCTCGGTTTCTTTTGAGCAATCTCAGTAATAAAGCGAGGAATTTCGCGAGGAATTCCTGCGCCCATGATGACGTAGTCGACATCGGCAAGCATCGCGCCAAGAATTCCGGCAGCTGAACCCATCTGGATCTTTTCAAGGAAATTTATTCCTACAGGGCCGTCGTGCCCTTCTTTTGCAAGCCACACTTCAACAAAGGCTCCCGCGATAAGAAGGTCATTGGAATGGCGCGAGGCATCGATGAGAAGTTTTGGCGCATTTGAATAAGAAGCATCAGCGGCTTTGCCACCTTCAATAAAATATTTCTCGATAATATGTTTTGCAGTTTCCTGATTGGGAAAGGAAGCGAGAGCGCGGCGGACATCTCCACCTTTGTCTCCACTTTCTAATCTGCGAATGAGAACGGCATCAATCGCTGTTCCGGAGACAACGCCCATGCCACCGTGTTGAGAAACTGCTTTTGCAAGCTCCCAATTAGAGACAGCAACGCCCATGCCACCTTGAATGATTTGAGGCAAGGCTTTAGTCATGAGCGCAATTCTGACCCAGAAAGGTCGTACCGACGAGTACCCACACTTCCCCGGTCTCAATAGACTTGTGACATGTTCACGAAAAAAAGCTTTTTAGCGCCACTGTCGCCATCGTCACACAAATTCAATCGAGGCATCGTGGGAATCCTTGCCGGAAGTGATGATTACCCCGGGGCGGCAGTTTTATGTGTGGGAGGAGCGCGACGTGGTGGAGTGGGCTATGTGAAATTTATACGTCAATCCAAAATCTCTTCGCAATTAATTTACAACTATTTTCCAGATGTAGTTCAGATTCCAGAATTTAAAGGGGAATCTTTTGATGCAATCGTCGTAGGTCCTGGGAACCCAAAGATCATGAAGATTCCTCAAGGAGTTCCGGTGATTCTCGATAGCTCTGCAATTGCATCCCTTGATATCAAGCGAAACCCCATCACAATTCTTACTCCTCATGAAGGAGAGCTGAAATATCTTGGGTATTCACTCACCTCCAGAACCGAGACCGCTCAGAGGATTGCTGATGATCTTGGTGTCATTCTTGTTCTCAAAGGTTCTCACACCATTGTCGCCGCTCCAGGATTAGCTCAACTTATTGATTCAACTGGAGGAGCTGAACTTTCAACAGCAGGATCCGGGGATATATTGGCTGGATTAATCGGGGCAATGATTGCATCGTGGAAACCTACCAATCTCGCTCAAACTCAAGAAATCACATTCAAAGCTGTGCAGATGCATTCACGTGCGGGCAAGAAAGCACGCAAAAGAAATAATCCGGTGGTTGCCACAGACATACTTGAAGTCTTACCTTCAATAAACCTCTAGAATGCTCACATGAGCACACATGTAGAAACACAGATTGATGTCACACTCACCGGTCGCAACCGCCAGACAGTTTTCTTCCGCTGGATTCTCGCTGCACCTGTAGCAGTCTTTATTGCCCTCTTTGCACAAATGGCACATTGGGGAGTAAGCACGCTTATTATTTCAGCGCCTGTGGTTCTTGCTCTTCTCTTCCGCGGAATTTATCCAAGTTACGCTCTTACTTTTAATCACGCCATGATGGAAATATCTACGCGGGTAGCAGCTTACGTTCTTTTGCTGACAGATGATTATCCATCGATTGAGCGAAATCCAAATATCGCAGTCATCTTCCCTGATATTGAGGGCGGAAAGAAACTCAGTCGTGGACTTCCTCTCATTAAATGGATTTTTGCAATTCCGCTCTACATTGTTGGAGCAATTTATCTGTTGCTCTCACTCGTTCTAACGCTCTTTGCCTGGATTATCACTAGCGCCACTGGAAATTATCCAGAATGGGCAGCAAATGTGGTCTTGGGAACTATTGAGTATTGGAATCGTGTTTACGGTTACTCCATCGCACTTGTGAGCGATGAGTATCCTACATTTACTTTAAATTAATTGCTGGGAACGTGAGAATCGCTCGAGTCTCACTTCCGGTTCTCTCTAACTTAATCTGACCTTTTAATTCGTTCTCCGTAAGTGTGCGCACGATTTGAAGACCGAGATTTGAAGATTTTTCGTAATTGAACCCATCCGGTAATCCAACGCCGTTATCAATTACCTGAACAACAACGGTTGAATCATCTCTGCTTATTTCAATATGTAAAAGATCACCCTTCTCAGCCAATCCATGCTCAAGAGAATTGTGAATGAGTTCAGTAATAACAAGTGCGAGTGGAGTCGCCTGTTGGGCACCAAAAATTCCAAATTCACCGCTCTTTTCATGGCGCACAGGTCGAGAGCCCAGTTCGATGGCATTGCGAATAATGCGGTCATAGACTTCGTCAAAAAGAACGGTTTCGGCTGAGCTCGTTGAGAGGGTTTCATGCACGATAGCAATGGATGCAACTCGGCGAACCGCCTCTGCAAGTGCCTGTGATGCTTCAGGGTCTTCTACTCGTCGAGATTGAAGTCGAAGAAGGGCTGATACGGTCTGCAAATTATTTTTTACACGATGGTGAATTTCACGGATTGTGGCATCTTTTGTGAGGAGAGCGCGATCTCGCCGGCGAAGTTCTGTGACGTCACGAACCAAGACAATGGCACCGATGCGATCACTTCCCTCGATGAGAGGAATCGCTAGAAGATCTAATATCGCGCGTCCATTATCAAGATCGGTACGCCGTAAATTTTTACCATTAAAGATTGCTGACCACGTCTCATCGGTAGCAGCTCCATCGGGAAGAGCAATATCTTCAAGAACCATCCCAAAGATGTGATCTTCAAGCTCCACATCCCAACCAGCCCGACTCATTGCAGAGCGAGCGTTAGGGCTTGCATAGACAATGAATCCATTTGTATCAAGGCGGATAAGTCCATCGCCTACCCGAGGTGCAGATTCTGCACGATAAATACTATTTTGAATGGGGAATGTTCCTTCTGAAATCATTCGATAAATCTTGTGCGCGATTTCACGGTAATTAATCTCAAGGCGCGAAGCCGACCGCATCTGCACCGCATCGCGGTGACGAGATATCACAGCAATTACATGTCCATTAAAAAGTACGGGAACTGTCTCTTCTTTGATGAGAAGCTCGCCCACTTGCTCTGGTTCTGAGTCACGCACAATCTCTCCTTGAGAGAGGGCTTGATCAAGGCGAGGATTATCACCGTAGTTAATTTCTTCACCGATGACATCATGAGCAAAGACAGTGGCGGCTGTTGTGGGGCGAATATGTGCAGTTGCAATGAATCCTTCTGGCCAGCTTTGGTAATCCTTACGCTTTGGAATCCACAAAATGAGATCAGCAAAAGAAAGATCGGACAGTAGCTGCCACTCAGCAATTAATTCGGATAGGCGAGCTTTATCTTCATCGGAAAGTGCGGTCTGCGAATAAGCAGCTTCCACACGTGACGTCGACATTGATCGCCCCTATCCCCCGCAGATTTATATAAGCGAGGCAGCGATACTACCAATCTCTTTCTTCCCCTTATTAACTGTTCCAAGGAGAGAATCGAGGACTCCCGATGACTTTTGGAGAAGGCAGCCCGGCGGAAGTTGAAAGTTGCGCTCACTACCAACAAGTTGAAGAAATGCGGCCTGAGCTTGGCGGAGCTCTTTAGATTGACCATCTAAGACACAGATATATGTTGGAGAGACCTTCTTCATCAGCACAGGAAATTCTTTTCTGAATTGATCCAGTTGCATCAGGCTTGCTTTGCTTGTTTTACAGATATAGATCAATTGTGTCGCAACATCAAAAATGTTGTTGTACAAAAGAGCGCTCCAACGACGATCATTAACTACTTCGCCGAGGGGTGGAAGAACCCCAACATCTACGATGATGAGATCACGCAAATCTCCTTCTGGGAGCTTTGTTGGCTTTTCACTTGCGCTTAACCTACTTATCGAAAATTCATTACTTGTAAAATATGAAGTAAGTGGAATGTTTCTGAAGTCGGCGTCGATAAAGGTAACTTTTCTGGACTTACTAATTTCTGAAGCTAAAGCGGCAGCTATTAACGTCTTTCCAGGCGCCCCGCAACTACCCGTCACAACGATAACTTTCTGGGTACTTGCTTGAATTTGCGGGGAACCTGTACTCCACGTTGCCTCCGGAGCGGTCTTTGACAAAGATGAATGAAGCATGGGAAGTCGCAATTGACTTCGAATTTTTTGCATAATTTCGTGAGCGCTCTTTGTAGTTTCGTCGAGAGAGATTGTTGTCACCGTAGGAGAAGTGAATTCCTCAATAAGTTCCTTATTCATATCGGGAAGATCGCTTGTATATACGATGACTGTCCGAAGCTCCACCGATCGTTGTGCCATAAATTCTTGTAGAGCTGTGGCGTCGAATGCCCTGTAGATAATGCTCCAACCTTGGGTAAAGAGAAGTTGTGAGACATAATCCTCAAGTTCAGCTTCTCCAATTGCTGTGATCACTTCAATTTGTGGAATTTCAGATAGCATCTCTGACCACCACGATTCTTCCCAGTGCAATTGCATCCGTTATATCTAATACAACTTTCTCATCCACTGAAAAGAGAAGATTGATTGAACCTCCCATGCTCTGGGATTGCGCATCGACGGCAATAACGCGGATTTTTGAGGTGACCAGATTTGTTGCCGCCTTCGGATCCTTAATTGGAATCGAGTAAAGATCCACAAGATCTCCCACGCGAAGTGTCAGCGGCATATCACTTCTGGATACACCAAGAGGAATTTCTCTGGTGGTGGCACCTGTCGTAGATTTTGAGATTGCACTCACTGGGATTAGCTCTCCCTGAGAAAGCGGCTTTGTTACATAACTTCCAACTAACTTTGCTTTATTAGAGAAATATTTTGGTGCTTGGCTTCCCAGTGAAACATTGACGACTGTGAGATCAGAGCCTTTAATTGCCGCACCCGGGGAAAGAGAGTATTTCGCGCTCCACATTGCGACTGAATTATCTGCCTGCCCCACAAGTCCCATCGCTGCAATCAAAGAGATGCAGAGAATTCCGACTCCCAATATTTTTCGAGAGTTCCTTTGTATAAATGTCTGAATATCTATCATGGGAGATTGATAACCCAAGTGAGGGCGGTCAGGATTTTCTTCTCCACAAAAGGCAAATTAATTGCACTGACCGTCAAAATTCATCCTTTTATATGAAGAGAAGCCACTTCCCGCTCAGCACAATCAGATTATGACAATTCATACTCAACCTCAAAAGCCCTTGCTTCGCCCTGTTTCCTTCGATCAAGGAAGTGAATCCCAACGTCGATTTTCAAGCGGATGGCATGAGCCACTTCTAGATATCTTTCGACAGCCGATAACTTTCCCACCTGTTGTTCCTGCTATTCCAAAGCTCTATCTTGTTCCAACGCCGGATTTTGTTGAGGGCGAGGAAGAGGATCCTGAATCTGCCCGGCAGCCATCACATCGCTCAGAACTTCCAGAACTCACTGACTGGGTCGGAAAGTATGTAGTGAGTGTGGTCGAAATTTATGGTGGAAAACGTCCGATTCAGCAACTTGCACGGTGGAGTCACCGATTGACCTACGCCGAAATTGGAAAGAATGTAGGTAGTTGGAAACCACTTCCGAAAATTCGAAAGATTTATATCTCCGAACCATTGGAAGGTATCGCCGAAGTTACGGTCACACTTCGATTTGAAGATCGAGTGAGATCGTTGGCTCTTCGGTTTGAAGGCGTTGAAAAACGATGGATGTGTACGAAGCTACAACTTATTTAAGCTGCACCATGGCAACGCTTGAATTTGCGACCAGAGCCACAAGGGCAAGGTGCATTTCGTGACGTACCACCGGACTCAACTGCAACTCCGTCGACATCAGCGGCTGTATAGCGAAGTTGTTGCTCTTGCTTAGAAGGAGTTGCTAGTCCCTTTGCCTCAACTTCATTATTTTGCACATTTACTTCAACGTGGAAAAGGAATCCAATCATCTCTTCTGCGATGGAATCCATCATGGCTGCAAAAAGGTCATATCCTTCGCGCTGATATTCAACAAGTGGGTCGCGCTGTGCCATCGCGCGGAGCCCAATGCCTTCTTGGAGATAATCCATCTCATAAAGATGCTCGCGCCACTTGCGATCAAGAACTTGCAACAGAACCTTGCGCTCTAGCTCACGCATAACCTCAGAGCCAAGTGATTCTTCGCGCGCAGCATATGCGCCCTTTGCATCATCAAGAACGCGGTTGAGAAGAAATTCGTGATCTAGGCCGGCCTTACCATTTACTTCAGCGACGAGTTCGTTGAACGAGAATGAAATCGGATAGAGAGCTTTTAGAGCCGTGTGCAGAGTATCCAGATCCCAATCCTCGGCATAGCCCTCACTCGTTGCACCAGTGACGTACGCGGAGACTGTCTCCACCATAAATTCCTGGACTTGATCCTTTATGTCGCGACCTTCAAGAACCTCACGGCGCTCTGCATAAATAACTTCACGCTGGCGGTTCATAACGTCGTCATATTTCAAAACATTCTTACGCATTTCAAAGTTCAGAGATTCAACTTGAGTCTGAGCTGAGCGGATTGCATTTGAAACCATCTTTGATTCGATTGGCATATCTTCGGGAAGTCCGGCAGCGCCAAGGAAGCGCTCTACTAGTCCGGAATTAAAGCGTCGCATCAAATCGTCTTGCAGAGAAAGGTAGAAGCGGGATTCACCAGGATCGCCTTGGCGACCTGATCGACCACGAAGCTGATTATCAATACGACGAGATTCGTGGCGCTCTGTACCAAGTACATAGAGACCACCAAGTGCGATTACTTCTTCATGTTGCTTCTTGACAGCTTCCTTCTGCTTTTCTAATTCTGGGCCCCATGCAGATTCGTACTCAGTTGGGTTATCAACTGGGCTGATTCCACGTTGTTGAATTGCAAAGTCAGCCATAAATTCTGGGTTTCCGCCGAGCATGATGTCGGTACCGCGGCCGGCCATGTTTGTTGAGACAGTGACTGCGCCAAGCGTTCCGGCGCGAGCAATAATTGATGCCTCGCGTTCGTGGTGCTTTGCGTTAAGAACCTCATGCGGGATACCGCGACGCTTCAAAAGTGAAGAGAGTTCTTCAGATTTTTCAACAGAAACTGTTCCGATAAGAACAGGTTGACCCTTTTTATGGCGTTGCGCAATATCGTTTGCTACTGCTTCAAACTTTCCTAGTTCGGTCTTGTAAATATAATCGGCTTGATCGATACGCTGAGAATTACGATTTGTCGGAATTGGAATCACGCCAAGCTTGTAAATCTGCATAAATTCTGCAGCTTCAGTCATCGCAGTACCAGTCATGCCACCAAGCTTCTTGTACAAGCGGAAGTAATTCTGGAGGGTGATGGTCGCCAAAGTCTGGTTTTCATCTTTAATTTCAATACGTTCCTTGGCTTCGAGGGCCTGATGAAGTCCTTCAGAATAACGGCGCCCGGAGAGAACGCGACCCGTATGCTCATCAACGATAAGAAGTTCACCGCTCATGACAACGTAATCTTTATCTCTCTTGAAAAGTTCCTTTGCACGAACTGAATTATTGAGATACCCAATCATTGGGGTATTTACTGCCTCGTAAAGGTTTTCAATTCCAAGAAGTTCTTCAACTTTTGAAACGCCCTCTTCGTGGATACCAATGGTGCGCTTTTTTTCATCAATTTCGTAATGCACATCGCGAGTGAGTTTTTCAGCAATGATTGCAAACTCTTGGTACCACTTCGTTGCTTTGTCGGCAGGACCACTGATGATCAAAGGCGTACGTGCTTCGTCAATAAGGATTGAGTCAACTTCATCCACAATTGCAAAGTTGTGCTCACGCTGTACGCAATCTTCAAGGCTCCAAGCCATGTTGTCGCGCAGATAATCAAAACCAAATTCGTTATTTGTGCCATATGTAATATCGGCTGCGTATTGTTCGCGTCGTTCTGCTGGAGACATATTTGAGAGAATGACACCGACCTTAAGACCTAGGAATCGGTGAATACGTCCCATCCACTCGCTGTCGCGCTCTGCAAGGTAATCATTTGTCGTGACGATATGAACGCCTTTGCCCGTCAAACCATTGAGGTAGGCAGGAAGTGTAGATACGAGAGTCTTTCCTTCACCCGTGCGCATCTCGGCGATATTGCCTTTATGAAGTGCTGCTCCACCCATGAGCTGTACGTCGTAGTGACGTTGTCCCAAAGTGCGCTTAGCGGCTTCGCGAACTGTTGCAAATGCCTCAGGAAGGAGATTGTCGAGGGTTTCACCTTGTGAAAGGCGAGAGCGGAAAAGTTCAGTTTGGCCTCGAAGTGCATCATCGCTTAAAGCAGAAATCTTGGATTCAAATGAATTTACTTCTGATGCGATTTTCTCAAGAGCCTTTACGGCACGACCTTCGCCTGCGCGAAGAATCTTGTCTAGAACTGACACTGTTCCTCTTTCTTGTAGTTCCTTTTAGTTACTTCATGGAGCTGAACTTCTATCAGGGGCTAATCGTATTGGGTAAGTGGTGGCTGGCTATACAGGCGGAAATGGCCTTTATAGGCAGCATTTCTGCTCCTTTTTCGCTCCGTATGACGCGTATTGCCTCCCTCATGGAAGCTCCAGTCGTCACAAGGTCATCAATCACAACAACGTTTGGGGGCAACTCATTCCCACTGTTGCCCGAAAGAAATGAATATGCCCCCGATAAATTCGCAAAACGTGCCGAGTGGTTGAGCTTTGTTTGATCTTGGATTTTTCGATTTACCCGCAGGCCATGCCAGAGTGAACTTCCCGTCAATCGTACGACCTCTTCTGCAAGAAGAAGGGCATGGTCAAATCCCCTTCTTCGTATGGAACTAGGGCTTGAGGGAATCGGGATAAGAGTTTCTGTTTCAGAGATATGGGATGCGATGGCATTTGCCAAAATCCGCCGGCAACGCCGGTCATTATTTTCCTTCGCTTTTAAAACAATATGAGAAATTGATTCTGAATAAAAGGCTGAAGATATTAGTGGAACGTCTTCAATTGTATTAGTGATCGGATATCCCCATTCGCGAGAACATCGCTTGCAGAGGAGTGCATGTGCGTGCCCACAACCGACACATCGCTCTGGAAAAAGTAGCTGCAGAATTTCCCCCATCGGGAAAGCATCTACCTCTTAGATATCGTCTGTATCGATTTCAAACAGCGCTGTGGATGGAGCATCTTCTGGAATAACCGAGATTGGTTCGCTCCTAATAGGGATGCCGGGAGATTTTGGAAGCGTTAAAACAAAGTGTGCCCCTTGGTGTGGCCTTCCCCACGCTTTCAAGATTCCTTCGTGCAGTTGCGCATCTTCCAATGCAATTGCAAGACCCAAGCCTGTACCGCCACGTAGGCGAGAACGAGATGGGTCGGCTCTCCAGAATCGGTCAAAGAGGCGTTCGCCTTCACGCTCGCTAAATCCGATTCCATAATCGCGAACACCCACAGAAACTTCATGTTCTGTCTGCGCAAGAGCGATGAGCACGCCTTTTCCTTCACTGTGGTCGATCGCATTAGAAATCAGATTTCGCAGAATGCGTTCAATGCGGCGAGAATCAACATGGGCATTGACGGGTGCTTCCGGCGCAAATATTCGAAGATCGTCAGGGGCATGGAGTTGATCTAAGACTTGTCGCACAATTGTGGTGATATTAACTTCGTGCGTTTCAAGGATTGCAGCTCGTGCATCGAACCGACTTACCTCCAAAAGGTCTGTAAGTAGAGATTCAAATCGCTCAATTTGCGCAATAAGCAATTCTGCACTGCGAAACGAGGCTGGATCAAGATTGTGGCGAGCATCAAAGAGGACCTGCGATGCCATGCGGATAGTTGTTAAAGGGGTACGAAGCTCGTGGGAAACATCGGAAACAAAGCGCTGTTGAAGGCGTGAAAGGTTTTCTAGTCGAGAGATTTGCTGTTGAAGTGAGACGGCCATTTCATTAAAGGCAAATGCTAATCGGCCAAGTTCATCCTCGCCCCTCACTGCAAGTCTGCGGCCCAGATCCCCCGCTGTCAGTTCTTCGGCAATCTCGGCTGCTTCGCGAACAGGGCGAACGATTCTGCCGGTTGCATACCATGTAATAAGTGCGATCAAAATAATGAGTACCGCGCCAGAAATCCAGAGCAGGACATCAATAAATCCAATGAGGTCTTTCTGCTGTGAAAGTGGGAACAGATAATAAATTTCATATTCCTGATTATTAGGAATGGTGATTGTAGAGCCGACAGCAATACCGTCTATCTTTACCCCGGTAAGGTATTTAATCGAAATGTATTGATGCTGCACTGCAAAGTGTTTTCTTACCTGAGTTCGAAATTCCGGAGTAATGATGGAGAAGTCTAGAAAATTTGAACTTCCCTGATACTTATTGGAAATATTTGCTGTCTTCGGAGAAGGAAGCAAAATAACTTCGCGCTGATTTCCATTTGTACTGAGATCACTCACGTGAAGAATGTTGTCTAGTACGGTCTTGAGCTTGAGGTCGGTGCGATATGTTGTCGCGTCGAGTTGACTTTGGGAATAATTAATAAGCGAATCAGCTTCTGAGATTGAGGCTGATAGTTTTTCGCGATAAATGCCTCGCGTAATCTGATTTGAAAAGACCGAGCCAACAATCAAAATAAGAAGCGTACAAAGAGCCAGGGTCAACGCAGTGACGCGCACCAAAATTGAGCGACGCCAGCTACGAAGTAGCTTTCTCATTCTTCAGATTTTCCTGCACTTCCTGCCTTATATCCAACGCCGCGCAATGTAAGAATCAATTCTGGATTATCTGGATCGCGCTCAATCTTGGAGCGAAGGCGCTGGATGTGAACGTTTACAAGTCGCGTATCGGTCGCATGCTGGTAGCCCCAGACCTCACTTAAAAGTGCTTCGCGGGTAAAGACGCGGCCAGGTTCTTTTGCAAGCGCGACTAAAAGATCAAATTCAAGACGTGTGAGCGGAATTGATTTTCCGTCGCGTGCGATTGTGTGTGCGACCTGATCAATCGCAAGATCGCCAATGCGAAGAGATGTAGTTGGCTGAGAGACAGTTCTACGAAGTCGAACTTTCAAACGTGCTACGAGCTCCGACGGGTTAAATGGTTTGACCATGTAATCATCGGCGCCAGCTTCAAGACCTAAAACAACATCGTGAGTATCACCTTTTGCAGTGAGCATCACAATCGGAACCATAGATTCTGCCCGGATGCGACGGCAAACCTCGATGCCATCTATTCCTGGGAGCATCACATCCAGTAAAACCAAATCTGGGGTGTTGGCGCGAAAGATATCCATCACGCCATCACCATTGTTTACAAGATCAACTTCAAACCCAGATCCGTTGAGAACAATGCCCAACATCTCCGCCAAATCTTGGTCATCATCGACGACCATGATGAGTGGCATTAGGAACCGTGCTCCCAAGAGTTTAAGTAAAGCTCTTGCGCAGGAGTGAGAACATCAATATCCACTCCCATACTTGCAAGCTTGAGCTTTGCAACCTCTTTATCAATCTCTGTTGGAACTTCATGTAGCCCTGGAGCAAGATCTTTTGCTGCCTTCAAGAGGTATTCAGCGGTGAGAGCTTGATCTGAGAATGACATATCCATTACAGCTGCTGGGTGACCTTCAGCTGCACCAAGATTTACAAGACGTCCTTCTGCAATGAGAAGAATGCGGTGCCCATTTGCCATGACGTATTCATCTGTCTGGTGGCGAATCTTTGAGTTCTTTTGCTTTGCATTCTGCTCAAGCCATGCCACATCGATTTCGATATCAAAGTGACCGGAGTTTGCAAGGATTGCACCATCTTTCATCACCTTGAAATGTTCGTCGCGAAGAACATCACGGTTGCCTGTGACAGTA
>CAINRG010000070.1 GCA_903852585.1 uncultured Actinomycetes bacterium
CTATGTAAAGAACGGTAAAAAACAGAAGCAGATTTCTCGTGGTCCAAAAGAAAGCATTGCTCAGCCTTTGGTTTCGGGTATTGCAGCTACCGCAGCCCTTGCTTTGGTTATTCCATTGTTCCTTGCAGATTCTGATGCTCGTATGTCTCGTTCTTATGCAAAGCCAACAAGTGCTCAAATATCTGCGTACAAAACTGCTGTGGTGAAACCTTTGGGATATGGATTAGTAGATCCACATAACAAGGTTACGGTTGGTACGTTGCTTGCAGAGGCTGGTCAAGTTGATGATGGTGTTTCTCTCTTAAATCAGGTTATTCATTCTGATCCTCGTAACTTTGAAGCTTTAAGTGTTCTTGTTTCAATCTATGAGCAGACAAATCGAATTCCTTCTGCGATTCCATTGCGACGCGAGATGGTGACCCTTGATCCTTATAACCAGAAGAATCTTTTGAAGCTTGGTGAGGATTTGAAGGCGATGGGGGATATTGCCGGTGCAAAAGCAGTCATTCCTTTGATTGATGCCTTTGCTTCAAGCACACCCGAGGCTGCACAAGCGAAGCGTGAGTTCGGGGCATAACCCGAGCAGATAAACTTCCCTTATGCGCGTAGCGATAGTTGGTCAGGGGTATGTGGGGCTGCCATTGGCAGTTGCTGCGGCGCAGGCTGGCCATACCGTTATCGGCATTGATACCGATGAAAAGCGGGTTGGACTTTTAAATCATGGGACTTCTCCTGTTTCAGATATCTCTGATTCTTTATTGACAGCTGTTATCTCCTCTGGCAATTACCAAGCGTCAAATTCATTTGCAAGCATTTCAACATCCGATGTTGTCTGTATCTGTGTGCCGACTCCCTTGAATCCTTCAGGAGCTCCCGACTTATCTTTATTTGAAGCTGCCGTTGAGGCGGTCGGTGCAAACCTTGGGGCAGATGCTTTAGTGATTATCGAGTCAACAATCTCTCCGGGAACTACACGTGGCCTCGCATCATCGATCTTGTCCTCGGTCTCGCGCCATAAAGATTATGAAGTGGTCTATTCACCAGAGCGAATTGATCCGGCAAATAAAAAGTGGAACGTGAAGAACACTCCAAAGTTGGTCGCTGGACTTTCATCAGAGGCAACCACACGTGCCGTGAAGTTCTATTCCTCATTTGTGGAGAGTGTGACGGTGGGATCTTCTGTTGAGGTTATCGAGACAGCAAAGCTTTTGGAGAATTCATTTAGATTGGTCAATATCTCCTTTATCAACGAGCTCGCTATTTTCTGCTCAAAGATGGGAATTGATATTCGCGAGGTTGTGGATGCTGCGGCGACAAAGCCATATGGATTTATGCCTTTCTATCCAAGTGCTGGCGTGGGTGGACATTGCATTCCCGTGGATCCTTCCTATTTGGTTGCAAAGGCACGTGAGATTGGTGCACCAACGCGGTTTATTGATTTAGCAAATGAAGTAAATCTTTCTATGCCTTCATTCTTTGTAGGCAAGGCCGAGGGAATTCTTGGATCCTTGTCAGGTAAAAAGATTTTGGTTGTAGGCGTTGCCTATAAGCCAGATGTCTCTGATGTTCGCGAGACTCCTGCTACCGGTTTGATTTCATTGCTCCGTAAAGAGGGCGCTGTTGTTTCCTGGCATGATCATTTGGTTCTTGAGTGGAATGGCGAAAGTTCTGTTCCTCTTGCTTCTGACTACGACCTTGTTGTTTTGGTCAATCCTCATTCATCCGTTGATCTCACTGTTTTGGATGGGGTTCCTGTTTTAAATACACGCGGCAACACGGTGAAAAATGGCTAAGTATTTAGTGACCGGCGGCGCTGGTTTTATCGGCTCTCATGTCTGTGACGCTTTGGTTTCTCGCGGGGATTCAGTCGTTGTTCTCGATAATTTATCGACTGGCATCTCTCATAACTTAGACCAACTTGTTGGAAACCCTTCCTTTGATTTTATTTC
>CAINRG010000071.1 GCA_903852585.1 uncultured Actinomycetes bacterium
ATGACAAGTCCTACGATAACTAAAGATGTTGAGCTTTGAATCATCATAAGGAATTTTGCCCACCTGCTCAGAGGCAAAACATCCGTTGGACTAAATGCGCTCGCGTTTGTGTACGAGGTATACATATAGTCAAAGTAGCCAGGCTTCCAGTTTTCTGGTGCGTATTCTGATGACGTCATTTGTGGAAATAAGAAATCTGGGTATGGGATGAGTGCTTCGGCTCTTGCTCCTGGACCACCCCGATCAAATTCCCAATACCAGAGACTAAAAACGACGATATTTGTAAGCCAGATGGACCCACCAAATGCCAGAAGATTAGTTGGGCTCTTTACAGTTGAATGGATGATTCCATCTACCAAATCGATTGCAGAGGCAATGTTACTTATTGTCATCACACTTGCGAGAATAATTCCAAGCCACCAGCTGAACTTATGATGCTGATTGATCCGCCCAGGCTTTATAGCAAACATGATGGCCATCAAACTTGCCTCAACTGCACATATCTCCGGTTGAAGTTTTAGAGACAAAGACGCAGGTAGAAGGTATTGCAAAATAATTACAACCCCTACGACAAACGAAACGGGCCAGCGGTGTTCACCAATATGCGGCTTATGCCAATGCGGCACTTTCCCAGAGTGATGAGGAGGAAAACTCATTTCAGTAACCTACCAACTGAATTTTGTTGCCACAATGTGAGAACTTGTAGCGTGATATTTCGAAGGAGTCTTTGCGATGCGGGGTCAAAAGGAAGATCGACACAGGAATCACTGAGCTGGCAACTCCACGTAGTCATGCCTGCATTAAATTCTGCGCTACCTGAAGGAAATGAAATCCAGTCCGTTTGTCCTACAGGTGTTGCGATATAAGCGCTTGGCGCTGCATCTCTCCTCGTCAAAGTTCCGCTGTAGAGCACATGGACATTAGGTGGTTGTGCATCATTTCTCACAGTTTTCTCAACTTCGGTATCGCTGGATAAGCCGCTAATTGATTGATTCTTTGGAACTTTGAGCCATGCTGGAATTGAGACGGGCTTGAGAGTTCCATAGACGTGGACTCCGTCAGTCTGCTCTCCTGTAATTAAATTCGAAGGGGTATTTATTCTGCGATCTGCGAACTGAATTGATACTTGATCAATGTTGGTGTTGGGATCTTGTATCGCACTTCGATACATAATTAAATGGCGGTCAGGTCCTGTAAGGGATGGTTCTAAACGTGTCTGCCAATATGCTGTATTGCCACCGAATACCGCAATATTAATTCCAGAGTTTCTGGCAGCAATAAATGTGTTGAGCATTCCATGTGTGAAATATTCGGCATGCCCGCCAATGACCACCGCGTTGTAGTGAGTAATCAGGGACGGCCACTTATTGATGTCTAAATCGCTCACTTGATCAATATTTATCCCCTGCTGTTCAGCAAATTGAATAAATGGAATCGCATCACGCTGTACTGAGAAGGCACCACTTCCTAAGAGCGGTCGATCAAACGATGCGATACGGCTTCGTTGATCACGCGTAGCAGTTCCATCCTTGCCTGGGCCTTCATAGGTGGAGCGCCCGCCAAAGCTGTTGTATGCATTCCACGTTAAGAATGATTGCATCATGACCAACTTGGATGAACCCATTGGACTTCGAACAATTAAGGGAGCGGCGCTTTCAACTTGCCCGAATGGTGAAATTGAAACAATGAGATAAAAACCGGGTGTCCAATCATTTCCCACAGTCAGGGTCGATGAAACCGGCCATCTGGCTTCTGTGTACCGTGTTGCATCGTGGACTGTTATTGATTTTCCCACCTTTAGTTTGACGCCGTGAGAGCGCCATACTTCACGTGCACCAGCACCGTTGTAGTACCCAATTCGCCAAGCCGCGAAGTATCTGGGACCAGGCACCATTTCATTATTGTTAGATTCGTAAAGAGCTGCATGAACTTTTACGCTTTGTCCGCATGAAACCGATGATTGATCAAGCCAGAGAGCACTACCGTGAGCTGCAGAAAGTTCTAAGTTCTTCCAGGTAGAGGCTGTCATATTTACACCTGATTTTAGATTTTCATCATGTACCCACGTTGACGAAAGTTCAGGGCAGGTGGAATCTGGGAACGTAGAAGAATCTTGCGGCCAAGAGATATTTTGTGAATCTGCAAACGTCATCATTGCCCGAAACGGCGGATCGGCGTGGGCGGTGAGAGCCGGGAATTTTTCCTCAACTACATTTTTCTCGCCATAGAAGTAGGCCCCCACGACTCCCGCTACCAGTGCGAAGAGGCTGACGGTCGAAATGAGCATAATCTTGCGCGAGAAAAAAGATAATTTCATTAGGCATCTATTCTACCTGTACGCTCGTTGGCTGAAAGAGTGTTTGCCCCCCTAGCTCAGTCGGTAGAGCGTTTCCATGGTAAGGAAGAGGTCAACGGTTCGATTCCGTTGGGGGGCTCGAAAAAATAAAAGTTTGTTAGAAAAATTTTATAATGAAATAAAATTACATAAGTTTTTACTCTTGGCGGGGTAGCTCAGCTTGGTAGAGCATGCGGCTCATAATCGCAGTGTCGCCGGTTCAAGTCCGGCCTCCGCTACCAATCCACCTCTAAATCGCGCCTAACTACGCGTGATTTAGACGATTGCAGAGGTTTGAAGTAACCTTTGGCACTTAAGTTTTTTAAACGTTCGATTTAAAGGAGCACGACGATGGCAAGCAAGAGTGCGGATGTCCGCCCAAAGATCACTATGGCCTGCGTCGAGTGCAAAGAACGTAACTACATTACAAAAAAGAATCGTCGTAACGATCCAGACCGCATGGAACTAAAGAAGTTCTGCCCTCGTTGCAAACTTTCAACGGTTCACCGCGAAACCCGATAACACATGCTTAACCCCGACTTAGTCGGGCGCACTTTCACTGGTGCGACTAGTACGACAATCACTCAAGAATCTATTACAGCTTTTGCCCATGCACTTGGCGAAGAAAATATTTCAGTGGCGCCTCCCACATTTGGAATCACGCTCACACTGGCCCAATCGCAAACAATTTTGCAAGATTCCGGATTGGACTGGACGCGTGTAGTCCATGGAGACCAGCGTTTTGAAATTCACA
>CAINRG010000072.1 GCA_903852585.1 uncultured Actinomycetes bacterium
GTGGCCTTACATGGATCAGCACAGGACAACTCGATGGTGCAAAAAAGAGATTGTCGAATATGCTTCGCATCATGACACCATATGTCGAAAAAGGAATCGAGATTGTTGGCCTAGAACCTTCGTGCACAGCGGTTTTGCGCTCGGATTTATTGGATTTACTTCCTCAAGATCCGCGTTCGATAAAAGTTGCAGAAGCCACCCGCACCGTTGCAGAAGTCATCACACGAGCGCCATCAAACCCACAGCTTTCATGGAAAGCCCCAGACCTTCACCACATGAACCTTGTTGTGCAACCACATTGTCATCAACATGCAGTCATGGGCTTTAGGGATGATCAAGAAGTTTTGCAGAGCACAGGAATTACATTTAAAGAGCTTGCTGGATGTTGTGGTCTTGCAGGTAATTTTGGAATGGAGCGGGGCCACTTCGAACTTTCAAAAGCAGTGGCCGAAAACGCACTCTTGCCTGCCCTTCGTGCAAAAGAGAGCAAGACAGTATTTCTTGCCGATGGTTTCTCATGTCGAACACAAGCAGATCAATTAGCAGGTATTGAGGGAATCACATTGTCAGAACTTCTGATGTCAGGAATTAAAAGATGAAAACAATAGTTTTGGATGATGACCCAACAGGAACGCAGTGCGCAACAGGTGTCACAGTACTTTTGACATGGGATGTTGATGCAATTGTAAAAGTTCTCAAAGAGGCAGATAGTGTCTACCTGCAAACAAATTCACGAGCACTCAATGAAGCAGATGCTGTTTCGCTGACAAAGTTAATAAAGATCGATGGGGATGCAGCTGGATTGATCCTTGGCGAAGAGATTGAATATGTCTTGCGCGGAGATTCCACCCTTCGCGGCCATGTATTTTCTGAGACACAAGTTTTTCTTAATGGAAAGAATTCAATTCTCTTCTTACCTGCTTACCCTGATGTGGGACGCACAACCATTGATGGCGTTCATTATGTTCGCATCGAAGGAACGAATAAGCGTGCAGATGAGACAGAATTTGCAAGCGATCCCGTATTTTCTTTTAAGACAAGCACAATGGTGGACTTTGTCGCGGAAAAAACAGATCGAAAAGGAGTTCACTTTTCGCTCGCGCAAGTTCGCGAAGGAGCGATTCCTCTTTCACAGAAGTTCTCTGCAGTAAGTCCGGGAAGTGTCATCGTTCCGGATGCAGAAAACGATAGTGATATTGAAATTATTTCTGATGCAGTGAAGGCTCTGCGAAAAAGTGATGCACCACTTGTTGTGCGAAGCGCAGCACCCCTAGCGGCATCGCTTGCAGGAGTTCGAAGTAAGGGACTTCTCCAAGCCCCACTCAAGAGTGGGGAGTTTGCAACGCTTTTGGTCGCTGGATCCCATACAGAAGGTGCCACAAAGCAGTTGGCTCAAATAGCTGCCCGCTGGGGCGATCCAGAACTCATCAACACAGATATGGCGATGAAAAACCCAGCAGAAGCGGCAGAAAGAGCGATTTCAGGAGCAAAGAGAAAGCTTTCTGAGCGAAACTTTGCAATCGTGGCATCGGAACGAACGCGCCTTGCTGAGCACAACACATTGGAGCACGGCGGAAAAGTGATGGATGCAATCATCTCTACCGTACAGAGTCTTTGTGCATTTGCAGATGTTGTTGTTGCAAAAGGTGGAATTACATCTGCTGAAGTAGCACGAGCCGGTATCGGCGCAAAAGAAGGATGGGTCTTAGGTCAGATTCTTCCTGGAATTTCTGTATGGAAGGTTAAAGACCGCACAGGCAGAGAATTGATGTACGTGGTTGTTCCAGGAAATGTTGGAGATCCCGATACCTTGATGAAGGTATTAGAAATTGTTGGAGTTCATTAACCAGCAATAACAGGGTTTGCAAGTACACCAATGCCTTCGATTTCAAGTTCTACTTGATCGCCTGCATTTACAGCGAACATCGACATGGGTGAACCGCCAAGAACAACATCTCCGCGACCAAGAGTTGTGTACTTTGTAATGTAGACAAGTTGCGCAGCTACCCCGCGAGCAAGTTGATTTGTGGAGGTTTGAATAACTTGCTTTCCGTTAACACGGACATACATTGTTGCATCGTCAAAGCTTGGGAAATCAGTTTCAATCCATGGACCTATAGGAGTAAAGCCATCTCCATTTTTTGATTGAAGAAGAAGATGATCATGAGGAGTCTGTTCAGGAAGAGTGACATCGTTTCCGATAGTGAAACCCAGGACATGATCGAGGGCATTTTCAAGTGTCAGATGTCGCGCATTCTTTGAGATAACAGCAGTGAGTTCGCATTCCACATCCATTTGGCCAAGTGATGCATCGCGATGAATGGCATCACCAGGTCCAACAGCGGTATGTACCGACTTTTGGAATGCCTGCGGTGGATTATTGATTTGATCAGGCGTTCCATTGTGGGCCATAGCAAGAATTGTGCGCGGTTCAACAGGGGAAAGAAATGTGATGGAGTTTTCATCAAAAGATTCACCGGTGTATTTCAATGGTGAATCAAAGATATCCTCAACGCCTTTCCATGAGCCCTCGTGAAAAGCAACGTTATGGATACCAGTAGCTGTCTTTACGCGCGCAAGTCTCATGGAGGCTCCTTTAATTCTTAGTAGTGCTTTGCAGCATCGGTTGTGGATGTCTTGATGTGATACAAACTTGTATTTGCCGCTATAAATAAATCAGTGCCGTCATCTCCACCGAATGCAAGATTTCCGACCTTTTCAGGGGTAGGAATGATGCCAATTGGCTCACCAGCAGGTGTAAAGATTTGCACTCCAATTTCAGATGAGCACCAAAGATTTCCATCTTTATCAACGCGGAAACCATCAACAACACCCTCTTTGATGGTGATGAGAGTGCGACCATTCTTAGGGCGACCATCTTGCATATCGTATGCACGAACATGGTGATTGCCAGTTGGTTTAAAGATTGCAGATGTATCGGCTACATAAAGAATGGACTCATCAGGTGAGAATGCCAAGCCATTTGGTTCTTCAACATCGGTCACAGCTGGACGAAGTTCTTTTGTCTTTCCGTCGATGGCGAAGACAAAACAATCCTGATATTCCTTGACGCCTGGGTGGCCTTCGATTTCCACGATGATTCCGTATGGAGGATCGGTAAACCAGACAGTGCCATCACTAGAGACAACAACATCGTTAGGGGAGTTAAAGCGAACACCGTTATATGTATCAACAACAGAAGTTACTTCGCCGTCACGGTCGCGCTCGAGGCGGCGATATCCGTGTGAACATTGAAGAACAGAACCATCCAAATCCAAGGTGCGACCATTTGTAAACTCAACGTCTGTCTTATAGACCTGTGTCTCACCTGAAGCTGGGAAATATTCAAGAATGCGATTGTTTGGGATATCACTCCAACGCAAACATTTACGTTGTGGAATCCAGCAAGGGCCCTCAGACCAAATAGCGCCGGTGTAGACCTTTTCTACAGCAGTTCCGTGAGGAAGAAGATCGGCAAGCGATGTCATCTAAAGCCTTTCACTATATGAGATTGCGATAGAGCAACTGTATCGAAAACTTTATCTACAGACTATTGCTTGACCCATCCGTGGAAAGTACCCTTCCTTCACCGAGTCTTACCCAATCCACCACAGGAGCACATTGATGGGCTTAGAAACACCTGATTTTGCAAAGGGCATTAAATACTTAGGACACACACTCCAAGGAGATCGTGCCGACGGTATGCAACTTATGGTTCACAAAGGTTATGCATATGTATCTCATATGTTCTCTAATGGTTTTACCGTTATTGATGTACGCGATCCACGCAAACCTGTTCCTGGAAAGTATTACCCAGCTGCTCCTGGCACATGGAATATCCATATGCAGGTCGGCGATGACATGCTCTTGGTAATTAGCGCTGCAAATCTCTTTGCCGCTCTGCCAAATGAAGCTGATTATTACGGTCAATCATTCGGTGAAATCTTTATGAAGAAGCCAAAGGATTACGAAGCAGGCATGCGCGTTTACGACCTCAAGGATCCTGCAAACCCACGCGAAATCGGTTTCATGGAAGTTGACGGCGTCGGTCTTCACCGCATTTGGTACACCGGTGGACGTTGGGCATATGCATCAGCATTGCTCACAGGATTTACCGATTACATGTTCGTCACAATCGATATGGAAGATCCAACAAAGCCAAAGCTTGTTGGCAAGTGGTGGATTCCTGGAATGAATCTTGCTGCTGGAGAAAAGCCATCATGGGATCCACTCAAGTGGCGTTATGGTCATCACCACTCTGTCATTGCCGGCGATACCGCATACGGCGCATGGCGCGATGGCTCACTTGTCATCCTCGATGTTAAAGACCGCGCAAATCCTGAATTAATTGTTCACAAGCAATGGGCACCACCTTTTGAGGGCGGCACACATAGCCCACTTCCATTGCCAAATCGCAATCTTCTTCTCGTTGGAGATGAAGGAACAATGGATGATTGTGCAGATGGAATTAAGCGAATCTGGGTCTTTGATATTCGCGATCCAAAGAATCCAATTTCAATCTCCACATTCCCAATTCCAAGTGAAGCTGATTATCCAAATAAGGGTGGTCACTTCGGATTACACAACTTCCACGAGAACCGTCCTGGTTCTTTTGTCAGCGATGACACATTCTTTGTTACATATCAAAACGCAGGACTTCGCGTCTTTGATTTGAAGAATGAATTCGATCCACAAGAGAAGGCATATTGGGTTCCACCAAAGCCTGACAAAATGTGGGACAACCGTCCAAATCGTCCTCAAGTTATTCAAAGCGCAGATTGCTTTGTTGATGCAGAAGGAATTATCTATATGACCGATTACAACGCCGGTCTTTATATCCTTCAATACGAGGGTTAAAAAAATAGAAATAAAAAAGCCCCGCTGAGAAATCAGCGGGGCTTTTTCTATGAACGATTAACGCTCTGCAGCACCTGAAATGAAATCTTCAGTCTTCTGACGAGCTTGATCATCTGTGAATTGAATTGGTGGAGTCTTCATGAAGTATGAAGATGGAGATGTAAGAGGTCCACCGATTTTGCGATCCATTGCAAGCTTTGCGCAACGAACTGCATCAATGATGACACCAGCTGAGTTTGGTGAATCCCAAACTTCGAGCTTGTATTCAAGGTTCAATGGAACGTCACCGAAAGCACGGCCTTCGAGGCGAACATATGCCCACTTGCGGTCATCAAGCCATGGAATGTAATCAGAAGGTCCAATGTGAACGTTCTTTTCGCCCATTTCGTACTCAACCTGTGAAGTTACAGAACCTGTCTTTGAGATCTTCTTTGACTCAAGGCGATCGCGTTCCAACATGTTCTTGAAGTCCATGTTTCCGCCAACGTTGAGTTGGAGTGTGCGATCTAGGTGAACGCCACGATCACGGAAGAGGTGAGCAAGTACGCGGTGAGTGATTGTTGCACCAACCTGTGACTTGATGTCATCTCCAACGATTGGAAGATTTGCATCTGTGAACTTCTTTGCCCAAACAGGGTCAGAAGCGATGAATACTGGAAGAGCGTTAACAAATGCTACGCCTGCATCAAGTGCACATTGTGCGTAGAACTTTGCAGCATCTTCAGATCCAACAGGAAGGTAGCAAACAAGTACATCAACCTTGCGCTCCTTGAGAACTGCGACGATATCAACAGGAGCCTCAGTCGACTCTGTGATTGTCTCGCGGTAGTAACGGCCAAGACCGTCAAGTGTTGTTCCGCGCTGAACCTTTACATTGTATGCAGGAACAGTCGCAAATTTAATTGTGTTGTTTTCGCTAGCCCAGATTGCATCAGCAAGATCAAGACCGACCTTCTTTGCGTCCACATCAAACGCTGCAACGAAGTTAACGTCGCGAACGTGATATCCACCGAGAACGGTGTGCATGAGGCCAGGAATTTCACTCGTTGGTGAAGCATCCTTGTAGTATTCGACACCTTGTACGAGTGAGTTCGCGCAGTTACCCACGCCAACGATCGCAACGCGGATTTCTTTTGTATTGGTCACGCAGATTTCCTTTCGATCTTTATCATGTCTTGCAACCAAGCGATTTCTCGATCAGCAGCATCCAGAGAATGACGACGCCATTCCGTTAAGTACTTGTCTTTACCAGCTTGTGAGCTTTCAATTTCATCTCGCAAAATTGCTGACTTTTCGCTGAGGCGACGAAGGCGACCTTCAAGAATTCGTAGACGACTTCCAACAGGCGTAGGCCCGAAGAAAGCGAAACGAATTTCAAAGTTCTCGTCATTCCAGGTATCTGGATCAGCAGTTTCTACCGACGATTCGAATTGCTCACGGCCTGCCTTGGTAATCGCATACACGATGCGCTTACGGCGTGAACGACCAACAGGGGTCTCACTCTCCATCTCGTTGATGATGCCTGATTCAAGCATCCGGTGGAGTTGGGGATAGAGGACCGAGAAGGCCAAGCCACGAAATGGCCCGAAGATGGTCATGATCCGCTTGCGCAGCTCATATCCATGCAGAGGACCCTGTGCCAATAGCCCGAGGATGGCGAATTCGAGGGTTTCGCTCTTAGAACGCACCTAAAACCACCTTCCCCTTCTCGTTGGTTATTCGCCAGATATATCGCTTTTTGTAAAATCCGATATATCGAATCGTTACGTAACCCTAGCGTGAGGGCGGGGGAAACTCAAACTTGGCTGGCCAGTGGCCGATACCCACCGATACATATCTATACATATCTATTGTTGATTTAACCCGGAGGCGCCCCTAACCTATACAGGTCGCACGTGACCGGCCTGGCCACTAGAGAAGCAGGCTCGTATCTCACCTAGAAAACACAAGAACTCATTGAGGAGTCTTTCCACGTGTCCAATCTCGTACAAGTATCAGGTTCCAACCTGGCCTACGTCTATGTAGTCCTCGGAATCTCCCTCGTTGCCCTCGCCATCGCGTGGGGCCTTCGCGCACAAGTCCTTTCCAATGATGAAGGAACTGCCAAGATGAAGGAGATCGCAGGGGCTGTCCAAGAAGGCGCAGCTGCCTATCTCAACCGCCAATTCAAAACTCTCTCCTATTTCGTAGCGATCGTCTTCGTTCTTCTCTTCGCCCTCCCAGGCGCAACAGATATCCGAATCGGCCGCTCCATCTTCTTCCTCGTTGGCGCAGGATTCTCCGCCTTCGTTGGTTACAACGGTATGTGGCTCGCAGTTCGTGCAAACGTACGCGTTGCAGAAGCGGCTCGTCAGAAGAGCGCAGAACGCGCAGTCAAAATTGCTTTCCGCACCGGTGGCGTTGTCGGTATGACAACAGTCGGTCTCGGTCTCTTTGGCGCAGGACTTGTTGTAGTTCTCTACCGCGAAAATGCACCATCAGTACTTGAAGGCTTCGGTTTCGGCGCAGCAATGCTCGCGATGTTCATGCGCGTTGGTGGAGGTATCTTCACAAAGGCTGCTGACGTCGGTGCTGACCTTGTCGGTAAAGTTGAAAAGAACATTCCTGAAGATGACCCACGTAACGCTGCAACAATTGCAGATAACGTTGGTGACAACGTTGGTGACTGTGCCGGTATGGCAGCAGACTTGTTCGAGTCTTACGCAGTAACACTCGTTGCAGCTTTGATTCTTGGTAAAGCAGGATTCGGAAACGCCGGTCTTATCTATCCATTGATCGTTCCTGCAATCGGAATCGTCACCGCAATCATCGGTATCTTCATCACTCGCCTTCGCTCTACAGACCGTAGCGCAATGCAAGCAATCAACCGCTCATTCTTCCTTTCTGCAATTATCTCTGCAGTATTAGTTGGATTTGCAACATTCTCTTACCTTCCTGGTTCAATGAAACTTCTTGAAGGTCTAGATCCAGCAGCAGCAAACGGAAACGTTAACCCTCGCGTTCTCGCATTCGGCGCCGTTCTCATCGGTATCGCTCTTGCAGCTGCAATCCAGATCCTCACCGGCTTCTTCACTGAAGTTGGTAAGCGCCCAGTGAACGATGTCGCTGCTTCATCTAAGACAGGTTCAGCAACCGTCATCCTCGCTGGTATCTCCGTAGGCTTCGAATCAGCAGTATTTTCCGCCATGCTCATCGCAGGTGGCGTTCTTGCTGCATATCTCCTCGGTCAGGGCAGCATTGTTCTCTCCCTATTCGCAGTATCCCTAGCAGGAACAGGACTTCTCACAACAGTGGGCGTCATCGTTGCCATGGATACATTCGGACCAATCAGCGACAACGCACAAGGCATCGCTGAAATGTCTGGCGATGTAAAGGGTGAAGGAGCACAGATCCTCACAGGTCTTGATGCTGTCGGTAACACAACAAAGGCGATTACTAAAGGTATTGCAATCGCAACAGCAGTACTCGCTGCAACCGCGCTCTTTGGTGCATTCACCGAAGCAATCGTGAAGGCAGTAAAAGATTCTGGTGTCACAACAGCCGATCTTCAATTCCAAGGAATCCTCGACGTTGCAAACCCACGCAACCTCGTTGGTCTGATCCTCGGTGCGGCTGTTGTATTTATGTTCTCTGGACTTGCAATCAACGCAGTATCCCGCGCAGCAGGAGCTGTAGTAGTTGAAGTTCGTCGCCAATTTGAAAAGCACCCTGGAATCATGAAGGGAACTGAAAAGCCTGAGTACGGCCTCGTTGTCGATATCTGCACACGCGATTCACTCCGTGAACTTGCAACGCCAGGACTGCTTGCAGTCATGGCACCAATCGCTGTCGGCTTCGGCCTTGGCGTCGGTGCACTCGGTGCATACCTCGCTGGTGCAATCGGAACTGGAACACTGATGGCTGTATTCCTCTCTAACTCTGGTGGAGCATGGGATAACGCAAAGAAGATGATTGAAGATGGTCACCACGGTGGCAAGGGCTCAGATGCCCACCACGCAACAATCGTTGGTGACACAGTCGGAGATCCATTTAAAGACACCGCTGGTCCTGCAATCAATCCACTCATCAAGGTCATGAACCTCGTTGCAGTACTGATCACTCCAGCAATCGTCAGCTTCGCTCTCGGTGGTCACAACACCATTAATCGTGCAATCGCAACCGTCGCAATGGCCATCATCATCGCTCAAATGGTTCGTGCACGTCGCGCAGCTACAGTGATCGCATAACTAAACAGAACAAAACAGAACAAACCAATCTCCAGTGGCCGCAAGGTCACTGGAGATTGTTCTAAAAAAAGAAAGAGAAAACTTCCCTCCCATGGCAACAGCAAAGAAGACAGCTAAGAAAGCGGCTCCTAAAAAGAGCACTGCCAAAAAAGCTGCTGCCACCACAAAGAAAGCCCCAGCAAGGCGTAAGAAAGCCCAGGGCGACTACACCCCCCTTGTGACCTCCGCCAAGGGTAAAAAGCTTGTTATCGTCGAATCCCCCGCTAAAGCCAGAAAGATTGCAGGCTACCTCGGCGACGACTACGTCGTCGACGCATCCGTCGGCCACATTAGAGACCTCCCACAAAGAGCAGCCGACATCCCAGCCGAATACAAAAAAGTCGCCTGGGCAAAAGAAGGCGTCAACATCGAAGAAGATTTCGCGCCACTTTATGTCATCAATCCTGACAAAAAGAAAAAAGTCGCAGAACTCAAAGCACTCCTCAAAGACGCAGACGAACTCATCCTCGCAACCGATGAGGACCGCGAAGGTGAAGCAATTGCTTGGCACCTCATGGAAGTCCTCAAACCCAAAATTCCCGTCAGCCGTATGGTCTTCAACGAAATCACACCAGAAGCAATCCAACGCGCAGCAAAAGAAACTCGCGATCTCGACTACAAACTCGTCGACGCCCAAGAAACACGACGCGTCCTAGACCGCCTCTACGGATACCGCCTCTCTCCCGTCCTCTGGAAAAAGGTAATGCCTAGAATTTCAGCCGGACGCGTCCAGTCAGTAGCAACACGATTAATCGTCGAACGCGAACGTGAACGCATGGCCTTCATCAGCTCGAGCTGGTGGGA
>CAINRG010000073.1 GCA_903852585.1 uncultured Actinomycetes bacterium
CGTCTTGCTTGCTCACGATAAAGATGGACCTGCTCGTATTTTGATGCTTGTTATCTTGGTTGCCTGCAATGACACATTTGCATATATCTCTGGTGTCCTCTTTGGCCGCCATCGCCTGGCTCCTCACATCTCTCCCAAGAAGACTTGGGAAGGTTTGATTGGTTCACTCGTTGCAACAACAGTTGGAGCATCTCTCATCTTTCATTTTGTTGCCCACAAACATTGGTGGCTTGGACTGCTTATAGGATTAATGGGGGTTGCAACCGCAACTGCCGGCGATCTGATTGAGTCTGCTATCAAGCGTGACCTCAATATTAAAGATATGGGATCACTTCTTCCCGGTCATGGTGGAGTGCTCGACCGTATTGATTCAGTTCTATTCACAGCACCGGCTGTCTGGTTTGTTCTTGAACTCATCAAACATTGGAATCTATAACTATGAGCGATGAGCTGAAATTAGTCTTTGATGAACCAAAACAGAAGGTAAAGCCACCCAAGCATTTTGCCGATCTCGATCCGGAAGGTCGCAAGGCCCTTGCTGAAGAGATTGGCTTACCTGCCTTCAGAGCAAATCAAATTGCAACCCACTTCTTTTCTCATTACAACGATGATCCAGAAACATGGACTGATATTCCTAAGGACCTACGTTCCTTGGTTGCAGAAAAGTTCACTCCAAAATTGATTTCGCTGGTGCGAACCGTTACTGCCGATAATGGCAAGACCCGCAAGGATCTCTGGCGATTGCACGATGGAGTCCTTGTCGAAAGCGTTTTGATGCGTTACACAGATCGCACCACTGTCTGCATCTCTTCTCAAGCAGGTTGTGGAATGAATTGTCCTTTCTGTGCGACAGGGCAAGGAGGCCTCACTCGCAATCTCACAGCCGGAGAAATCACCGCCCAAGTTGTTGCCGCAGCTCGCATTTGTGCATCAGGTGAACTTCCTGGGGGAGAGACGCGTCTCTCCAATGTTGTTTTCATGGGCATGGGCGAACCAATGGCTAATTACAACGCCGTGATGCGCACAGTTCGAAATATCACCGCACCGCAGCCAGATGGACTTGGAATTGGTGCACGATCCGTCACGGTTTCAACAGTAGGGCTTGTGAATGGAATCGAAAAACTGCGTGAAGAAGGAATCCCCGTAACCCTTGCTGTCTCACTTCACACACCTGATGATGAATTGCGCGACACATTGGTGCCCATCAATTCACGCTGGAAGGTAAAGGAAGTTTTGGATGCTGCCGATAGCTATTCGGATAAGACAGGTCGTCGCTATTCCATCGAATACGCACTTATCCGCGATATCAACGACCAAGCTTGGCGCTCAGATTTATTGGGTCGCCTATTGAAGAACCGCAATGCCCACGTCAATCTCATTCCTCTTAACCCAACCCCAGGTTCTAAATGGACCGCATCTCGCCCACAAGATGAGGCCGAGTTTGTGCGAATACTTGAAACATACGGGGTCCCAGTGACTGTTCGCGATACACGAGGCAGGGAAATTGACGGTGCCTGTGGCCAACTCGCGGCTGCCGAGATAACCTCTCCCTCATGAAAACCCTGCACAATTTCGTTGACGGAAAAAAGCAAGAGAGTTCCAGCGGCAAGACAAGTGAGATTATCAATCCAGTCACTGGCAAGCCGTATACAACAGCCCCAGTTTCAAACGCGGCCGATGTTGATCAAGCAGTAAACGCTGCTGCGAAGGCATTTGAGGTATGGCGCGATTCAACCCCGTCAGAACGTCAACGTGCACTTCTGAAGATTGCCGATGCATTTGAAGCTCGCCAAGATGAGATTATCTCTATTGAATCAGAGAACACTGGAAAGCCAATCGCGCTGACAACTTCAGAAGAAGTTCCACCGATGATTGATCAGATTCGTTTCTTTGCAGGAGCTGCGCGAAATCTTGAAGGTCGTTCTGCAGGCGAATATATGCATGGCATGACATCTTTTATTCGTCGCGAACCCATCGGTGTTTGTGCACAAGTAACTCCATGGAACTATCCCATGATGATGGCTGTCTGGAAGTGGGCCCCGGCAATTGCTGCAGGAAATACCGTTGTTCTCAAGCCCAGTGATACAACCCCTGCTTCAACTGTATGGATGGCTGAAGTGATGGCTGAATTTCTCCCAACAGGAGTATTCAATGTCGTTACAGGTGATCGCGACACTGGACGTGCGCTCGTTGAGCACAAGATTCCGCAAATGGTTTCTATTACCGGATCTGTTCGCGCGGGTATGGAAGTTGCAAAGAGCGCTTCGAGCGATTTGAAGAAAGTTCATCTGGAACTTGGAGGAAAGGCACCTGTTGTTGTCTTTGCTGATGCAAATCTTGAGGCTGCAGCCGAAGCAATTGCGATTGCAGGCTACTTTAATGCTGGGCAAGATTGCACAGCAGCCACTCGTGTTCTTGTTGAGGCGAGCGTTTATGATGATTTTGTCTCCCTCCTTGCAAAACAAGCGAAGGAAAACATTGCAACGGGTGCGCCAACGGAGGATGTTCTTTACGGCCCCGTCAATAATGCCAGCCAGCTCGAACGCCTCCAAGGATTTATTGACCGCGCTCCATCGCACGCCTCAATCGTTGCTGGTGGCACCAAGGTCGAGAGAGCCGGTTACTTCTGGAGTCCAACGGTTATTGCCGATCTCAAGCAGGATGATGAGATGATTCAAAATGAAATCTTTGGGCCAGTTATTACGGTTCAAAAATTCGCTGACGAAGCTCAAGCTATTTCTTATGCAAATGGAGTTGCCTACGGCCTGGCTTCAAGCGTCTGGACCAGCAACCATGGTCGAGCAATGCGCCTGGCCAAGGCATTCGACTTTGGCTGCGTCTGGATTAATACGCATATCCCTATCGTTGCCGAAATGCCACATGGAGGCTTTAAGCACTCTGGATATGGCAAGGACCTCTCAAATTACGGCTTTGAGGATTACACACGCATCAAGCACGTCATGACGAACTTGAATCTGTAGGCAATTTTTAATCTTTTCGGTCTAGTATTTGCCTGCAAAGAACAGGCATCAACCCAATAGAGAGGCGCAATCAGTGGCTAAGACAACCCGCTCAATTCCCCCTGGAACAACTGGCGAGAATGAACTCATGACAGAACTTATGAGTGCTTCAAAGGCTTTCCTCTCACGTAGAGCACTGTTAGCCGGCGCAGGTGGAGCAGCAGCTGCCACAATGATTGGTGCCGAAGGTGCAGATTTTGCACAAGCAGCAGGTAAGACCGTTCGCTGGGCGAACTGGGGTCTGTATCTGGATTTTGATAATAAGACAAAGAAATATCCAACTCTCGAAGCATTCCAAAAGTTGACCGGTATTAAGGCGACATATCAAGAAGCTATCGATGACAACGACACATTTACTGCGAAGGTTGCGCCACAACTTCGCCTCAAAAAAGATATTGGTTATGACATCGTCACCATGACTGAGTGGAAAGCCGCGCAATGGGTTGCAAGCGGTTACGTTCAGAAGTTTGACGATGCAGCTATTCCAAATAAAAAGAATGTAACTGCTTCTCTTGCAAATCGTCCATTCGATCCAGGTCGCCATTACTCACTCCCATGGGCTGGCATCATTGCTGGTATCGCATGGAGCAAGAGCGCACTTCCAAAAGGACTCAAGACTCTTGATGATCTCTTTGCTCCTGCAAATAAGGGCCGCATTGAAGTTCTCTCTGAAATGCGCGACACCATTGGTTTGATCATGTTGTGGCAAGGTGTGGATGTTTCTAAGCCATTCACAGATGCCCAATTCCAAAAGGCAGTGGATTTCCTACAAAAGAAGATTAAAGATGGATACATCCGTCAAGTAAAGGGCCAAAGCTACGCAGAGGACCTCATCAGCGGCGATGCAATCGCTGTCATTGGATGGTCTGGTGATATCAATCAGCTCAACCTTCAAAATGGAAATCGCTTTGGTTTTGCTGTTCCAGAATCAGGTGGAACATTCTCAACCGATAACCTCATGATTGCATCAACATCGCCAAATAAGGCCTCTGCTGAAGCCCTCATCAATTATTACTATGATCCAAAGGTTGCTGCTCAAGTTGCTAACTACATCACGTATGTATGCCCAGTAAATGGTGCACAAGAAGCGATGGCTAAAATCAACCCAAAGCAGGTCAGCAATCCTTTGATCTTCCCAACGGATGCAATGTGGAAGAACCTCAAGGTATTCCGCGAACTCAATCCTGCTGATACTGCAAAATATGCAAAGTCATTCCAGAAGGCAATTGGTAACGGTTGATGGCTGACGCCTCAACTTCTGCCAAGGGAGATCTCAAGCTCACAAACATCACAAAAAGTTTTGGTGATTTTAAAGCTGTTGACGATCTTACGCTGACGATTCCTGAGGGATCATTCTTCGCCCTCCTCGGGCCATCGGGTTGTGGAAAAACTACAACCTTACGGATGATTGCCGGCCTGGAAGATCCAACTTCAGGCAAGATTTCTATTGGCTCAACAGATATTACAAATAAGCGTCCTTACCAGCGCCCAGTGAATACTGTTTTCCAGAACTACGCTCTCTTTCCTCACCTGACAATATTTGAAAATATTGCATTTGGACTTCGTCGCCGAGGTATAAAAGATGTAAAAGAGCAGGTCGATAAAGTTCTGAATCTGGTGGAGCTTCCACACCTAGCTGATCGTAAGCCAACCCAACTTTCTGGTGGCCAACAGCAACGAATCGCTGTTGCTCGCGCAATTGTGAATCGTCCAGCACTACTCCTTCTCGATGAGCCTCTTGGCGCACTCGATCTCAAACTTCGTCGCCAAATGCAGATTGAGCTCAAGTGGATTCAAACCGAAGTAGGTCTGACATTTGTTCACGTCACTCACGACCAGGAAGAGGCTATGACAATGGCTGACACCATCGCCGTGATGAATGAAGGCCGTATTGAGCAAATGGGTTCACCTGCAGAGCTTTACGACAATCCAAAGACTGCTTTTGTTGCAAACTTTCTCGGTCAATCTAATTTGATTCAAGGCACAATCGTTGATTCCGATGGGGATTACCATGTTGTGGATCTCTTTGGTCAAAAGGCAAAGGTTCTCAAGAGTCGCACACACTCAAAGTCCAATTCAGTTCTTTACGCGATTCGCCCTGAAAAACTTCGCATCGATACAGAAAATAATCACCGCCCAGGAAATGTATTTACAGGCGGCCACATTGTGGATGTTTCCTACATCGGCGTATCGACTCAATACCAAGTTGAGATGCCGTGGAAGCAAGAGATCATGGTCTTCGAACAAAATGATGATGGGATTCCGCCACTCGATAAGGGTGATGAAGTCACACTTTCGTGGGAACCTGCATTCTCCTTTGCTCTCGACGGGGCACAGGATGCAACAGCTGGTTCTGAAGTAAATCCAGAGGAAGAGTAACGATGGCTGCGGTTGTTCGCTCATCTGGTTCAACTACTTCTGAACTGAAGAAGAAATCACTCGTACCGTATCTTCTGCTCGCTCCGGGCTTGCTATGGCTCGCCCTTTTCTTTGTCGCACCAATCATCACATTGATTAGCACCGCAACAAAAACTCCTGGTGCCGGAATTGGCGAATTTGTTCAAACATATCGCTGGGCAAACTATTGGGATTCTTTAGTCGGTGCAAGCGGTCAATTTGGTCGATCATTTCTCTATGCAACATGTGCAACGCTTTTGGCTCTTGCGATTGCCTATCCACTTGCATATGGAATCGCATTCAAATCAGGAAAATATAAGAACATCCTTTTAGTACTTGTTGTTGCTCCATTCTTCTGTTCTTTTATTCTTCGCACCATTGCGTGGAAGCAGATCCTCGGTCAAGAAGGACCACTTTTCCGTTTCTTGCTCGATCTCCATATCGTGACACCCACAACCCACCTGACAGCAACAGCTCCAGCCGTCATTGTTGGACTTGCCTACAACTTCCTGCCCTTCATGACACTTCCTCTTTATGGAAGTTTGGAGCGTATCGATCCTCGCGTTCTTGAGGCTTCGGGGGATCTCTATTCCAATGCATTCACCACTTTCCGCAAAGTGACAGTTCCGCTCTCTATGCCCGGTGTTGTTGCAGGAACTCTTCTGACATTTATCCCAGCAGCCGGTGACTACGTCAATGCTGAAATCTTGGGAAATCCAAACACAAAGATGATTGGAAACGTCATCAACGCACAGTTTCTGAATACTCAGGATTATCCAACCGCTGCGGCTCTCTCATTTATCTTGATGATCGGCATCTCCATTCTTGTCATGATTTATATTCGAAAAGCCGGAACAGAGGAGTTGGTATGAAGACCCTTTCACGGTGGTTTTCGCGCAACCTCATTCGCATTTATATGGTCTTGGGATTTGGCTATCTCTTTGTCCCGGTTGCGTACACATTTGCATTCTCCTTCAATGATTACATCAAATCCAACCTCGTGTGGCGTGGATTTACACTCAACAACTGGAAGCAGCCTTGCGGGGTATTGGATGTCTGCCCTGCACTTGGTAATTCCATAAAGATTGGGCTTCTTGCCACTTTTATTGCAACAATTCTTGGAACGCTTATTGCCTTTGCTCTTGGTCGCTATGCATTTCGAGGCCGTGCAGTGACAAATACACTGATCTTTTTGCCCATGGCTTCACCAGAATTGGTGCTTGGTGCATCCCTTCTTACGATTTTTCTCAATCTTGGAATGAACCTGGGTTTTTGGACCATCGTTATTGCTCACGTGATGTTCTGTATTTCTTTTGTTGTCGTGACGGTAAAGGCGCGTATCGCTTCATTGGATCCACGTCTTGAGCAGGCTGCCATGGATCTCTATGCTGATGAAAAAGAGACTTTTCGCCGCATCACATTTCCACTCGTTGCTCCCGGAATCGCCGGAGCAGCCCTCCTTGCATTTAGCTTGAGCTTTGATGATTTCATCATCACAAACTTCAATTCGGGAACCACAATCACATTCCCTCTCTACGTCTATACGCACGCTGAGCGCGGATTACCTGCTCAAGCAAATGTCATTGGCTCGGCGATGTTTTTCCTTGCTCTTCTTATTGTTGTTGCCGGACAAATTGTTGGTAAGAAAGTAAAAGTAGGAAAGTAATGGCAAACATCGGGAACATGTACGGTCCCAATTTCACATTTCTTGGCATACCCGCCTGCGATCTGGATAATCCTGAAACATATAAAGGTGCCGACGTCATCATTGTTGGTGCACCTATCGATAGCGGAACATCTCATCGCTCTGGAGCAAAGATGGGACCACAAGCTATTCGCGGAGCGGATTACCTTCCCCATGATGGCGAGCGCCCCCACCTGACATTCCGCGTAGACCCACTCAAGGATCTTAAAATTTTTGATGCTGGCGATCTCTTAATGAATGGGGGAGACCTCGTCGCATCTCTTTCATTACTTGAAGCTGCAACAGAGAAAATCTCACGAGCAGGAGCAATTCCTGTTGTTCTTGGCGGGGACCATTCGATTGCATCAGCTGATGTTGCAGGAATAGCTCACCACCGCGGAATGGGCAAAATTTCCATGATTCACTTTGACGCGCATGCAGATACTGGCGCTGATCAATTTGGTGCACTTGTCGGACATGGAACGCCCATGCGCCGATTGATTGATTCTGGCGCTGTCCGTGGAGATCGATTTCTTCAGCTTGGACTACGTGGATATTGGCCAGAAGATGCAACTTTAAAGTGGATGCGCGATCAAGGTATGCGCTCCTATGAAATGACTGAAATTCATCATCGTGGAATGAAAGAAGTTCTCGATGAGTCCTTTGGAATCCTCACACATGAATGTGATGGCGTTTTTCTCTCTGTTGATATTGATGTTGTGGATCCAGGAATGGCGCCCGGCACAGGGACTCCCGAGCCTGGTGGAATGACGAGCAGAGAACTTCTTGAAGCAGTTCGCCGCATTTGTATCGAGCTACCGATCGTTGGCATCGATATTGTAGAAGTTGCACCTGCTTATGACAGCAGTGATATCACCGCACTCTTGGCAAACCGCGTTATTTTAGAAGCGCTCAGCGCCATCACCGTTCGCAAGAGCGGTGGAACGTATCAGCCAACTCGAAATTTACTTGACCGCTAATAATTACTTTAGCGAGGCAAATGCTTCTTCAAGAACGCCGATAGCATCTTTAAGAAGTTCATCTGTCATTACAAGTGGTGGCAAGAATCGAATGACATTGACATATGTTCCTGCAGTCAGAATCAAAACACCTTTGCTCTGGCAATATTTCACAACATCCTGCATTGCTTGAGTATTTGGTTCTTTTGTTCCAGCTTTTACGAGCTCAATTGCTAACATCGCGCCGCGACCACGGACTTCACCGATAACTGGATATTTTGCCTGGAGTGCGCGAAGAGAATCTCCCAATATTTGCCCGATGTGCTTTGCGCGATCTACAAGCTTTTCTTCTTTCATAAACCCGATTGCAGCAAGAGCGGCCGCACAGGCGACAGGGTTTCCGCCATATGTGCCGCCAAGGCCTGAAATGTGAACAGCATCCATAATGTCAGCACGACCTGTGACACCAGCAAGCGGAAGACCGCCGGCAATTCCCTTTGCCGTTACAACCATATCTGGAATGACATTCTCATCGTTTACCGCAAACCAATCTCCCGTGCGGCAGAATCCAGATTGAACTTCATCGGCAATAAATACAATTCCATGTTTTGTAGCGAATTCAGAAAGACCAGGCAAGAATCCCTTTGGTGGGACGATAAATCCACCTTCACCTTGAATTGGCTCAATCAAGATTGCGGCAACGTTATGCGTGCCAATTTCTTTTTCAATTCGATGAGTGATCTCTTCTAAAGAATCTTGGGCAAGAGTCGCTGGATTTGAAATCGCACGATATGGGTAGGGCATCGGCATGCGGAAAACTTCTCCGGCAAATGGTCCAAAGCCATCCTTGTAAGGCATGTTCTTTGCAGTGAGCGACATCGTGAGGTTTGTGCGACCGTGATATGCATGCTCAAAAACGACGACCGCTGGGCGCTTTGTGAAATAGCGAGCAATCTTGACGGCATTTTCAACCGCTTCAGCGCCTGAGTTAACGAGCAAAGATTTCTTAGCGTGCGTTCCAGGAGTGAGTTTGTTGAGCTCTTCGCAGACCTCGATATATCCGCGGTAAGGAGCGACGGTGAAACAGGTGTGAGTAATCATTTGTGCCTGATCAATGACTGCTTGTACAACGCGGTCATTGGAGTTTCCGACATTTGTTACGCCGATACCTGAACCAAAATCAATAAGTGAATTTCCATCAACATCCTGAAGGATTGCACCTTGTGTACGTTCAATCACAACAGGGAATGTCAGACCGAGTCCAGCTGAAGTAGCGGCTGCGCGACGGGCAAGAAGCTCCTGGGACTTTGGCCCTGGGATGGAAGTTACAACGCGGCGCTCTTGAGCAAGCGCTGGGAGAGGTGTCTGTATCGTCATGGCACAAGTGTAACTACTGACTGAAAGTGCGATTAACGCAGTTTTAGGAGAGAATGGTGGAATGTCTATGAATGCGCTCACAGGAACCTGGTCTGAACTTTTTCAGAGAATTGGTCTAAGCCTTGTCAGCGCGAGCAAGCAGAATGCCCGTCACTACTCCGAATTCTCGGGTAAGAAAGAGGATATTTCACTGTGATGGGTTTGGTTGGAATTCTTGCATTTGTCGTTGCTCTCTTGACCTCGGTCATGATTCACGAAGCTGGCCACTACTTGACTGCAAAGCACTTTGGCATGAAGGTCACCGAATTTTTCTTGGGATTTGGAAAGCGTCTCTGGTCGACAAAGCGCGGGGAAACAGAATTTGGAATAAAGGCGATTCCTGCTGGCGGCTATTGTCGAATCGTTGGCATGTCGGTCAATGAAGAGATCTCAGAGCAGGATTCACCTCGTGCTTTCTACAAAGCCTCTGCGCCAAAACGACTCATAGTTCTTGGTGCGGGTTCATTTCTACATTTTGTTCTTGGATTCCTGCTTATTTTCACAATCTTTTTTGGAGTAGGTACCGTTGCTCTGACCTCGACTGTCGATCAGGTTGTTCCTTGCATAAGTTCTACATCAAAGGCATGCTCGCCATCGCTGAATCCATCACCTGCACAATCTGCTGGAATCTTGCCGGGGGATAAATTCATCGCAATAAATGGCTATCCCATAAAAGACTGGAATAACGACATAAACGTTGTTCGAAATTCACCGGGAAAAACAAATATTTTCTCCATCCAAAGAGGCGATCACACTCTCGATCTTGCGATTACTTCGACTCCATACAAGCTCAATGGAAAGATCATTGGAATGATTGGAGTTATCAACAAATTGGGAATGGCGCGTTCACCATTCACAACGTCGGTCTCGCACGCGGCCTCACTCTCAAAGCAACTCTTTACCGGAAGTATCTCCTCGCTAGCCCAGCTTCCAGCAAAAGTTCCTGCACTCGTACGCCAAACATTTGGTGGTGAGAAGCGCGATCCAGCCGGCCTTGTTGGTGTTATTGGCGTTGCTGAGGCATCTGCTCAAACAGCGGGGAATTCTTCTCTTGCCTGGAATGAGCGAATCGGTACTTTCCTCCTCATTATTGCAAGCCTCAATATCTTCGTGGGAATTTTCAATCTGCTTCCACTTCTTCCGCTCGATGGCGGACATATGGCGATTGCAGCAATTGATGGGCTTCGTAACACCCTTGCCAGAATTCGCCGTCGCCCGAACCCACGCCCAATCGATGTGGAATCGCTCACGCCACTGACCCTTGTGGTCTTCCTCTTCCTCGCCGCTCTCTCTTTACTGCTCTTGGCCGCCGATATTTTCAATCCGGTCCACTTCAACTTGTAAGGTATTCCCATGGTCAATCTCGGAATGCCAGCTGCACCTCTTCCTACTCTTGCCCCACGTCGCAAGAGCAAGCAACTCAAGGTCGGAAATGTTCTTGTTGGTGGAGATGCACCGGTGAGCGTGCAATCCATGTGCACGACTTTGACTGCCGACGTCAACTCAACTTTGCAGCAGATTGCAGAACTCACTGCATCAGGTTGTCAGATTGTTCGCGTTGCAGTCCCAAGCCAAGACGATGCCGATGCGTTGGCGCAGATTGCAAAAAAGTCACAGATTCCAGTTATCGCAGATATCCACTTTCAGCCAAAATATATATTTGCGGCAATCGATGCCGGTTGTGCTGCTGTTCGCGTAAATCCAGGAAACATCAAACAATTTGATGACAAGGTAAAGGAAGTTGCAAAGGCCGCTGGTGATGCAGGTATCCCGATTCGTATTGGCGTAAATGCCGGATCTCTTGATCCTCGTCTTCTAGCAAAATATGGAAAAGCTACCCCTGAAGCTCTTGCAGAATCAGCTTTGTGGGAAGCATCCCTCTTTGAAGAACACGGCTTCTCCGATATTAAAATTTCAGTAAAGCACCATGACCCCGTAACAATGGTTAAGGCGTATCGTCTTCTTGCAGCAAAGTGCGATTATCCATTGCATCTTGGTGTCACAGAAGCCGGTCCTATATTCCAGGGAACAATTAAATCTGCCACAGCTTTTGGAATTCTTCTCTCCGAGGGTATTGGCGACACAATTCGTGTTTCGCTCTCTGCTCCACCAGTGGAGGAGGTCAAAGTTGGAATCTCAATTCTTGAATCACTCAATCTTCGCCAACGTAAACTTGAAATCGTCTCTTGCCCATCATGCGGACGTGCACAAGTAGATGTCTATACACTCGCGGAAAGTGTTCAAGCTGGTCTTCAAGGTATGACTGTCCCACTTCGCGTCGCGGTTATGGGTTGTGTTGTAAACGGACCTGGTGAAGCCCGTGAAGCAGATCTTGGTGTTGCATCTGGAAACGGAAAAGGACAAATATTTGTAAAGGGAGAGGTCATCAAAACCGTTCCTGAATCTCAAATTGTGGAGACTCTCATCGAAGAAGCAATGCGTATCGCTGAAGAGATGGAAGCAGCTGGGGTTTCATCGGGCGAGCCAACCGTCACCGTCAAGTAAGGTTCTCACATGTTGCGCATGTCCACACTTTTACTCAGAACCCTTCGTGATGACCCTGCTGATGCAGAAGTTGCTTCACATAGACTTCTTGTTCGCGCTGGATATGTTCGCCGTATCGCTGCTGGCATTTATTCATGGCTTCCACTCGGATATATCACTTTCAGAAATATCGAAAGAGTTGTTCGTGAAGAGATGGATGCAGCGGGTTTTCAAGAAGTTCATTTTCCTGCTTTGCTTCCACGTGAACCATACGAGCGCACGAATCGCTGGGATGAATATGGACAATCACTCTTTCGCCTAAAAGATCGTCGCGGAAATGACATGCTCCTGGGCCCAACCCACGAAGAGATGTTTACCTTGATGATTAAGGGTGAATTTGCATCCTATAAAGACCTCCCAATTTCGATCTATCAAATTCAAACAAAGTATCGAGATGAAGCACGTCCTCGGAGCGGAATCATTCGTGGACGCGAATTTGTGATGAAGGATTCATACTCCTTTGATATCGATGACGAAGGTCTCGCAGCTTCCTACGAAAAACACCGTAAGGCGTATATCTCACTCTTTGATCGCCTTGGCTTGAAGTACAACATCGTTTCAGCGGTATCTGGCGCAATGGGCGGATCACGTTCAGAAGAATTTCTTGCTCCATGCGAGACCGGGGAAGATACCTATGTTCTCTGCAATAAGTGTGGGTACGCAGCAAATGTTGAAGCAATGAAAACTCGCGTCTCTGAATATGCAGGCGATCTTCCTCCTGCAATGGAAGTTTTCGATTCCCCAAATACCCCAACAATTGATTCACTTGTCGCCCTCCTCAATGAGAAACACGGTGGAGGATTTAAGGCGAGCGATACATTAAAGAATGTTCTCTTGATGGCTGACGGAAAAGCGATTTCAATCTTGGTGCCAGGCGATCGTGAAGTCGACCTCAAGAGAGTTGAGGCAAACCTCGCTGGAGTTGAAGAACTTCGCCTCTTTGAAGATCAAGATTTTATTAAGTTCCCTGGACTTGTTAAGGGTTATGTTGGTCCCCAAGATGCAAAGAAGCAGGGGATTACTGTCTATGCCGATCCTCGTATCGTAAAAGGCTCACATTGGGTCACTGGTGCAAATATTCGCGACAAGCACGTTCTTTATGTAACTCATGGACGCGATTTTGAGGTTGACGGATTTATTGAAGCGGCAGAAGTAAAAGCTGGAGACCTTTGTCCAGAGTGCGCAACGCCTGTTGTTATTGATCGCGCTATTGAAATCGGGCATATATTCCAACTCGGCCGTAAATACGCAGAAGCTCTTGACCTCACAGTTCTTGATAAAGATGGAAAGTCTCGGGTTGTCACCATGGGTTCCTACGGAGTGGGAGTTTCTCGCGCCGTTGCAGCTATTGCCGAACAAAGCCATGATGAGATTGGTTTGATTTGGCCTCGTGAAGTTGCGCCTGCTGATGTGCATATTGTTGCAACCGGAAAAGATGACCTTCCATTTGATACTGCCGACAAACTTGCACTCGAACTTGAAGCGCAAGGAATACGTGTGATGTTAGATGATCGCCGCGATGCAAGTCCTGGTGTGAAGTTCAAAGATGCTGAGCTGATCGGCAATCCATTTATTGTTATTGTCGGAAAGGCTCTTGCGGAAGGAAAAGTAGAGCTCCGCAATCGTCGTAGCGGAGAGAAAGCAGAGATTTCACTCGATGGTGCTGCAGCGGAGATTCGTAAAGTAGTAACTGCTTCCTAATGTCCTTATCGACCTGGATCTTCCTAGCAATTGCTTCGGGGTTCGCTGGATTTGTTGATGCAATGGCTGGTGGTGGGGGATTGGTGCAACTTCCCGCTCTTTTGATTGGAATCTCCGATAAGCCGCTTCCAATGATTCTTGGCACAAATAAGATTCCTGCTGTCTTTGGGACAACAACGGCAACATATAACTACTTCAAGAAAGTAAAGCCAGATCTTCGTATAGCCCTCTATATGGCCTTGCCTGCATTTGTTGGTTCCATGTCAGGTGCTCGACTGGCTGCATCTGTTCCAAAGAATTTCTTTCGACCTTTTATTCTCCTCCTTCTTATTCTTGTCGCCCTCTATACCTGGTTTAAACCAGAGTTGGGCATGGAGGAGAATCTTAAATTTACGCCACGTACCCGTCACTGGATTGTGGGAACGTGCGGGCTCTTGATTGGTTTTTATGATGGGATTTTCGGCCCAGGTACAGGCACTTTTCTTCTCTTCATCTTGGTAGGTGTTGTTGGGTATGCATTTCTCAAGGCATCGGCCACCGCAAAGCTTGTAAATTGGTCGACAAATGTTGCTGCGATTATTTCCTTTCAATTAACGGGCCACATCTGGTGGCATGTTGGATTGATTCTTGCTGTAGCGAATGTCAGTGGAGCGCTTTTGGGGACACGGATGGCTATAAAAGGCGGCTCGCCTTTGGTGCGAAAAGTCTTCCTGTCCGTAACATTTTTGTTAATTGCAAAGGTGGGTTATGATTGGGTTGTTCTTATAACTAACAATTAAATATAGGTGGGTGTTGTCCATGAATGTTCGCGACCGTATCGCTGAGGCGATTACCCCAACTATTGAATCTTCCGGTGCATTTCTTGAAGATGTGACTCTTGTCCGTGCAGGAAAGAAGAGCCTGCTTACCGTGATTGTTGATGGCGAAACTGGCCTCAATCTTGATCAAGTGACTGAAGTTTCTCGCAATATCTCTGAGATTGTCGAAGCACTTCCTGAAATGGGTGCAACTCCGTTTACTCTTGAAGTGACTTCACCAGGAATCGATCGACCACTCACACTTGCTCGCCATTGGCGTAAAAATCATGGACGCCTCATCAAAGCAACAATGCTGGATGGAACGGTGACTGAAGGACGCATAGGCGAAGCAACAGAGAGTTCTGTTCTCATCGATGAAAATTCTCTTTCATACGCCGATATCAAAAAAGCAATTGTTCAAGTTGATTTTAAGGCAGCTGAATAATGGCTGTTGATTTCCAAGGACTTGTAGCTCTTGCTGAAGCTCGAAAGATTCCCATCGAGCAACTCATCAACTATGTTGAAAATAGAGTTGCCGAGGCATATGCCGAACACCCAGAAGCAAAGCAAAAAGCACGTTGTAACTACAACCGCTTAAGTGGCGAATTTGTCATTAACGTTCCGATTTATGATGAAGAAGGATTGTGGAAAGAAGCGGTCCCAGATTGCCCTGAAGGTTTTGATGCAATTGCTGAATCTGTAGCTCGCAAATCTCTGAAAGAAAAAATGCGTGAAGAAGCAGATAATGCCGTAATTCAAGAATTCTCTGCATCGGTGGGAGACATTATTTCGGGTGAAGTTCAGCAAGGTCGCGACGAAAGTGTTATTTATGTTTATCTCGGCGGTCGAACTGAAGGAAAAATTCCTCCCACAGAACAAGTAAAAGGCGAAGTCTTTAAACACGGCGATCGCATCAAAGCATTTGTTGTGAAGGTTGAAAAAGGATTACGCGGACCTGAGATCACTCTTTCGCGTACGCATCCACAACTTGTTCGCGCTCTCTTCGCTCTTGAAGTTCCAGAAATTAATGACAGAGTTGTTGAGGTAATGGGAGTTTCTCGAGAACCAGGCCAACGATCCAAGATTTCCGTGCGAACACATCGAGCAGGTGTGAGTCCAAAGGGTGCCCTTATCGGGCCGAGTGGAGCTCGTTCTCGAGCGGTCAGTGATGAACTCTTTGGAGAGAAGATTGATATCGTCGATTGGTCAGAAGATCCGGCAACATATGTTGCAAATGCGCTTGCGCCCGCTCGCGTCACGAGTGCAATTTCAGTAAATAACGATCCAAATTCCATCAAAGTCATCGTTCCCGATTTTCAACTCTCCCTTGCCATTGGAAAAGATGGGCAGAACGCTCGCCTTGCCGCTCGCCTCACCGGCTGCCGCATTGATATCCACCCTGATAATCCTGTGGAACGCATCGAGAAGCCAAAGCCTGCAGTGGCCGAAGGCGAGGATCTCCACGCTCAGCCCGAGAGCGAATTACCGGCCGAAGGCTAGAAACCGGTAAGGTTAGCTTTCCAAGTCACACGTTACGACAATCTGAAAGGCCCCTGATTGAGATTTCCAATCCGGAGTTGTATAGCTTGTCGCAAACGGGAGAATTGGAACGACTTGCTTCGGCTCGTTTTGATTAATGACCAGGTTCATCCTGATCCCAATCACGACAAACCAGGGCGCGGCGCATGGATGCATCAAAAGTGTTTTGAAGTATCACTGCAACGCAGAGCATTTAATCGGGCCTTCAAAAGTTCGCTGGATGTGAAAGTTGAAGTACTTGAGAACTATCTCAACCACCATAAGGAGCAATAAATGCTTGCAAAGGCAAACACACAATCATGAGCGCCGCACGCTCATGAGTAAGGCATTGATTTAGGCTCCTGAACTTTCCGGGGGCCTCCTAAAAGAAGGAAAAGGCAACCGTGGCTAAAGTTCGCGTTTATGAATTAGCGAAAGAGTTAGGTTTAGAGAGCAAAGAGTTGCTCGCTAAATTGCAAGAAGTAGGCGAATTCGTTCGCTCAGCATCCTCAACTGTTGAAGCACCCGTCGTGCGCAAGTTGATGG
The DNA here is from genome assembly GCA_903852585.1 of uncultured Actinomycetes bacterium. Taxonomy (GTDB): domain Bacteria; phylum Actinomycetota; class Actinomycetes; order Nanopelagicales; family Nanopelagicaceae; genus PALSA-747. The sequence continues at coordinate 16,583 of CAINRG010000073.1, forward strand.
AAAAGTTCCCGGAGATGAAGGCTGTTGAAGCTGCTCCAAAACCTGTGAAAAAAGCTGCAGCAAAGAAGAGCGCTGCAAAGCCAACACCAACACCTGAAGAGATCGAAGCAGCTATTGCCTCTCTCGATGAAGGAACTCGATCCCAGATTGAAAAAATAAGTCGCGAAGCCGCAGTTGTGAATCCAGCGCCTGCTCTCCAAGAAAGCGATGCGCCAACATCACCGGCAACGCCACCGGCAGCAACACCTGCCGCGCCTCCAGCAGCAAATCCATTCTCTGCAATGCCACGACCACCACGTGCTGGAAATAATCCATTCTCCTCAACAGTTGGTGGAGCAATTCCTCGTCCACCTGCTCGTCGTCCACTCCATCCTGGTGAGCGTCCTCCAGCGGCTCGTCCACCAATGTCTGGTGCACGTCCAGGTGCAAGTCGTCCAGGTTTTGCACAACGCGGTCCAACTGGAGCACCAGGATCTCGTCCGTCAACAGGTTCAACAGGTCCAGGTGGTTCAACAGGTTCAGCACGTCCAGGTGGAAACTCTCCTTATCGTCCAGGTACACCCGGCACCGGAACTCCAGGCGCAGCTCCTGCCGGAGGTCAAACATTTGGTAAAGGCCCTGCACGTCACCAACGTGGTGGAGCCGCAGGTGCATTCGGAAAGCAAACAGGTAAGAGTCGTAAAGCCCACAAGAGCAAGAAAGCTCTACGTGAAGAGTTCGACAGCATGGCAGCACCAAGTCTTGGTGGCGCAGTAGTCCCTCGCGGTGATGGAAAGACTGTTATTCGCTTGCGTCGCGGCGCATCGCTTATGGATTTTGCAGAAAAGATCAATGCAGAAGCATCATCTCTTGTATCTGCACTCTTCCATTTAGGCGAAATGGTCACCGCTACTCAATCTGTAGATGAAGATACATTTGCGATTCTCGGTGGTGAGATGGGCTACGTTATTGAAATAGTTAGCCCAGAAGATGAAGATCGTGAACTCCTTCAAGAGTTCGACATCAATCTCGCCGCAGAGTTAGAGAATCTTGACGAAGAAGACCTCGTTGTTCGCTCACCAATTGTTACCGTTATGGGTCACGTTGACCATGGTAAAACACGTCTCTTGGATAGCATCAGAAGCACTGAAGTTATTAAGTCTGAAGCAGGCGGAATTACTCAGCACATCGGTGCATACCAAATCCACCACATGCATGATGGAATTGAGCGTGCGATTACATTCATCGACACACCAGGTCACGAAGCATTTACAGCTATGCGTGCTCGCGGAACAAAGGTCACAGATATCGCAGTTCTCGTTGTTGCAGCCGATGATGGTGTGATGCCTCAGACAATCGAAGCTCTCAACCACGCACAAGCAGCCGATGTTCCAATCGTTGTTGCTGTTAACAAGATTGATAAAGAAGGCGCCAACCCAGATAAGGTCCGCCAACAATTGACCGAATACAACTTGATTGCTGAGGAGTATGGCGGCACAACAATCTTTGTAAATGTATCGGCAAAATCTGGAGATGGAGTCGATGAACTTATTGACTCAATTCTCTTGACCGCTGATGCAGCGCTCGATCTTCGTGCCGTTGCGAATGATGTTGCACGTGGTGTTGCAATTGAAGCCAATCTTGATAAGGGTCGAGGCCCTGTTGCCACAGTTCTTGTTCAGCGTGGAACTCTTCATGTCGGTGATGCAATCGTCGCAGGTGGAGCATACGGACGTGTTCGTGCAATGCTTGATGAGAATGGTGAAGCAGTAGAAGAAGCTGGCCCATCACGCCCAGTTCAAGTTCTTGGATTCACAAGCGTTCCTGGAGCTGGAGATTCCTTTATCGTTGCAGAAGACGATCGCACAGCCCGTCAGATTGCCGAAAAGCGTCAGCTTGCAATGCGTAATGCAATGCTTGCTAAGACTCGCAAGAAGGTCTCTCTTGAAGACTTTATGGAGCAATCCAAGGTCAGCACCCTTAATCTCATCATCAAGGGCGACGTATCTGGTTCTGTTGAAGCTCTCGAAGATGCTCTTATGCAGCTTGATGTCGGTGCTGAAGTTGATCTTCGTGTTATCCACCGTGGTGTTGGTGCGATCACAAAGAATGACGTCACTCTTGCTTCCGCATCTACCGCAGTCATCATCGGCTTTAACGTTAAGCCAGAACCTCAAACTGCAGTCTTTGCAGATCAAGAGGGTGTTGAAGTTCGCTTCTACACAGTCATCTACAAGGCTATTGAAGAGATCGAAGCTTCTCTCAAAGGACTCCTCAAGCCAGAATATGAAGAAGTTGTTCTTGGTAACGCTGAAGTCCGTGAAATCTTCCGCTCTAGTAAGTTCGGAAATATCGCTGGTTGCTTGGTCAAGGATGGAATCATCAAGCGAAACGGTAAAGCTCGCGTTATGCGAAATGGAACCGTTGTTGGTGACAGCCTTGCCATCGAGTCACTTCGCCGATTCAAGGATGATGCAACCGAAGTTCGTGATGGATTTGAGTGCGGTATCGGACTCGGTTCATTCAACGACATTCAAGAGGGTGACAACATCCAGGTATTCGAGATTCGCGAGAAGAAGCGCGCATAATGGCTTCCAATCGAGTTCTGAAAGTTGCCGATCGCATCAAAGAAGTTATTGCACAGTTGCTTGAGACGCGCGTCAAAGACCCGCGTCTTGGCTTCATCACAATTACCGATGTCCGTGTAACAGGGGATCTTCAACAAGCATCGATCTTTTATACCGTTCTTGGCGATGATGAAGCACGCGCATCCACTGCGGCGGCTCTCGCATCTGCTCGCGGAATGCTGCGCGCTGAAGTTGGTCAAACTCTTAACCTTCGCATCGTTCCTACTCTCGAATTCTTCGCCGATGGACTTCAAGAAAGCGCATCAGCGATGAATGACTTGATGAGTGAAGTTCGCAAGAGAGATGAAGAGCTCGCCAAGCTCCGTGAACATGCAAAGCCAGTTGCAGATGGCGATCCATACAAGGTCCACGAGTAAGCGCTAATCCGCTTCATAGATATGACACACGGCTTCCTGGTCATCGATAAGCCTGGCGGAATGACCAGCCATGATGTCGTTGCAAAGATTAGAAAGCGCCTTGGAACAAAGCGAGTTGGGCATGCAGGAACGCTCGATCCAATGGCTACAGGAGTTCTTGTTATTGGCGTTGGAAATGCAACAAAATTAATGCAATACATCGTCGATGGATTTAAGAGTTACGATGCAACAATCGCCCTCGGTGCAGCGACACATACTGATGATAAAGAAGGTGAGATTATCTCGATAGCTGACCCCTCAATCTTGTCAGCTGTAACCGAAGATCAAATTAAAAAAATCCTGACCTCTTTTGTAGGGACTATCTTGCAGAAGCCAAGTTCAGTTTCTGCCATCAAAGTTGATGGAAAAGCAGCACACAAACGGGTGCGAGAAGGCGAAGTTGTAGACCTGCCAGCACGGGAAGTTACGATTTCCAAGATTGACGTACATCAGATTGAGTACACAGAAAAATCTATTCTCGTAAGAATCTCCGTCGATTGCTCGGCTGGCACATATATCCGCTCCATCGCAAGGGATTTGGGAGATGCGCTATCAGTGGGGGGACACCTAACTGTATTGCGGAGAAATCTTGTATCACCATTCGCCATTGATGAGGCGGGAACGATTGAAGATGCAGAACTGATCGATACAGCAGAAGGAATTTCAAGAGTCTTACCAACTCGTGTTTTGGATTTTGAAGAGATGAATGAAATTTCATTTGGGCGAACAATCGCTGTAAATGCTGGTGAGGGTATTTTTGCTGCCCTTTCGCCATCCCATTCATTTGCAGCGCTCCTTGAAAATAAAGAATTTAGCGGAAAGGTTGCTGCAGCACCGAAGCTCGTTGCTGTGCAAGAATAATCAGATGCAGACCACATCAGTTGCGATTGGAATATTTGATGGCGTGCATGCTGGCCATCAGGAAATTCTTGCCGAAGCATCACGCCATGGTCGAGTTGTCGCACTTACTTTTTATCCTCATCCGACTTCGATTTTCGCTCCAGAGAGAACCCCTTCGGCAATTGTTTCCCTTGACGATCGAATCGCTCTTCTTGAGTTAAACGGGGCATCTGAAGTGGTTGTTGTCGAATTTACAAAAGAGTTTTCTTCAAAATCGCCTGATGAATTTATTCAAGAAGTTCTCGTCAATCAATTGCATGCTACGCATGTAACAGTTGGGGCAAACTTCACATTCGGACACAAAGCATCGGGAAATGTTGATTATCTCAAGAAGCACGCACAAGGATTTGATGTCAGCGCAGTTGAGCTAAAAGAAGATCGAGGATCGGCTATTTCATCAACCCGAATTCGAAATCTGATAGTCGATGGCGATGTTGAGAGAGCAGCAGAACTCCTTACTCGCCCATATGCACTTGCTGGCATTGTCGTACATGGCGAGAAGCGTGGACGAACGATTGGATACCCAACAGCAAATCTGGGATTGAGCGAACATGCGACTATTCCAGCTGATGGAATTTATGCCGGCTGGCTTACTGTCGGAGATCATCGATGGGCATCAGCAATTTCAATCGGTACTAATCCGACTTTTCCAGGAGTTCGCGGTCGCCAAGTAGAGGCCTATGCAATAGATCAGGAAGGCCTAGATTTGTACGACCAAGATGCGACTATTGAATTTGTCGCACGTTTGCGAGATACCTTGAAATTTGATGGCTTAGATCCGCTCCTTGCTCAAATGGCAAAGGATTGTGATTCGGCAAAGAAGATATTAGGTCGCTAATCGCGCTTGCCTCTCCGGAATTCCCGCATGAATTTCCACGGATTTCTCCTCGTTCAGCACCGCTGGTAGCCTTGGCACACAAGCGAGATAGCGAGCCTTCGTGAACTACACCGAGGCCCTCGTGACAGTTAGAGGAGCACCACCATGGCATTAGAGCCAACAGAAAAGAAGTCAATCATTTCTCAGTACGGCGCATCCGCTACTGACACAGGAAGCCCTGAAGTTCAGATCGCATTGCTTTCAAAGAGAATTGAAGAAATCACTGAACACTTGCAAACAAACAAGCATGACCACCACAACCGTCGTGGCCTCTTGTTGCTCGTTGGTAAGCGTCGTCGTCTCTTGCAATATCTCGCAAAGACAGATGTAACTCGTTACAGAGCGATTATCGAAAAGCTCGGTATTCGCCGCTAATTTAGTAAACGTTTCTCCAGATTTTCTTGGAGGTTCTTCTGCAGGTTATCGGTCCTCGGTAGTGGTTTATGGGCCCCGCTTTAACAAGCAAACCCATGGACTTCGATCGAAGATCCATTTCCTGCGAATAATTTCTAATCTGGAGTTTCGAGAAATGGAGTGACCCATGGAGGGTCAAGATGTGAAGTTCGCCGTTGCAACAATTGATAACGGCAAGTTTGGTAAGCGCGAGATTCGTTTTGAAACAGGACGCCTCGCAAAGCAAGCAGCAGGAACTGCTGTTGTTTATCTCGATGATGATTCAATGTTGTTGTCAGCAACAACTGCGGGTAAGTCACCACGCGATTCATTCGACTTCTTCCCACTTACAGTGGATGTTGAAGAACGTATGTACGCAGCTGGCAAGATCCCAGGTTCATTCTTCCGCCGTGAAGGTCGCCCTTCAGAGGAAGCAATTCTGACCTGCCGTTTGATTGACCGCCCATTGCGCCCATCATTCATCAAGGGACTTCGTAATGAAGTTCAAATCGTCGTAACAGTGATGGCGTTAAACCCAGATCATATGTATGACGTTATTGCTATTAACGCAGCATCAATGTCAACACAACTTGCAGGTTTGCCATTCTCAGGCCCAATCGGTGGAGTACGTGTTGCTCTTATCGAAGGTCAATGGGTTGCATTCCCAAATCACAGCCAACTTGATAAGGCTGTATTCGATATGGTCGTTGCAGGCCGAGTGACATCTGACGATGTTGCAATCATGATGGTTGAAGCAGAAGCAACAACTGAAACAATTAACCTCATTAAGGGTGGCGCAAAGGCTCCAACTGAAGAGATTGTTGCTCAGGGACTTGAAGCGGCAAAACCATTCATCAAGATTCTTTGCGATGCGCAAATGGAATTGGCAAAGGTTGCTGCAAAGCCAACTGGCGAATTCCCTGTCTTCTTGGATTACCAAGATGATGCATTTGCTGCTGTTGAAGCTGCTGCTAAAGATGATCTTGCTAAGGCACTTACAATTGCTGGAAAGCAAGAGCGCGAAGAAGCACTCAGCACAATTAACGCTGTAGTAACTGAAAAGCTTGCTGCTAACTTTGAAGGCCGTGAGAAAGAAATTTCTGCTGCGCTTCGTTCAGTCACAAAGAAGTTGGTTCGCCAACGCGTTCTTCGTGACAAGATTCGTATCGATGGCCGTGGCCTTCGCGACATCCGTCCATTGACGGCTGAAGTTGAAGTTATTCCACGTGTTCACGGTTCTGCAATCTTCGAACGTGGAGAAACTCAGATCTTGGGCGTAACAACGCTCAACATGCTCAAGCTCGAGCAACAACTCGACACATTGAGCCCTGAGACCTCAAAGCGTTATATGCACAACTACAACTTCCCTCCTTACTCTGTTGGAGAGACCGGTCGCGTTGGTTCACCAAAGCGACGCGAAATTGGACACGGTGCACTCGCTGAGCGCGCCCTCCTTCCAGTTCTCCCAACCCGTGAGGAATTCCCTTACGCAATCCGTCAGGTTTCAGAAGCCCTTGGATCTAACGGTTCAACTTCTATGGGTTCTGTTTGTGCATCGACGATGTCATTGCTCAACGCAGGCGTTCCATTGAAGGCGGCGGTTGCCGGTATCGCAATGGGTCTTATCTCAGATGTTGTAGATGGCAAGACTGAATATGTTGCTCTTACCGACATCCTCGGAGCAGAAGATGCATTCGGCGACATGGACTTTAAGGTTGCAGGAACGAAGGATTTTGTGACTGCGCTACAACTCGATACAAAGCTCGATGGAATTCCTGCTTCAGTTTTGACTGGTGCTCTTCACCAAGCAAACGAAGCTCGTCTGCACATCCTCTCTGTTATGAACCAAGCAATTGATGCTCCTGATGAGATGAGCTTGCTTGCTCCTCGCATCATTTCAATCAAGGTTCCTGTCGACATGATCGGTGCAATCATCGGACCAAAGGGCAAGATGATTAACCAGATTCAAGACGAAACTGGAGCAGATATCACCATTGAAGATGATGGAACTATCTACATCGGTGCTCTTGAAGGATCACAGGCTGAAGCTGCAAAGGCAATGGTTGAAGCCATCGCTAATCCAGTTGTTCCAAAGGTTGGCGAACGCTTCAACGGAACAATCGTGAAGCTTGCAACATTTGGTGCTTTTGTATCACTCGTTCCAGGGAAAGATGGCTTGCTCCACGTCTCGCAGATTCGCAAGATGCATGGCGGAAAGCGCATTGAAAACCTTGAAGATGTTATGAAGGTTGGCGACAAGGTCGAAGTTGAAATAGCTGAGATCGATCCAAAGGGTAAGTTCTCTTTGGTCCCAGTTCTTGCTGATGGCTCTGTGCCAGGAGCAGATTCGGAAAAATCAGAGTAATTTGAAAAAGACTACCCTCGCAAGCGGATTGCGAATCGTTACTGAAGAAGTAAATACGGTTCGTTCCGCTGCGGTGGGAATTTGGGTCAATGTAGGCTCTCGCGACGAAACACCAACTGTCGCGGGAGCTTCACACTTTCTAGAGCACCTTTTATTTAAGGGCACAAAAACTCGCTCCGCCATGGATATCTCATCATCCATTGAGGCTGTTGGTGGCGAGATGAATGCATTCACAAGCAAGGAATACACATGCTTTTACGCGCGAGTGATCGATACCGACCTTGCCCTCGCCGTTGATGTTATTTCAGATTTGATGACTTCCTCAATTGTTGCTGCAGCCGACGTTGATTCAGAGCGCAGCGTTGTCCTGGAAGAAATTGCCATGAGAGACGATGATCCTTCAGATCTTATCCATGATCTTTTTATGGAGACGTACTACGGAGATAATCTCCTTGGTCGCCCGATTCTTGGCACAACTGATTCAATCAAGAATATGTCTCGAAGTTCTGTCTACAACTATTACAAGAAGAAGTATCTTCCCCAGGACCTCGTCGTTGCAGTTGCTGGAAATGTTAAACACAAGAAAGTTGTCGAGCTTGTTGAAAAGGCTATGTCTCGCGATGGCTTCCTAGACGTTTCACCTGCTGTGCCGAATATTCGCCAGTCCCCAAAGATTAAAGCTACTGGAAAAGGTAGCGTGGGATTGATGTATCGCAAGACTGAACAATCACATCTTTTGATGGGCGTCGATGGAGTCTCACGGACCGATGACCGCCGTTTTGCTTTAAGTATTTTGGCTTCAGCCCTTGGCGGAGGAATGTCTTCACGCTTATTCCAGGAGATTCGGGAGAAGCGCGGTCTTGCGTATTCCACATATTCCTACGTGCAACAATTTGCAGGTGCCGGCTCGCTCTCGTTTTATGCTGGTTGTGCACCAAGTAAGACCGAAGAGGTCGTCAAAATCATTCGCGAAATTTCACATGATGTTGCTGCAAAGGGTTTGACGGACGAAGAGATTACCCGTGCAAAGGGCGCTGTCACAGGATCACTAGTGCTAAGTCAGGAAGATAGCGGCTCCCGTATGAGCAGAATTGGGAAGAGCGAGCTTGTTTATGGGGAAGTCATGAGTTTTGATGAGATTCTCAAGCGCATTGCACAAGTTACCCCTGATGATATTCGTGAAATCGCTAGCGAAGTACTGCCTCAATCTTCTACCCTTGCCATTGTTGGTCCATTCAAAAACGAGTCGAAGTTTGAGAAGGTAATCGCATGAGCCAGATAAAAGTTGCAGTTCTTGGCGCAAAGGGACGCATGGGTTCAGAAGCATGCAAAGCTGTGATTGAAGCGCCTGATCTTGATTTGGTAGCGGCAATTGATCTTGGAGATTCACTCGAGGAACTCGTGGCAAAAGGCGCCCACGTCGTTATTGACTTCACACATCCGGATTCAGTTATGAATAATCTTGAATTTGCCATAAAAAATGGAATTAGCGTCGTTGTCGGTACAACAGGTTTTGACGAGAAGAAGCTTTCGCAAATAAGGGGATGGCTTTCTTCCTCACCAAAGACTGGCGTTCTCGTTGCTCCAAATTTCGGCGTTGGCGCAGTTTTAATGATGCAATTTGCTGCGAAGGCCTCAAAGTACTTTGAATCAGTCGAGATTGTTGAGTTACATCATCCCAATAAAGCTGATGCACCATCGGGAACAGCTGCACGAACGGCTGAGTTGATTAATGAAGCTCGCGCTTCGGTGAAAAAGGAAGCGATGCCCGATGCCACGACATCATCCCTAGATGGAGCTCGCGGGGCGAAAATTGGGGACGTGCATATTCATTCGGTTCGCCTACGTGGCCTTGTTGCCCATCAAGAAGTAATCCTCGGGGATCTTGGCGAGACTCTGACAATCCGTCATGATTCGATTGACCGCAGCGGCTTTATGCCCGGCGTCCTCCTTGGAGTTCGTAAAGTCATTTCACATCCTGGGCTAACATTTGGTCTAGAACATTTCATGGATCTCAATTAATTCCACAGAAGGAGCGCATCATGTCAAACTCATCAAAGGTAACAATGTATGGAGCAGAATGGTGCGGAGATTGTCGCCGCTCAAAGAAGTTTCTTGATGCAAACAACGTCGAATACACCTACATTGATGTTGAAGCAGATGAATCTGCCTCTGAAAAGGTCATCGAGATCAATGGCGGACAGCGTTCAATTCCAGTCATCATTTTTGAAGATGGAACTCATATGACAGAGCCATCAGATAACGATCTCAAAGCAAAGCTTGAGAGTCTCTCGATTCTTTAACTTTTAGTTAAGGCGATAAATTATTGCCGAAGCAACTGCAGCGCCAAAGACAGCAACCGGGAACGGAAGCTTTGCCGCAAATGCCGCAATTGCGATGCTGACTCCAGCCATTCGATGATCGACGACAATCTTTGTCTTATCGGTAAATGTCTGAATGGCAACGAGAGAACTTAAAAGCGCAACAGGAATGAGCAGATTGATGCGCTGCACACGTGGATGGGAAAGCCAGGATTCAGGAATATTGTGTCCGAGATATTTGAAGAGAAAGCAGGCACCGCTTGTGCCAAGGGCGGTCATCCAATAAATATTCATTCTCGCCACCCCATGAATACCGCCAAGAGGGAAGTGGCGATAATAGGAACTCCTGCCGGAACAAATGGCGCAAGGGAAAGCGCAAAGAGAAATGCAAAGATTGCTAAGTAGTAACTCTTCTTGTTCGTTAACCGTGGCCAAACAAGCCCTACAAATGCAGCAGGAACAAGGGCGTCCAAGCCAAAAGCAGCAGGATCTTTCAGCAAACCCGCACTCAGTGCGCCAAGAAGTGTGAAGATATTCCAGAAAATAAATACACCAAAACCGGTCCACCAAAAACCTGTGCGAGAATCTTTTTCATTGTTTTGAGCGAGTGCAACACCAGTGGATTCATCAATCGTTACCTGCGCCGCAACTACTCTCTTGAATCCTTTTACACGAAGCAACGGTGCCATTCGCACCGCATAAAGACCATTTCGAGTTCCAAGAAGTGCGCCCGTTGCAATTGCACTGAGAGCACCGCCGCCGGCTCCCACAACTCCAACGGCTGCAAATTGCGAAGCTCCGGAAAAAGTGAGAAGTGAAATGGCGCAAGTTTGCAGGACGGAAAAGTGAGCAGCAACACTCGCGGCGCCGAATGCGGCGCCATAGACACCAACGGCAAAGGAGAGGCTGAGGGAGTCGCGCTTCACTGACACGCCGATATTCTGCCCTAATCCGAGGGCAGTAGGGCACCACTCGATAGGGTCGCGTCTATGAGTGAGCATGAGATTGTCTTTAGAGACGACGTTACAGTTGAACTGATTAAACACAGCGCAAGCGATAATGATGTTGTCTGGGCCGCTCGCGTCTCAACTGCTGGTGAGAATTCTAAGGATGCCGTTGGCGATGACGCATCTCGTGATGTTGGATTGATTAACTACCTCGCCCGCGAACGTCACGGCTCACCTTTTGAGCATACCTCCATGACATTCTTTATCTCTGCTCCGATATTTGTCTTTCGTGAATTCATGCGCCACCGCATCGCTTCCTATAACGAAGAGAGCGGCCGCTATCGCGAGTTGCACCCAGTCTTTTATGTTCCATCAAAGGAGCGAAAGTTAGTTCAAATTGGAAAAACAGGCGCGTACGAATTTATTGATGGAACACCAGAACAATATGAGATCACAGTAAATGCAATTAAAGAGAGTTGCATAGTTTCTTACAACAATTATCAAAAGATGCTTGATGCTGGTGTTGCACGTGAAGTTGCTCGTGCAGTTCTGCCTGTGACTCTCTTTTCATCCATGTATGTCACGATGAATGCTCGTGCGTTGATGAATTTCCTCTCGCTCCGCACAGCACGTGAGGGCTCACATTTCCCGAGCTATCCACAGCGTGAAATTGAGATGGTTGCAGAGAAGATGGAAGAGCATTTTGCCCGACTTATGCCTATTACATACGGTGCCTTCCAAAAATCTGGACGCATTGCTCCGTAATCTCAGGTAACCTTCCACCATGCATATCGAAGCTCCATTTGGCCGTCTCATCACGGCAATGGTGACCCCATTTAAAAAAGATGGAGAGATCGATTGGGCGGGAGTTGAAACTCTTGCACAGCACCTTGCCGACAATGGCCATGATGCCATCGCAGTAAATGGAACAACCGGGGAAGCGCCGACAACAAAGAGCTCTGAAAAGCTTGAAATTATTCGAGTTGTGAAGGCGACTGTTGGTAATCGCGTTAAAGTCTTAACTGGCGCTGGAGATAATGAAACTTCTTACACCGTCGAGCAAGCAAAGCGTTCTGCTGAAGCTGGTGTAGATGGGCTTCTCATTGTTACCCCTTATTACAACAAGCCACCACAAGCAGGAATCGAAGCACACTTCCGCGCCGTAGCGTCAGCAACTGATTTACCTATCATGATGTATGACATTCCAGGACGCACAGGTGTTGAGCTCGAGCCCGACACAATCTGTCGCCTCGCTGAAGTGAAAAATATTGTTGCCCTGAAGGATGCAAAAGGAAATCCTGCCTCTACATCTTGGGTTATTAAGCGTTCTGGTATTCCTGTTTATTCAGGCGATGACATTCTCAATTTGCCGCTTCTTTCTATTGGTGCTGTCGGATTTGTCTCCGTATGTGGCCACACCGTCGGAAAAGATCTTCGCGAAATGCTTGATTCATGGTTTGCAGGAAATGCAGAGCGCGCTCTTGAGATTCACCAAAAACTATTACCGGTATACACCGGCACCTTCCGCACTCAAGGTGCGATTTTGACTAAGGCTGCACTCACAATGATGGGTCTGCCTGGCGGATTTACTCGTTTGCCACTTGTCGATGCCACCGATGCGCAAATCGCGCAGCTGCGGGAGGATCTACGAGCAGGCGGA
>CAINRG010000074.1 GCA_903852585.1 uncultured Actinomycetes bacterium
ATTCTGGAAGCAAGAATTTCCGTAACCGACATTATTCATATCGGAAAATTGCCAAAGTGTTGGAGTTGCATCTGCCTTGTCATTAATCAGCGGCATCCATTTTAAGAATTGAGAAAAGACTTCTTCCATGCCTCGATTAGTCGCATGAAAGTCATCGGCAGTTAATCCACCCCCCGCTTCAGTTTGATAATGCGGGCTGGTGTAATACGCATTCATATCAGAGGGAAGCGAGCCGATCTTAAATTGATGAGAGATCAATGGAACTTGAACTGCAAAACCCTTAACAATCAAGAGATTAGCTCCTTGCGAGTCCTTCGAAATCGAAAAATCAGGGTTTGCGAGTCGACCGCTATACCAACCAGTCAGAGTTGTGCTGGTGCGAAGTGTTAAACCGAACTTAACATTCAGTGGCAGCGGAACTGCATAGGCACAATTAGATGCATCGTTTTGCACGCATTGTCCATTAGCAATATTGATATTTTGCATGTCTGGAATTCCGCGCATATCAGCGACATTCGTTGAATACTGCGGCACAAAGAAGTTGCCCTTACTTAATGTGACGGCATAGAAACCAACCTGAAATCCACCAGAACCAAATTTGACCCCTGGAGACCAGGATGAATTCAATCCTGTTCGAAATGTAACAATAGGCAAATACAGCGATCCTCCATCATGTGGAGCTTCAGGAATATCGACAACGCTAGAAAATGATCCAGCAGGCAATCCCGCACTTACTTCTGGCGCATAATCCTGCCCTCTTGAACCCATAAACGAAATGGGAGCCGAGACGGTGAGAGCTTTTCCGTTTGAATCTTCTGCTGAGACGCCAGAAATACAATCGATGGTCAAGGCAGAAGTACAAAATGGAAGTACAGCGTTTGCCGTCCAGTAATTTGAATCTTTACAGGCCGAATCAGTAAGAGAAGAGCATGCAGTGACTTTTGTTGGATGTCCTGCAGAATCTAGAACTTCACCGAATAACCTCGAAGCCCAACCGTTTGTTTCATGGCCAGGAATGGCGCGAATCATCATGATGGATGGATCGTTCCACGGTTGGGGAGCAAACATTTCAGCTGAGTTGCCTGCGGCAACTGAGTTGGTTGAAGTAACAGCCAATGTTCCGGCAGCGAAAAAGATTAGGGTCAACCCTAAAGTGAATCTTTTGAACATTGAGTTTCCCTTCGCTTTACTTCTTCTTAAATCCGGCTGGACATGTTGGTTTAACTGCAGTGACTTTCTTTGTTGTCTTGCCTTTAAGGCAGGTAATAGTTATGGCCTTCGCCATAGGTTTTGTAACAGGTGCAACCGTGGGGGCCAAGGTCGGTGCAACGACAGGAGTCGCGACGAGAGCATCCTGTGAGAATTTGACCTGGATTACTGGTGCTGAGAACTGGAAGTTGTTGGCACTCAATGAAATCCAGCCATCCTTTTCAGCCGCAACACTCGTAGCCACGTCATTATTGCCATCAGACGACAGAACAGAGATCGACGCCTTAATTGGCGCATTTGAAAATCCGTAAATACAACGTGCCACATCTGAGCGCATCACCAAGTTGTAATTTCCCTTAAATGG
>CAINRG010000075.1 GCA_903852585.1 uncultured Actinomycetes bacterium
AGACTGTAGGTGAGCATCAAGGCGCATATACCTACACAATTGGGCAGCGTCGTGGATTACATCTTTCTGTTCCGACAGAAGGTGGAAATCCTCGTTATGTTTTAAAGATTGAACCAAAGACAAACACCGTTGTCGTCGGAGCAAAGGAAGCGCTCGCGATTTCACATATCGAAGGCGAGAAAGCAATTTGGTGTGGACCGGTTCCAGAGAGCGGTGTGAGATATCGTGGATTTGCACAAGTGCGCGCCCACGGCACTCCGCTTGCTTGCGAATATCGAAGCGACGGTTCCGAAATCTTTGCAGAGCTCGATGAGCCACTTCTCGGACTTGCCGCAGGCCAGGGCCTTGTAATTTATGATGGCGATCGCGTGGTTGGCTCGGCGACTGTCAGCGCGACGAATTAACCTTTCCTTATTATGGCCACACTCTCCGACGTTCGACGCAGGATTGCCGAGCTCTCCGACGAGATTCGTGACCACCAATTTCGATATTACGTCTTGGATAAACCAATCATCTCTGACGGTGAATTCGATGTCCTTCTTCAGGAATTAAAGAAATTAGAAAGTGCGCATCCTGAATTAAAGGCCGATGATTCTCCCAGCGAAGTTGTAGGTGGGGGATTTTCTACTCATTTTACCCAGCACGACCATATTGAAAAGATGATGAGCCTTGATAACGTTTTTGGGGTTGATGAGCTCGAAGGTTGGTTTGATCGCATCGAAAAATCAGGTGCTAAAAATAGCTGGCTTTGCGAAGTTAAAGTTGATGGCCTTGCGATAAATCTTCTTTATGAAAAGGGAAAGTTAGTTCGTGCACTGACTCGCGGAAATGGAACAACGGGTGAAGATGTCACGTTAAATATAAAAACAATATCTTCAATACCGCACGAGCTCGCGGGAAAGAATATTCCAAATCTTCTTGAAGTGCGCGGGGAAGTTTTCTTTCCAGTAGAAGCATTTAATGAATTCAATGACTCCCTTGAAGAAGAGGGAAAGCAGCGATTTGCTAATCCCCGAAACGCCGCCGCCGGCTCACTGAGACAAAAAGATCCACGGGTTACGGCTTCCCGTCCGCTTTCGATGGTTGTTCATGGAATTGGCGCATCTGAGGGCATCGATTTTGCTCTGCAAAGTGGCGCATATGAGCTCTTAGAATCCTGGGGGCTGCCTACAAGCAAACGATTCACAGTAGCTCACAGCCGGAAAGAAGTTATTGAATTCATCAATTACTACGAGAAGCATCGCCATGATGTTGAACACGAGATTGATGGAGCGGTTGTAAAGGTCAATGAGATTTCCGTACAAGAAGAACTTGGATTTACATCGCGCGCTCCAAAATGGGCAATTGCATTTAAATATCCCCCAGAAGAAGTGACGACAAAACTTCTCGATATAAAAGTAAGTGTTGGACGCACCGGCCGCGTCACGCCATTTGCTTTCATGGAACCTGTCGTTGTCGCCGGCTCTACTGTTACGAATGCCACCCTTCACAATCAAGAAGAGGTTCTCCGCAAGGGCGTGATGATTGGCGATATCGTCATTATTCGAAAAGCAGGCGATGTCATCCCTGAAGTCCTCGGTCCTGTCATTGAACGACGTACAGGAAATGAAAAACTTTTTCTCATGCCAAAAAAATGCCCAGATTGCGGCGCAGCACTTCGCGCAATGTCTGAAGGAGATGTTGATCTACGTTGTCCAAATTCCCGTGGCTGCCCTGCCCAACTTCGTGAGCGCATTTATTACATCGGATCTCGCGCTGCCCTGGATATTGATGTTCTTGGCTATGAAGCAGCAACGGCAATGCTTGCCGACAAGCTTATTGACGATGAATCCGGTCTCTTTTCTCTCACCGCAAAAGATCTTTCAAAATCCCAATTCTTTTTGAAAAAAGATGGGTCACTCGGGGCAAACGCAGAGAAATTTTTAACAGCACTTGAAGGAGCAAAGTCTCGTCCGCTCTGGCGCGTAATTGTTGCTCTTTCTATTCGCCATGTTGGTCCTACGGCTGCGCAAGCCCTTGCAAAATCATTTGGTTCGCTAGAGGCAATCTCTCGTGCTTCTCTCGATGAACTTGCATCGGTTGATGGCGTTGGTGGAATCATCGCCGAATCCATTGTCGAGTGGTTCTCTGTTGACTGGCATCGCGACATCGTGAAGAAGTGGGGCAAGGCTGGTGTGGCACTCGTGGACCTTGTCGTGGAAAACACCGCTCCACAAACACTTTCAGGGATGGTTATTGTCGTCACAGGTTCGCTTCAAGATTTCACGCGTGATGGTGTGAGCGAAGTAATTTCTGCACATGGTGGAAAAGCTGCTTCTTCAGTTTCAAAGAAGACTGATTATGTCGTCGTGGGCGATGCACCCGGATCTAAGGCAGCCAAAGCTGAGGAACTTGGTGTTCCGATTTTGGATGAGGCAGCTTTCAAGGCGCTGCTTTCGGGGAAGAAGCCTTAAGGAATGCGTTAAAGTTCGGCTATGAGACATTTTCTAGCTGAAGGCGCAACGCGTCACCTTCCTGCCGCTCCAATTTTCTTTGGACTCTTCGCATTCGGCGTATTGAGTCTCTTTCTCTACCTTGTTCTTCGTCTCGATCAAGATTAATCGGCGGGCTAGCTCATCGCACATATAGGTATTCTGGGCGGAACATTTGACCCAATTCATCTTGGACATCTTCATATTCTGAAGGCGTTGGCTCCTCAATTTGATCAATTGATGGTCATTCCATCGGGCCAACCCCGCCTTCGCCCATCAGCTCCACTTGCTCATGCAAACGATCGCCTTGAAATGTGCATCGCAGCGCTTGAGGATCTTCCAGGGGATTTACAAGAAAAAGTTGTCATCAACGATGTAGAAGTGCGTCGTAAGGGACCAACATATGCAATTGAGACAGTCAACCAACTTCGGGCATTTAATCCACGCGACACATTCACATTGATTCTTGGAAGTGATGCGGCTGCAAAATTTGATCAGTGGTATCGCGCCGATGCGATCCGAAAGGCCGCATCGATCCTTGTGGTGAAACGCCCCGGCGATGCACCGGCAAAGAGTGAGTTCGAAGAAATTTCCATTAAGGCCCTCGAAATATCTGCGACCCAGATCCGAGATGCTTTTGCAGAAAAAAAATCAGTTGCAGAGCTGATTTCTCCATCCGTTCTTACCTATATCAAGGAGCACAAACTTTATGGCAGCAAGTAAGAAGTGTCTTGACCTGACAAAAATTGCTGCTGATGCAATTAATGAAAAACTTGGCGTCGACATTGTCGGCTTAGATATGACTGACCAACTTTTGCTTTCAGAAGTTTTCTTGATTGCAACAGGTCAGAATGAACCTCAAGTCGATGCGATTGCCGATGCTGTATTTGAAGCCCTTGCGAAGGTGGGAGAGAAGCCCGTTCGTAAGGAGGGTAAGGGTCAATGGATTCTTTTGGATTATTCAGATCTTGTTGTCCACATTCAGACGAAGGAACTTCGTCAGTATTACATGCTTGATCACTTGTGGAATGACTGTCCTCGCATCGAACTTAAGTTGGATATGACTCGATAATGAGTCCTAACAATTTCGAAGGAATAAAACTTGTTATTTGGCGTCACGGCCAAACCGATTGGAATATCCAAAATCGCTTCCAAGGCCATTCTGATATCCCGTTAAATAGCGTTGGGCATTTCCAAGCAAGTCATGCCGCAAAAATTCTTGCGGGTATGAATCCTCAAAAGATTGTTGTCAGTGATTTGATTCGCGCACAAGAAACTGCCCTGAAGCTCTCTGAAATCACAAATGTCCCTCTCGAAACAGATGCTCGTTTGCGGGAGACAAATGGTGGTAAATGGGAAGGAAGAACTGGCGAAGAGAATCGCGCTGCAGATTCCGCCCGTTTTATTGGGTGGATTACAGGCGATGATGGTCCTGCCGGCGAGATCGGTGAGCGACGATCTGAAGTAGGTGCACGTGCGGAATCTGCAGCACTGGCTGCACTAGCTTCTCTCGAGGGCGCTTCAGGGACAGTTGTCCTGGTAACTCATGGCGGAACAGCTCGTTGTCTTCTTGGAACGCTTTTAAAATTAGATTTTGCAGATTGGGGTTCCCTCGGTGGACTCTCCAATGCTCAATGGTCTGTTGTTGAATATTCCACCTACCTCAATCGCTGGACTCTCTCCGAGCACAATGCTGGTTCAATTCCTGAGCCTGTTTTTGGCAACGAAGCCATCGGTTAGATAGATTTACCTCTCACACAACAAACGGGGATATGGCGCAGCTGGTAGCGCACTTGCATGGCATGCAAGGGGTCAGGGGTTCAAATCCCCTTATCTCCACTTATGAAATATATAGCGAACCCGGTTGTCGATGAAGGCTGGACATCTTCATTTATGCCAGACCTCTCCGGAAAAAAATATCTCATTACCGGCGGAACAAGTGGACTTGGACTAGCTGCAGCAAAGGCTCTTGTGGCAAAAGGTGCACATGTCACCATAACCGCTCGAAAGGAAGAGAAGGGTTTGCGGGCACAAGATGAAACAGGCGCCCAGCGAGTTCTTTCTCTCAATCTTGCTGATCTTTCATCCGTTCGCGAGGCTGCGGCGCAAATCCAAGAAGATATCGATGTTTTGATTTGTAATGCTGGCGTGATGGTGACGCCCTATCGATTTACAAAAGATAATTTTGAATTACAGATGGGAACAAATCACTTAGGTCATTTTGCATTGGCTGGATTGATTCATCATCGAATTAAGGAGCGCATAATCTCCGTTTCAAGTGTTGCGCATCGAATCGGAAATTTTGGCCCTGGCACCACAACATCGATCCGTAAAAAGTGCCTCGGCGAAGGCCCCTATTCACCTTGGCGTGCTTATGGGGCAAGCAAGCTTGCAAATCTTCTCTTTATCAATGAACTTGAACGTCGTCGTTTGCAACATGGATATTCATTTATCCCCCTCGCAGCCCACCCTGGTTTTGCAAATACTCGACTGACTCGAGTCGGCCCAGCAATGGCAGGACAGCCACTGAAAGAACGTTGGATGGGGCTTATGACCGATGCAATTGGGCAATCAGCGCATGACGGGGCACTTCCAATGTTGTACGCCGCTTCGATGCCAGGAATTAAAGGAGCCACGTATTACGGTCCGCGAAAGTGGGCTCAAATGCGAGGAACACCGATGGTTGTGCATGGAAAAGCGATGGCATATGACCAAACTCTTGCTTCAAACCTCTGGAATGTAAGTGAAGAACTCACTGGCGTGGCATGGGAGAATTCCGCTCATGCATGAGGCGTATGACATCCAGGGTGTCCAAGAAAAGTGGCTGCCGGTCTGGGACAAATTAGCGCCCTTTCGTTCAGGGTTGCCAGATGATCCTCGCCCTAAAAAATATGTTCTCGATATGTTTCCGTATCCGTCTGGGGACCTACATATGGGTCACGCCGAGGCTTACGCAATGGGAGATGTGATTGCTCGTTATTGGGCGCAAAAAGGTTTCAACGTCATGCACCCTATTGGGTGGGATTCATTTGGTCTTCCTGCAGAAAATGCAGCGATAAAGCGCGGAAGCGATCCTCGCGAATGGACATATGAAAATATTGCTGTCCAAAAAGCTTCTATGCGTCGCTATGCATGTTCTTTCGACTGGGACCGCGTTCTTCACACCAGCGATCCAGAATATTACAAATGGAATCAATGGATTTTCTTGGAGATGTATAAAAAGGGCTTGGCATACAAAAAGCTTTCCCCGGTCAACTGGTGCCCAAATTGCCAAACAGTTCTTGCAAACGAGCAGGTTGTCGGCGGCCTTTGCGAGCGCTGCGATACCGCAGTAACAAAGAAGAAGCTATCGCAGTGGTATTTCAAAATCACAGATTATGCAGATCGCCTTTTGGACGATATGGATCAACTTGAAGGAAAGTGGCCAGAAAAAGTTCTCCAGATGCAAAGAAACTGGATTGGACGTTCTACCGGCGCTGAAGTTCTCTTTGAAATTGAGGGCCGCAAGGATCCCATCGCGATTTACACCACTCGACCAGACACTTTGTATGGCGCAACATTTATGGTTGTTGCAGTTGACTCTGAACTTGCCGCCGAACTATCTGCGGGAACTTCAGTTGAGAAAGAATTTAAGTCGTATCTTGAAGAAGTAAAGGCCGCGTCAGATATTGACCGCCTTGCCACTGATCGTAAAAAGAGCGGTATTTTCCTAGAACGGTATGCAATAAACCCAGTTAACGGGGAGAAGCTTCCTATCTGGGCTTCTGATTATGTTCTTGCAGATTATGGAACGGGCGCAATCATGGCTGTTCCTGCTCACGATCAACGAGATCTGGATTTTGCTCGCGCTATGAAACTTGATGTTCGCGTTGTTGTTGACACAGGCGAAGAAGATCCGAGCATCACTGGCATTGCTACTTCTGGGGATGGGGCGATGGTGAACTCTGGCTCCCTCAACGGACTTAATAAAGAAGAAGCAATCTCTCAGGTGATTGCTGAACTTTCCGAAAAGAAACTTGGAAAACTTGCTAAGAATTATCGCCTTCGCGATTGGCTGATCTCTCGCCAACGTTTCTGGGGAACACCGATTCCGATTATTCATTGCCCTACATGCGGTGAGGTCCCAGTTCCTCAAGATCAATTGCCAGTCGAACTTCCAAGCGCAAAGGGCCTAGACCTTAAGCCCAAGGGCACATCTCCTCTGGGTTCAGCAACTGATTGGGTCAATGTTCACTGTCCAAAGTGCGGCGGCGATGCTCAGCGCGATTCTGACACGATGGACACATTTGTAGATTCATCATGGTATTTCCTTCGCTATATCGATCCAAACGATGCAACTGCGGCATTTGATCCTAAGAAGATTGATGAATGGATGCCAGTTGATCAATATGTCGGTGGCGTCACCCACGCAATTTTGCATCTTCTTTACTCTCGTTTTTTCACAAAAGTTCTCTTTGACCTTGGCCATGTGAAATTCACGGAACCATTTACTCGCTTGCTCAATCAGGGCATGGTTTTGATGGATGGATCTGCGATGTCTAAGAGCCGCGGAAATCTTGTCAAACTTTCAGAAGAACTTGATCAACATGGCGTTGACGCAATTCGCCTTTCGATGATTTTTGCTGGCCCTCCCGAAGATGACATTGACTGGGCTGATGTTTCACCGTCTGCATCAGTGAAATTCCTCAATCGCGCATGGCGTATATCTTGTGATATCACAAGCGCACCGGGTGTTGATTTTTCTACAGGCGAGATCTCCATGCGCAAGATCACTCATAAGGCGCTCCACGATATTGGGTACGCGGTGGAAACATTCCGTTTTAACGTTGCAGTTGCCCGCATCATGGAACTTGTTAATCACACGCGAAAGGCCATTGACTCAGGTTGCGGTGCAGCCGATCCTGCTGTTCGCGAAGCGGCAGAAGCAATTGCAATCTCATTGTCCTTGATGGCTCCCTACACATCCGAGGAGATGTGGGAACGTCTTGGTCACAAACCTGCCGTTGCACTCGCTGGTTGGCCAGCCGTCGATGCAGCTCTTCTAGAAGCGGATTCAGTCACAGCAATTTTGCAGGTCAATGGAAAAATTGTTGACCGCATCGAAATCTCGCCGAACACTTCTGATGCAGAGCTTGAAAAGCTTGGTATGGAGAACGAAAAGATGAAGGCCGCACTTTCTGGTGCAGCAATTAAGAAGTCAATCGTTCGAGCGCCAAAACTTGTTAACATCGTTATTTAATTAACAGTTTCAAGGATAGGTAAGATCTTATCTGGAGCGAGTTCTCTACTCTGCTCCGATGTTTGAAATTCCACAATTTAGCGATCTTCAAAAACGAGCAATCTATATCGTGCTCGCCTCTTCGGTCGCCATCGGTTCACTTTTTGTCACACTCTCTCAAGGCAGAGCCTCAAGCCCAAAGCCTTCTGTCACATTGCCGTCCATGACCGCACCAACTATCGCGCCATCGCTTGCAGCAACTGTTGTTGTTGATGTAGCGGGAAAGGTGAAGCGCCCAGGCGTTTACACCCTTCCACAAGGCTCACGTGCAATCGATGCGATAAAGGCTGCCGGCGGTGGACTGAAGGGGGTTGCGCTTACGGATATAAATCTTGCAGAAATAATCAGTGATGGCGCACAAATCGTTGTTGGTGCCCCACATGTTGTAACTTCTTCAGCGAAAAATGGTTCTTCAAAATTAGCAAAGAATAGTAAAACCATTGTGCACATCAATTCAGCGACTCTCATTCAGCTTCAGGTTCTCAAGGGAATTGGGCCTGTTACGGCTGCAAAGGTAATTTCCTACCGAAAGGCAAATGGGAATTTCACAGTTGTTGATGACTTTAAGAAGGCATCTGGATTAGGTGCATCAAAATTTAACGCGATTAAATCCCAGCTTCGGTTGTGAAGGAAGAGGCTGATCTCAAACTTCTATCAGTAGGCCTTGCTCTGTGGATTGGGGCTGCAACGACAGGACTTCTCCACTCCTATTGGCTCTTACTTTCCCTGCCACTCTTCTTTGTAATTGGAAGAAAATTTGGTCACTTTCTATTGATTGCAACCCTTGTGGGCTCATTCAATATTGGATTGCACCAACTTGCGCTCTCGCATAATGCACTTCGTCCATTGATGGAATCGAAGCAGCCTGTAGATCTGATTGCAGAAGTAAAAAGTGATCCAAAACTTGGGAGCGCAAAAGTTGTTGGATCGACTCTTCGCGCACCATCCACATCTTTTTTGGTAACGTCGATTCGCATCAATGGGGGAGAGGTGCGACTTCCAATCCGCATTACTACCCACTCGCATGTAAATTTTGCTCCTGGCTGCGTCATTCACTCTTCGGGGACAATTTTCGCCACTCAGGAGAAATCGGTTGCTGCCCTCTTTGTTGAGAGAGGGAGTTTCACTCTTCTTCACGACTCGGGCCCTTTGGGGCGAGTGACCTCATCCATTCGCACACATTTCAGAGAAGAAGCCTCGCGAATTTCTGGAACTGGCGCAGCGCTCATACCGGGGCTTGTACTGGGCGACACAACTTTGGAATCACCGGCTTTCGTAACCGAGATGCGCAGATCGGGATTGACACACTTAACTGCAGTCAGCGGCGAAAATTTTGCAATTATTTCTGGATTTATCTTATGGCTGATGCAATGGATATTGCCAAAGCTCAAAAGTCGAATCATCGTCACAAGTTTTGTACTTGTGGGATTTATATATTTAGTGCGACCCAGCCCCTCTGTTTTGAGAGCATCCATCATGACCGCCGCTCTACTCATTGCAAAAGCTCGTGGAGATAAGAGTTCGGCCCTACCTTCACTTGGACTTGCAATAACGATTTTGATTTTGATTGATCCATTCCAAGCGATAGATCCCGGTTTTGCATTATCTGTGGGAGCCACGGCTGGGATATTGCTTCTTGCTCCAAAATTAAAGGAGAAAATTCCTGAGTCAATTGCGATTCCGATAGCAGCAACACTTTTCTGCACACCCATCATCGTCGCACTTTCTGGGCAACTCTCCTTAGTCTCTATTCCTGCAAACCTGCTCGTCTCTGCAGCCGTAGCCCCTATTACAGTCGCCGGATTTGTCGCCGCCCTCATCGCGCCTGTATTTCCTGGCGCTACTTTCCTCATTCTTGCCGCTGTTCTTCCATTCGCGAGTTGGATCGCCTTTGTCGCCCGCGAAGCATCCTCTCTTCCACTCGTTGTACTTCCCTCAAGCTTTCTTGGGGCTGGGATTGCTGTAGTTCTTCTCTTTATTCTCATGAGAAAAATGTGGCGAGTTCTTCTTGCCCTAATAGGAATTGCAAGTGGTTTTTTCCTTTTTCAATCCACATCGTGGCCAAATTCAAATTGGCGCATCGTCAATTGTGATGTTGGACAGGGAGATGCGGAAGTGATCAATCT
Source organism: uncultured Actinomycetes bacterium (assembly GCA_903852585.1). Lineage (GTDB taxonomy): Bacteria > Actinomycetota > Actinomycetes > Nanopelagicales > Nanopelagicaceae > PALSA-747. The sequence goes on from CAINRG010000075.1 coordinate 9,876, forward strand.
CGGTGAGAATCAGGGGATTGTGATTGATACCGGGCCTGATTCAGCGCTGATGGACTCTTGCTTGAAATCTCTTCATATATATTCCATTCCTCTTCTTGTGATCACCCATAACCACGCCGATCACTACGGAGGACTTGATGGTGCAATAAAGAATCGAAAAGTAGGTCAGGTGTGGAGAACTGCGCTCCAGGGCCAACACCTCTCCTTTCAAGCACCTATCGGGCAGATTGATATTCAAGTTCTGTGGCCAAAAGATCCCAACGCATCATTTGACGTTATGCCTGGCGATGGATCGGCAATAAACAACACGAGCATTTCGCTGATGATGAATATAGCTGGAATCACGTTCTTCACCGCCGGTGATGTAGAACCACCTGCTCAAGAGGAGATACTTTCATCAGGGAAGATTCACAACGTTGATATCATGAAAATTTCTCACCACGGATCTGCCTATCAATATCTACCCTTACTTGATGCACTTCATCCCACTGTTGCATTCATCAGTGTTGGAAAGGCGAACACATACGGCCATCCCGCCCCATCAACGCTCGCTTCTCTCAAAGATAGGGGAGTTAAGGTTTTTCGAACAGATCTGGATGGCGCCCTTGAATTCGATGCAGACCGGTCAGTTCATACTCATCGAAAATCTGCAATATCTTTAAATTGAAGCTAGGCGCACTATTCTTTTCACATGCGTCGCATTCTTCTGATTTCACTTCTTGTGCTTCTTCCATTTGGCGCAGATGCAGCCTCTTTTACACTCCCCATTCGCGCGCTTACCCCAGGGGCAATCGATCCAGTCGTCACACAGAAAAATATCGGCTCCACAATCTGTGTTGTGGGTTATACAAAGACCGTTCGACCACCAGTGAGCTACACGAATGCGCTCAAGTTCAAACAACTTTCTGGAAGTTATTCCAGATATGGCTCTACAGATATGAAGCTCTTTGAAGAGGATCACCTGATACCGCTCGCAGTAGGAGGATCTCCAACGAGCCCAAAGAATCTTTGGCCAGAGCTGTGGGATTTAGCGCGAAAGAAGGATCAGCTTGAACTCAAGATGCACCTGATGGTTTGCGCGGGAAAGATCAGCCTTGCCGCCGCCCAATCAATCTTTGCCACTAATTGGTACTCGGGGTATGTCACCTACGTTCAAGGTAAGTAGGATTCCGATATGGCTCTCACACTGATTCAAGGCGCAGAATCAGTTCTTGCCGACCGCGCAATTTCAGAGATCCTCTCTCGTGCCACAGGCGCCGTTGTCACCCAACTTGATTCCAATGAAATCGAACTGGGAGTTATTACAGATGCGCTTGCACCCTCGCTTTTTGGAGATGCTCGCGTTGTTGTGATTCGAGAAATTCAGGAATTGACCCAGGAAGAATCTGAGGAAATATCCTCCTATCTTGAGAACTCTGACGAGGGAGTTCATCTTGTCTTATGGCATAAAGGTGGCGTGAAAGGGAAAGCTCTTCTGGATAAAGTGAAGAAGGCAAACCCGCTCATTGTTTCTGCCGATGCGATTAAAAAGGATGGCGACAAGGCAGAATTTGTTAAAAATGAATTCACTCGACATGGTCGAAAAGTTTCACAAGGTGCGATTCAGGCACTTGTTGATGCGCTCGGCAGCGATATGCGAGAACTCGCAGGTGCATGCTCACAACTAGCGGCCGATGTTGAGGCAAGTAAAACTATTGATGAGAAAGATGTAGAAAAGTTTCAACAAGGTCGCATTGAAACAACGGGGTACGATGTTGCCGATGCAGTACTCGAAGGAAAAGTGGAAGCGGCTCTCATCTCACTTCGCCAGGCTCTTGCTACGGGGGTTGATCCGGTTCTCATCGTTTCGGCCCTAGCCTCTTCGATTCGAACAATGGCAAAGGTCTCCTCACTTCCTCGAAACGCAAATTCTTTTCAGGCCGCATCCTCTCTAGGTCTTCCACCGTGGCAGATCGATAAGGCTCGTCGCCAGCTTTCTGGTTGGAATCCCAATTCCCTCAGCGCGGCAGTTATTGCCTTGGCTGACTGCGATAGCGATATTAAGGGGGCGTCGGCTGACCCTATTTACGCTCTCGAGAGGACTGTCCTTTCGATTTCACGCTCACATTCAGCCTCAATTTGAGGGTGCTCCCGCTTGGCTGATAACCTTCGGCGTTCAACTTTCGCTTTATACGGTTTTTAAGGGGATTCACTAAGTGGCAAATATCAAGTCGCAGATCAAGCGTATTCGTACCAACAACAAGGCTCAGGCACGTAACAAGGGTGAGCGTTCTGCCATCAAGACTTCGATCCGCCGTTTCCGCGATGCAATCGCGACTGGTGATTCTTCAAAGATCAACGTTGAACTCGTAGCTGCATCAAAGAAGTTGGATGAAGCAGTTTCGAAGGGTGTTCTTCACTCAAACAATGCAGCGAACAAGAAGTCAGCAATGGCTAAAGCAGCCAACAAAGCTGCTAAGTAATTTCGCTTCCTGACACTTCTTTTTTCTATCATTCGATTGGCTCGGGGATAAATGCCTGCGATTGAACTCTCGAAGGCTCCGCAGCCGTCTCTGACAAACCCTGCGCAGATTCGTAATTTTTGCATCATTGCTCATATCGATCACGGCAAGTCCACACTCGCTGATCGCATGCTTCAGATAACTGAGGTTGTCGAGTCGCGAAATATGCGCGCACAATATCTCGATCGAATGGATATCGAACGCGAACGTGGAATCACTATTAAATCTCAGGCCGTTCGTCTTCCTTGGCGTTCTGGCTACGACAATCAGGAATACATCCTGAATATGATCGACACACCGGGCCACGTAGATTTTACTTACGAAGTCTCTCGCTCTCTTGCAGCATGCGAAGGTGCTGTTTTGCTCGTCGATTGCGCACAAGGCATCGAAGCACAAACTCTTGCAAATCTTTATCTTGCAATGGAGAACAACCTCACCATCATTCCCGTCCTCAACAAGATTGACCTTCCTGCTGCGCAACCTGAAAAGTTTGCTGAAGAATTGGCAAAGCTCATTGGCTGCCAACCAGAAGATTGCCTCCGAGTTTCTGGAAAAACTGGAGCCGGTGTTGAGGAATTGCTCAACGAAATTGTGAAGCAAATCCCAGCACCTATCGGAAATCCTGATGCACCGGCTCGTGCATTGATTTTTGACTCGGTTTACGATTCATATCGCGGCGTTGTTACATATGTGCGCGTAGTTGATGGCCACCTCTCCACTCGCGATCAAATTCAAATGATGTCTACTGGCGTTCGCCACGAGATGCTTGAAGTAGGTGTGATTTCTCCTGAACCTGTTCCGAGCAAGGGGCTTGGAGTTGGTGAAGTGGGTTATCTCATTACAGGCGTGAAAGATGTGCGCCAATCTCGTGTGGGCGACACTGTGACAACATATGTGCGACCTGCCAAGGATCAACTTTCTGGGTATAAAGATCCGCGTCCCATGGTGTACTCGGGACTATTCCCACTTGATGGCGCTGATTATCCTGTTTTGCGTGAGGCCCTGGATAAATTGCAACTTAACGATGCCGCTCTTGTATACGAACCAGAATCATCTGCAGCACTTGGATTTGGATTTCGTTGTGGATTCCTCGGGCTACTTCATATGGAAATTGTTCGTGAACGACTTGAGCGCGAAGCTGGCCTCACACTCATTTCAACAGCCCCATCCGTAATCTATTCAGTCACCGATGGCGATGGAAAAGAGCTTGTCGTAACAAATCCAAGCGAATTTCCTGAAGGAAAGATCATGGAAGTTAAGGAGCCAATTGTTCGCGCAACGGTCCTTGCTCCATCAGAATTTATTGGAACAATCATGGAGTTATGTCAGCAACGCCGGGGAACGCTTCTTGGCATGGACTATCTCTCCGAAGATCGAGTTGAAATTCGTTACACGCTTCCACTTGCTGAAATTGTCTTTGATTTCTTTGATCAATTGAAGTCTCGCACGCGCGGTTACGCCTCTCTTGACTACGAACCAATCGGAGAAGAAGCAGGAGACCTCGTCAAGGTAGATATCTTGCTTCAAAGTGAGAAAGTAGATGCATTTAGCGCGATTGTTCACCGAGATAAGGCATACGCGTATGGAATGGCAATGACCGTCAAACTTCGCGAATTGATCCCGCGCCAACAATTTGAAGTTCCAATTCAGGCTGCCATCGGCGGAAAAATTATCGCCCGCGAAACAATCCGAGCCATTCGAAAAGATGTTTTGGCCAAGTGCTATGGCGGCGATATCTCTCGTAAGCGCAAACTTCTTGAAAAGCAAAAAGAAGGAAAGAAGCGCATGAAAATGGTGGGACGTGTTGAAGTTCCACAAGAGGCGTTTATCGCAGCGTTATCGACCGGAGAAGAAAAAGCCGACGACAAGGATAAGAAGAAGTAATTATGGAGCCGCGCGCAGATCATCTCGCGTTCTATATCCATATCCCGTATTGCGTCAAGCGTTGCGGATATTGTGATTTCAATACATACACTCCGGCCGAACTTCAGATTCAATCTTCACTTGAAGTCATCTCTCATGATTACATCGGTTTGCTCGTGAAAGAGATCGAAAAATCTGCAGCAGTGTCTGCGGCAAAGTTTGTACCAACAATATTTTTTGGGGGAGGAACCCCAACCTTGATGCAACCGTCTGATTTAGGTCGAGTACTTGACGCTATTAGGAAAAACTACACACTTACAGATACATGTGAAATCACAATCGAAGCAAACCCTGACACAGTGACCCCCGATCTTCTCTCTCAATTGCGCTCTGTTGGATTTAATCGAATTTCGATGGGAATGCAATCTGCTGTGCCTCATGTTCTTGCTGTTCTGGATAGAACTCACAATCCAGCAAATGTTGAGAAGGCTGTTCTTGCAGCCAGAGCTGCTGGATTTGATGAAGTGAGTGTTGATCTGATTTATGGAACTCCCGGAGAGTCGATGCAAGATTGGGAGCGCTCCCTCGATGCAGCTCTCGTACTTCCTGTCACACATATCTCTGCTTACGCGCTCATTGTTGAGGAAGGAACAAAACTTGCAGCTCGTGTAAAACGCGGTGAGATTGTGATGCCCGATGATGATGAAACTGCTGATAAATATATTCTTGCTGATAACAAATTTCATGCTGCAGGAATGGAATGGTATGAGCTGAGCAACTGGAGTAAGCCAGGCTCGCAATGTCAGCACAATCTTCTTTATTGGTATGGTGAAAATTGGTGGGGAGCAGGTCCTGGCGCGCATTCGCATATAGACGGACGCCGATGGTGGAATGTAAAGCACCCGGGAACATACAAAGATAAATTACTCGAAACAGGTGATCCAACCCATGAGAGCGAGATTCTCTCTGCAGAACAAAGGGAAGAAGAACGCCTTCTTCTCAATATTCGCCTTCCTAAGGGAATAGATCGAAGCTCCTTATCTGTTGAGCAGATTATGAAACTTGAGCCCTATCTCGCCGATGGCCATCTCTCGCGCGAACACTGGGAGAGCGGTGTCGTAAGCCTCACGCAGAGCGGTCGCCTCTTGGCTGATCGAATCGTTTCATCCCTGTGAGATAAACTGAGATGACTATGCAAGAGCGCCAACTCGAAGTCCTCCGAGCAATCGTTGAGGAATATGTGAACACAGAAGAGCCGGTCGGCTCCAAGGTGATTGCTGCGCGCCACCAACTTGGTGTTTCCCCAGCAACCATTCGAAACGACATGGCCGCTCTTGAAGAGCAAGGTTTGATTACACAACCCCACACAAGCGCAGGACGTATCCCAACAAATAATGGCTATCGGCTCTTTGTAGATAAAATTGAAGAGGTTAAGCCACTCTCCACGCCAGAACGGCGTGCAATTGAAAATTTTCTTGCAAATTCAGATGATATGGATGAGCTGCTTCAACGAACTGCGCGATTGCTCGCTCAACTCACAAATCAGGTTGCAATGATTCGCATGCCACATCAAGATCGAGTTGTTGTTGCAGGGACTGCCAATCTTGCCCTTTCCATTCATGACAGCGCATCAGCTCTTCATCCCATTCTCGAATCTTTGGAGGAACAAGTAATTCTCCTCAAGCTTCTTTCCAATGCTGAAGGCTTTCTCAACGTAAAAATCGGAGAAGAACAACCCGATCAAGGACTTTCCGCTACATCTTCAGTCAGCATGGGATATGGTCAAGGCGCGATAGGAATTCTTGGACCTACTCGCATGGATTATGCAGGTTCTATGGCTGCAGTCCACGCCGTTGCCCGTTATGTCGGTCGTTTCATTTCGGAAGGAAAGTAATGGCGGATCATTACAGTGTTTTGGGCGTCGATCGTGACGCATCCTTTGACGAGATAAAGAAGGCATATAGAAAATTAGCCCGCGAATATCATCCAGATGTAAATCCAGATCCGGAGCATCAAGAGAAGTTCAAGGACATCACAACTGCCTACGAAGTTCTGAGTGATCCTGATAAGCGCCAACGCTTTGATTTAGGTGGAGATCCATTCTCGCAAGGCGGCGGCTTTAACGGGCAAAACTTTGGCTTCGGCGACATCATGGATGCATTCTTTGGTGGCGGAGGAAGTCGTGGGCCGCGCCCTCGGCATCGCGCCGGACAGGATGCGCTATTGCGTATTGAAGTCTCACTCGAAGAAGCCTGTTTTGGTACGGAAAGGGAAATTAGCGTTGAGACTGCCGTTCTCTGTGAAGTCTGTGGCGGAAATGGCTGTGCACATGGAGCAAAACCAACAACCTGTTTAGTCTGTAAAGGCCGAGGTGAAGTTCAGCAAGTAACGCGTTCCTTTATCGGTCAAGTAATGACAAGCCGTCCTTGCAATAATTGTCAGGCATACGGAACTGTCATCGCCCAACCTTGTGGTGAATGTGCTGGAGATGGACGAGTCCGCGCAAAGCGTTCCATTCCGGTAAAGATTCCTGCTGGCGTTGAACATGGAAACCGTATTCAGATGAGTGGTCAAGGAGAAGTTGGTCCCGGCGGTGGTCCGGCGGGCGATCTTTATGTTGAAATTCTTGAACGCCCAGATGAGCTCTTAGTTCGCGACGGAAATACATTGCACGCATCAATCTCTATTCCATTTACATCAGCCGCTCTCGGTGGTGAAGTCACCATCCCAACTCTTGACGGAGATCAAAAGGTTTCCATCAAAGCTGGTACACAAAGCGGCTCCACTGTCACTCTCAAGAATTTGGGAGTAACCCATCTTCGCGGCGGTGGACGTGGTGATCTGATTGTTCACATCGATGTGACCACACCCCACAAGATGAAGAAAGATGAAGAGGAGCTTCTCAAGAAATTGGCTCAACTTCGCGGCGAAAAGAGTGAAACCGTCACCATCCATAAGCGCGACGAGAAGGAACACGGATTTTTCGCCCGCTTTAAAGATGCCTTTGGCCGATAATGCTCTCAGTCTTTGTTGTACCTGAAATTACTCCTTCATCCTCTTTGGAAGTCGAGGGGGATGAAGCACATCACGCAATTAAGGTGATGAGGCTTGGCGTAGGAGAAGAGATTGTATTAACCGATGGCACCGGAAGTTGGGCGCAAGGAAGAGTCGAAGAGATTCACAAAAAATCTTTTTCAGTGGCGGTCACAAAACGTGGCTTTCAAGAAGAGCGTATTCCAGAGCTGATTGTTATTCAGGCTTTAACAAAATCTGATCGCATGCGAGAAACCATTGAGATGCTCACAGTTGCCGGAGTGCATCGAATCATTCCTTGGTCTTCAGAGCGCTCTATCGCACAAGCGAAAGATGACTCAGTCGAGAAGTGGAACCTGGTTGCTATTGCCGCGTCAAAGCAATCCCGTCGTGTTCGCTTTCCGATCATTGAACAGCCGATGACAACGAATCAGATTCGTGAGCGATTTGGGGATAGTCTGCTTGTTCTGCACGAGGGCGCATCACATCAACTTCGTGATGTTAAGTTTTTGGAGAATGAACCAATCGTTCTCCTTGTGGGGCCCGAGGGTGGTATCTCTGAAAGTGAAATGGCAAAACTCGGGGGAATATCTATTCGCCTTGGGGAGGAAGTTCTTCGATCTGCCCACGCAGGATTTGCCGCACTTGCCGCCATTCAAACCTTGATTCACCGCTGGTAAGGAATAGAATTTTCATATGTGTATCTTCTGCAAAATTGTTGCTCGGGAGATTCCTGCTGATATCGTTTTTGAGAGCATTAACGTTTTGGCCTTCAACGACATCTCGCCACAAGCGCCAACGCATGTTTTAGTGATCCCAAAGTGGCACCACGAAAACGCTGCCGAACTAGCGGCGCAGGCTCCGGGACTTCTGGCTGAAATTGTCAGCGTTGCAGATCAGATCGCCAAAGAACGTGAACTCGATGGTTATCGCCTTGCGTTTAACACGGGTGAAAGTGCCGGACAGACTGTATTCCACGCTCATCTTCACCTACTTGGCGGCCGAGCGCTCGGCTGGCCTCCCGGCTAGATTCACAATTCAGCTAGTATTTCAGGCATATGGATCACCCCGCACTGATTACCGTCCCAGCAGCCATTCCTATGGTTGCACTCGTTGGGCCACAAGACGCGTACATTCGCTCGATTGAGGCGGCATTTCCACTCATCACAATTACCGTTCGCGGCAACGAAATATTTGTCAAAGGCGATCCTGAGCAATCGACAAAATTTGAAAGTTTGATTTCGCAACTTCTTGTCATCCTTCGTTCAGGGCAATCGCTGACATCAGATGCAGTTCACCAATCACTCTCAATGGTCTCTCGAACCCCTGCAGATCATCCGGCTGAAGTCTTATCACTCAATATTTTGAGTAACCGCGGAAAGACCATTCGCCCAAAGACAGCAAATCAAAAAAAATACGTCGAGGCGATTGCAGAGAACACCATTACATTTGGACTGGGTCCTGCTGGTACCGGAAAGACTTATCTTGCAATGGCAAAGGCGATTCAAGCGCTTCAGGCAAAAGAAGTAAATCGAATTATCTTGACCCGTCCTGCAGTTGAAGCAGGGGAGAGGCTGGGGTTTTTACCCGGCACTTTGCAAGAGAAGATTGATCCCTACCTTCGTCCATTATTTGATGCCCTCCATGACATGATTGATCAAGATTCAATTCCGCGGTTGATGGCATCTGGAATTATCGAAATTGCTCCACTTGCCTATATGCGAGGTCGGACACTCAATGATGCATTCGTTATTTTGGATGAAGCTCAAAATACTTCAGCCGAACAAATGAAGATGTTTCTGACGCGTTTGGGTTTTGGTTCCAAGATGGTTATCACTGGTGATGTGACTCAAGTAGACCTTCCCCACGGAACACAATCGGGTTTAAAAATCGTTCAAGATATTCTTGAGGGAGTAGATGACATCTGCTTCTTGCATCTCAACGCTGAGGATGTTGTTCGAAATCGACTTGTGGGCGATATCGTCACTGCATACGGCAACTGGGATGAAAAGGGAGCCGGAACTAATGGGCATAGAACTCTTAAACGAATCTAAATCCACCTGCGATGAAGCGGCCATAGTCTCTGTGGCAGCTTTTGCGATGGGAAAAATGGGAATTCATCCTGATTCAGATCTCTCTATCACTCTTGTTGATGAAGAACGGATTGAAGAACTTCATATTCAATGGATGGATTTACCTGGCCCAACCGATGTTCTCTCATTTCCCATGGATGAGATGAAGCCCCATTCAGCAGCAGATGGGCCAGGAATCATTGGCGATATCGTGCTCTGCCCTGAATTTGCTCGAAAGCAGGCAAAAGATGGACTTGATGCCGAACTGGCACTTCTTACAGTCCATGGCGTATTGCATTGCCTTGGTTTTGATCATGCCGAGAAAGAAGAGGAAACTGCGATGTTTTCTTTACAAGATGAATGTTTGATGGAATGGAAGGCATCTTTGTAATGAGCCTTCTTGGAATACTTCTCGTCATCGCACTTCTTTTTTTCGCAGGTTTTCTTGCAGGTAGCGAATCAGCTCTCAATTCAATCTCGCGAGTCTGGGTAGAGGATTTAGGAGATCGAAAGCCGAAGCTGGCACAGCGACTATCAAAAATTCTGGCTCAACCTGCTAGATATACAAATGTGATGCTTCTTGTTCGTAAGGCCTGCGAATTATCTGCGACCGTCTTTGTTGCACAAGCCATTTTGACTCGCGATGGAAACCTTGCAGTACGTATGGCTCTTGTCATCCTCGTCATGGTTGTTCTCTCTTATGTTGTTGTCGGCGTTGGTCCCCGAACACTTGGAAAGCAACACGCACTTAAGTGGGCACCTTCTGCAACATTTGTAGCAATTTTTCTTGCTCGAACTTTGGGCCCATTGACCAGAATTCTCATCGCAATAGGAAATGCACTGACTCCTGGGCGAGGATTCAAGCAGGGTCCGTTTACATCGGAAGCTGAACTTCGCGATCTTGTGGACCAGGCGAGTGAAAGCGGGCTTGTTGAAGAGTCAGAGCGAGAGATGATTCATTCAGTATTCGACCTGGGAGAAACCCTTGTCCGCGAATTGATGGTCCCGCGCACGGATATGGTTTATATCGAAGGAAATAAGACACTTCGCCAAGGACTCTCCTTGGCGCTTCGATCAGGATTTACACGTATTCCTGTTATCGATGAAAACCTCGATAATGTCATTGGAATTGCCTATGTAAAAGATTTAGCCCGTCGCGTTCATGAAAAGCGTGAAGCCGAAAATTCAGAAAATGTTGTAGAGATTGTTCGAAGTGCCACATTTATTCCGGAGACAAAAACTGCTGCCGAGCTTTTGAAAGAGATGCAGCGCGACCAGATCCATATGGCTGTTGTCATTGATGAGTATGGCGGTACAGCGGGCCTGATCACCATTGAAGATATCATCGAAGAAATTGTTGGCGAGATTGCCGATGAATACGACAATGAAGACGCTGAAGCTGAATGGCTAGATGAAAATACTGTTCGCGTTTCCGCACGTCTGCATATTGAGGATTTTGAAGAGTTGGCTAGTGCAAAGATTGCCGAAGAAGAGCGCGAAGATGTTGACTCCCTTGGCGGCCTTATTGCCAAGGTTTTAGGACGCGTCCCGATTCCAGGAAGCTCCATCACAATCGGGGGATGGAAATTTACTGCAGAGCGACCTGTTGGTCGTCGCCATCGCATTGGAACGGTTCTTGCGGTCCGCATCACTGAAGATTCTGCACACGAATCGCACCTGTAAGAGCGGATAGACTGCCTCCATGCGTATCGTTCGATTTTCCGCCATGCAGGATGCCGGTTTTGGTACCGACCCACATTACGGAGTAATAAACGAGAGCGATCAAATTTTGGTCCTCAAAGGTGATCCACTTTTTGGCGGCATCGTGCCGAGTGAAAGCAAGATCTCCCTCTCTGAAGTGCGTCTTTTGGCACCGGTCCTTCCTCGAAGCAAAGTTGTTTGTGTGGGAAAAAATTATGCCGATCATGCTGCAGAGATGAATTCTGCTGTTCCTGAAGAGCCCATCATTTTTCTCAAACCAAATACATCTGTTATCGGACCTGATGACATCATTCAATGGCCTCGAATGTCTGAACGCGTTGATCATGAAGTTGAACTCGCTATCGTGATTTCTCGAATTTGCAAGGATGTTCCGGAAGAGCGCGTGAATGACGTCATTTTTGGCTACACAATTGCCAACGATGTAACAGCCCGAGACCTTCAAACAAAAGATGGACAATGGAGCCGCGCAAAGGGATTCGATACATTTTGTCCGCTTGGGCCTTGGATTGAAACAGATTTCACTCCGGGAAATCAAAAAATTGAAGCGCTCGTTAATGGGCAAGTAAAGCAATCCTCTACCTTGGATAAAATGATTTTCAGCGTCCCACGCATCATTAACTTTGTTTCATCAGTGATGACTCTTCTTCCAGGAGATGTCATCATTACGGGAACTCCATCCGGAATCGGTCCCATGCCAGAAGGTGCGCAGGTTTCTCTTTCTATCGAGGGAATCGGCACATTAACGAATAAGGTCAGCTCTCGTGCCAAATAGTCAGATAGAAAATCGCCCCGTACGCGTTCGTTTCGCACCATCACCAACAGGTGATCTGCATGTTGGAAATATTCGTACCGCGCTCTTTGACTGGGCCTACGCAAGGCACACGGGCGGAACTTTTATTTTTCGCATCGAAGATACCGATCGCGAACGAGTTACCGATGAATATATTCAAGCCGCAATCGATACCCTCAAATGGCTTGGTCTTACTTGGGACGAGGGTCCAGAGGTCGGAGGAGCACACGGGCCTTACCTTCAATCCCAACGTTTAGATATCTATGCCGAGTGGGCCGCAAAATTTCTTTCAGATGGTTTTGCTTATCATTGTTATTGCAGCGCCGAAGAACTTGAGGCGGTTCGGGAAGCTCAGCGAAAAGCAAATGTTGCTCCTGGGTATAACGGCCATTGCCGAAGCTTGACTGAAGAGCAAGTTGCAAGTTTTCTCGCCGAAGGACGAAAGCCTGTCGTTCGTATGCGCATGCCAGAAGGTTCGACAACTTTTACCGACCTCATTCGCGGCGAAGTGACATTCGACCATAACTTTGTTCCAGACTTTGTATTAGTTCGTGCCGATGGTTCACCGCTTTATACCCTTGCCGTTGCCGTCGATGATGTGATGATGAAGGTGACTCATGTTCTACGAGGAGAGGATCTTCTCTCATCTACTCCGCGCCAGATTCGCGTCTATCAAGCGATGGGTCTCTCCGAAAATGAGTACCCACTCTTTGCCCACCTTCCATTTGTGATGGGCCAGGACAATGCAAAGCTCTCCAAGCGAAATGGTGAAGTTTCTATTGCCTGGTACCGCGAACGTGGATTCTTGCCTGAAGCAATTTGTAATTATCTTGCCCTTCTTGGCTGGTCTCCTGGTGAGGATCGTGAAGATGTCACGATGAAGGAGTTGACTGAGCTATTTACTGTCGAGCGCGTTCACTCAAGTCCAGCGCGCTTTGATATGAAAAAGCTTGAAGCCATTAACGGTGACAAAATTCGCGCACTTACTCCTGATGCTTTTCTTGAAAAGGCCCTTCCGTTTCTCACGGATGCACATATCCTCAAGGGAAGCAGTGATGAGATAGCTCTTTTGAAGAAGGCGCTTCCCATCATTCAAGAGCGAGTTGCCACACTTGCTGAAATTCCTGCGATGCTGAAATTTCTCTTTGTAGAAAAATTTGAAGTCGAGCCTGACTCTCTTGCAAAAGTTAGTGACGCAGAATCAAAAAATCTTCTCAAGGTTGCCCACGAACGACTTGAAAAATTGAGTGAGTGGAACCATGCCGCGATCGAAGGCGCTCTTCGGTCGGCTCTTATTGAAGAGTTGGGGCTTAAGCCTCGCATCGCATTTAGCGCAGTGCGTATCGCAGTAACTGGAAGCCATATCTCTCCACCGCTCTTTGAATCGATGGAGCTTCTTGGCCGCGAGAGTTCACTTTCGCGCATAAAAGGACTGATTTAAGGCGATTTAGTAGGAGCGCCCCTTCCGGGGTATTCTTTGCCAGCCAAATTACGAGCAATCGTAATTATTGGGGTATGGGGTAATTGGCAGCCCAGCTGATTCTGGTTCAGCCTGTCTAGGTTCGAGTCCTGGTACCCCAGCGATAAGCCTAGAAATAGGTTTTTCACAGTCATAAAGGTTATAAAAAATGTACTAGGGCCCCGTCGTCTAGCGGCCTAGGACTCTGGCTTCTCAAGTCAGCTACGAGGGTTCGAATCCCTTCGGGGCTACAAAAAAAGCTCGCTCCATAGCGTTGATTATGGAGCGAGCTTCTTTCAAAAAGGTTACTTTGATTGAGCTAAGTATTCAGTTATTCGCGCAGCAGTGGCGACAACTTGAGCAGCATGGAGTCGACCAGGTTGGCGACCAAGGCGTTCGATAGGTCCACTAATTCCCACAGCCGCAATGATCTTGTTATTTGGTCCGCGAACAGGTGCCGAAACAGATGCAACCCCTGCCTCACGCTCTCCAATTGACTGCGCCCAACCACGACGACGGACAGCAGAGAGGGAAGCGGCGTTAAATTTTGCATTCATCAACCCGCGATGAAGTTTGTCTGGTTCTTCCCATGCAAGAAGAATTTGCGCCCCAGATCCTGCAAGCATTGAGAGAACAGTTCCAACGGGTACAGAATCACGTAAGCCGCTCATGCGTTCTGCCGTAGCAACACAAATTCTTTGATCACCTTGTCGACGATAGAGCTGGGCACTCTCGCCACTTGCATCGCGAAGGGCGCCAAGGGCAGGAGCGGCAATGGCAAGGAGGCGATCTTCTCCTGCGGCGGCGGCTAATTCCGAAGAGCGGGCACCGAGAACAAAACGGCCCATCAAGTCGCGGGAGACGAGGCGATGAAATTCCAAGGCAACGGCGAGGCGGTGCGCGGTTGGGCGGGCAATTCCCGTTGCGGCAACCAATTCTGAGAGGGAATGTGGCCCGCTCTCTAGGGTTGCAAGGATCTTTACGGCTTTATCTAAAACGCCGACTCCGCTATTCTTCTTGTCCACACTCTAATATTGCCATCTCAATCCGTGAGAAGCAACTTTTGGGTGAAGAAAGGCAAGAAGAATGGGTAAGACACTCTCCGAGAAAATCTGGGCAGACCATGTCGTGCGAAGCGCAGCTGGTGAACCAGATCTTTTGTACATCGATCTTCATCTCATCCATGAAGTTACAAGCCCACAAGCTTTCGATGGACTACGTCTTGCAGGCCGAAAGGTACGTCGCCCAGACCTCACGATTGCCACTGAGGATCACAACACCCCAACACTGAATATTGATAAGCCCATTGCAGACCCAGTCTCAAAACTTCAGATCGACACACTTCGCAACAATGCGAAGGAATTTGGTATTCGCATTCACTCATTGGGAGATATCGACCAAGGAATTGTCCACGTTGTAGGGCCACAGCTTGGAATTACCCAACCTGGAATGACAATTGTCTGTGGAGATTCACATACTTCTACTCACGGAGCATTTGGCGCTCTTGCATTTGGAATAGGAACTTCTCAGGTTGAGCATGTTCTTGCTACACAGACACTTCCTCAATCAAAGCCAAAGACAATGGCGATTAATGTTGATGGAACCCTTAAGCCAGGCGTTACATCCAAGGACATCATTCTTGCGATCATCGCTCAAATTGGAACAGGTGGCGGACAGGGCTATGTTCTTGAATACCGCGGCAGCGCGATTCGCGCACTTTCCATGGAAGCTCGTATGACTATTTGCAACATGTCGATTGAAGCCGGTGCTCGTGCAGGACTCATTGCACCTGATGAAAAGACATTTGAATATCTCAAATCAAAGCCTCATGCTCCCCAAGGTGCTGATTGGGATGCTGCAGTTGAATATTGGAAGACTCTTAACTCAGATGCGGATGCACGATTTGATCATGAAATCACGCTCAAAGCTGAGAATATTTCACCATTTATTACATGGGGCACAAACCCAGGTCAAGGAGCACCTCTGGATGGAAAGGTTCCAAACCCAGCAGATATCGCCGATGTAGAAGATCGCGGCGCCGCTGAACGAGCCCTCGAATATATGGGCCTCACAGCAGGAACTCCCTTTAAAGAGATAGCTATCGACACTGTTTTCTTGGGCTCTTGCACAAATGGGCGCATCGAAGATCTTCGCTCTGCAGCGCAAATTCTCAAGGGGCAGAAGATTGCACCCAAGCTTCGCATGCTCGTTGTCCCTGGCTCTGCGCGAGTGCGTCTTCAAGCAGAAGCTGAAGGTCTGGATAAAGTCTTTCTTGATTTCGGCGCAGAATGGCGTCAGGCAGGATGCTCGATGTGTTTGGGAATGAATCCCGATCAACTCACTGCTGGAGAACGATCAGCTTCTACAAGCAATCGAAACTTTGAAGGTCGCCAAGGAAAAGGTGGTCGTACTCACCTTGTAAGCCCACTTGTTGCAGCTGCGACTGCAATTCGTGGAACGCTCTCATCACCAGCAGATTTGAATTAAGGAGTCTAGGTCAATGGAAAAATTCATTTCTCACACCGGAACAGTTCTCCCTCTTCGCCGCACAAATGTTGATACCGACCAGATCATTCCTGCGGTCTACCTCAAGCGTGTCACAAAGAGCGGATTTGAAGATGGCCTCTTTAGCGCTTGGCGCAACGATCCAGAATTTGTCATGAACAAGCCAGAACATAAGGGGGCAACAATCCTCGTTGCTGGTGCTGATTTTGGCACAGGCTCTTCTCGCGAACACGCTGTCTGGGCTCTTCAGAACTACGGATTTAAAGTAGTTCTATCGAGTCGCTTTGCAGATATTTTCCGCGGAAACTCACAAAAGGCTGGACTTCTCACTGTCATCATTCCTCAAGAGAAAATCGAAGTGTTGTGGGCTGCTGTTGAAGTAAACCCTTCTCTTGAAGTCAGCGTAGATTTGGATGCAAAGAACGTCCGTTTTGCCGATGAGGTCATTGGATTTGAAATCGATGATTACACCCGCTGGCGTTTAATGGAAGGCCTTGATGACATCGGTTTGACGCTCAAAAACATCGCCGATGTTGATGCATTTGAGGAAAAGCGACCATCATTTAAACCGCAAACTCTTCCGGCTCGTTCTTAAATTGAAACTCTCTATGAGAGATTGAGAGTTTTTTTAAATAATTTACGCGTAAAAAGTGCGTTTTTCTTAGAGTCTTAAGAAGAGCGCACTTTTAATTTATTGCGACACACCGAGTCACCTGCGCTAAAACCCTTTATTTATGCGTAGATTTTTACTCACGTTAGGCGAGTGCTTAACAAAGTAAGTAAATACGCGTATTTAAGGGGAAAATATTATGAACAAAGCCCAGTTCATCGCCTACTTGGCGCCGCACTTCGGTGATTCAAAGAAGGAAGCAGCTCGCGCTGTAGATATCGTTTTCGACAGCATCGTCCGTAACATTTCTAAGGGCGAAGATGTCATGATCAATGATTTCGGTAAGTTCAAGAAGGTTGACCGCGCTGCACGTAAGGGCCGCAACCCATTCACAGGTGAAACAATCCAGATCAAGGCAAGCAAGAAGGTTCGTTTCCTTCCTGCAAAGGCTCTCAAGGAAGTTATCTCAGGCGCTCGTAAGCTTGAAGCTGCTCCAAAGCCTCCTGTAAAGGTTGTTCCAGCTAAGCCTGTTGCTAAAGCTGCTGCTAAGAAGCCTGCTGCGAAAAAGGTTGTCAAGAAGGCAGCTAAGAAGCCAGCAGCAAAGAAGGCTGTTAAGAAGGTTGTTAAGAAGGTTGTCAAGAAGGCAGCTAAGAAGCGCTAATAGTTTCATTCTTAATAAATTCTCAAAAGAGGGAGCCAGAAATGGTTCCCTCTTTTTCTTTTTTCATTAGGCTAAATCCATGAGCGAGATTACCTACGAGCCTCCACGCGGCAGGCCGCTCGGAACAAACGGATACTTCCGATTCGGCGCCAGTGTCCTCATCCCGATTCTCTCTCTCATCACAAAACGTGATTGGCGAGGAGTAGAAAATATTCCCCAGTCTGGTCCTGTCATTGTTGTCTGCAATCACATCTCATATGCAGACCCTTTGGTCTTTGCACAATTTCTTTATCAAAACGGGCGAGCTCCTCGCTTTCTTGGAAAGGCATCGGTTTTCAAAGTTCCCGTGATTGGAAAGATTATTGCCGGGTCTGGACAGATTCCCGTAGAACGCGAAACAGAGAATGCGCGCTTTGCTTTGCAACACGCGATTGCATTTCTTGAGGCAGGTCATTGCCTGGGCGTTTACCCGGAAGGAACGTTGACGCGCGATGAAAATTTTTGGCCGATGCGGGCAAAAACCGGGATTGCCCGTCTTGCCATCCTGACTCAAGTTCCCGTAGTCCCGTGTGCCCAATTTGGCGCGCAGCAAGTTTTGCCACGATATGGAAAACTCCCGCGCTTTTGGAGGCGCACAAAGGTCTCAGTACGAGCCGGCGCTCCTCTCGAATTTTCACGCTGGAAAGGCAAGGAAGATGACCCTGAAGCGCTTAAAGAGGCAACGGAGTACGTGATGTCTGCGATAACTCGTCTCCTGGAGGAAATTAGGGGAGAATACGCACCTGCGCAGATATTCGATCCTCATACATCGAACCTTCCGCGTACTGGAAACTACAAGAAAGTGAAACGATTAGAAACATGAGTCGCGTAAGCGTCCTGGGATCAGGAGCATGGGGAACAACCCTTGCTCAAGTCTTGGCTGATGCAGGTCACGATGTTTTGATTTGGGGCAGAAATGCTTCGGTTGTTCATGAAATCAATAGTGACCATACAAATCACACATTTTTGCCAGGTGCGCAACTTCCATCCACTATTCGCGCAACAAACGATGTGAGCGAAGCATTCTCATTTGCTGATGCCCTCGTTCTTGCAATTCCCGCTCAGAGTCTTCGCGAAAATCTTCTCGTGTGGAAAAGTACATTCCCGGTTGATAAGCCGATCATCAGTACGCTCAAGGGCATCGAAGCCGATACGCACTCGCGAATGACTGAAATTGTTGTCAATGAGCTCGGCGCTTCTCTGGAAAATATCGGATTGATCACTGGCCCAAACTTGGCGGCCGAAATGATTTTGCGCCAGCCAGCTGGGGCTGTTGCGGCATCTGTTAATCCATCTGTCTCAGCACTTATTATCAAACTCTTCACAACTCCATATTTTCGCGTCTACCCATCACAAGACCTCGTCGGGTGTGAATTAGCTGGTGCAACAAAGAGCGTTATCGCTCTTGCTGTTGGTATGGCAGTCGGGCTAGATCTTGGTGAAAATACACAGTCGATGATTATCACTCGAGGTCTGAGCGAAGTTGCGCGATTTGGTCAGGCATACGGCGCTGATCCGCTGACAAACTTAGGTCTTGCTGGAATGGGAGATCTTGTAGCAAGTTGCGGTTCTGCTCTTTCGCGAAATAGAACATTCGGTGAGGTTCTTGGTCGCACAGGCTCCATGGATAAAACCCGAGCACATGTTTCTAAGACTGTGGAAGGTGTGGCTTCTGCTCCAGCAATTTTGGAACTTGCTCACCGCGTTGGTGTTGAAGTCCCAATTATTGAAGCCGTTGCCGATGTAGTGAGTGGAAACATAACGCCGAACCAAGCTTTGGATCGATTGATGACCGTGCCGCTTGAAGAAGAGATTTGAGAGTGGGTACAGAAAAGGTTCGCGTTGGAATAGTTGCAGGTGGCCTCAGCAGCGAACATGAAATTTCATGCATTTCTGCTGGCGGCGTTATGAAGGCAATTGACCGTACTCGATTTGAGCCTGTTCTTATTGGAATTACAAAAGATGGTCGATGGGTATCACCGAAGGTGGACCAAGTGCTTTCCATTGAAGGCGGAGAGCTTCCAGAAATTACAAGCGGAGTAGAAAACTCTGCAGAAGAGCTATTTAAAGGCCTCGATGTTATTTTCCCTATTCTTCATGGCCCATACGGGGAGGATGGCACTTTTCAAGGGCTCTGCGAGATGCTCGGCAAGAAATATGTTGGCTCTGGAGTACTTGCAAGTGCGGTTGCGATGGATAAATCTTTTGCAAAGCCGATATTTGCAGCACAAGGCTTGGCCGTCGCAGACGGAATTGTCGTGACATCTGAAAAAGATATCGATGCAACTTCACTGACCTATCCAGTATTTGTAAAACCAGCCCGCGGAGGTTCAAGTCGCGGAACGACAAAGGTAAAGGAATCGGGTGCGCTTATTGCAGCCGTTCACGAAGCGTTGAAATTTGATTCTAAAGTCATGATTGAGAGCGCGGTCATTGGGCGAGAGATCGAATGTGCGGTTTTAGAGATTGAAGGAAAGGCAACTGCGTCACCATTGACAGAAGTAAGAATTTTG
>CAINRG010000076.1 GCA_903852585.1 uncultured Actinomycetes bacterium
CGCATCACTGTTCGTCACCAAGGTGGCGGCCACAAGCGTGCCTACCGTTTGATCGATTTCGTTCGTAACGACAAGGATGGAATTCCAGCTGTTGTTGCGCACATTGAATACGATCCAAACCGCACATCCCGTATTGCACTTCTGCACTTCGCAGATGGAGAGAAGCGCTACATCATCGCTCCAAATAAGTTGATGCAGGGTGACAAGATTGAGAACGGCCCATCAGCGGATATCAAGCCTGGCAACAACTTGCCACTTCGTAATATCCCAGTAGGTACCGTTATTCACGCAATTGAACTACGCCCTGGCGGAGGAGCAAAGATTGCTCGCGCTGCTGGTGCATCAGTTCAACTCGTTGCTAAGGATGGCCCATACGCACAACTC
Organism: uncultured Actinomycetes bacterium; assembly: GCA_903852585.1. Classification (GTDB taxonomy): domain Bacteria; phylum Actinomycetota; class Actinomycetes; order Nanopelagicales; family Nanopelagicaceae; genus PALSA-747. The sequence goes on from CAINRG010000076.1 coordinate 385, forward strand.
CGTATGCCATCAGGTGAAATTCGTAACGTCGACGTTCGTTGCCGCGCAACCGTTGGTGAAGTTGGAAACGCAGAACAATCCAACATCAACTACGGCAAGGCTGGACGTAAGCGCTGGTTGGGTGTTCGCCCAACTGTTCGCGGTGTTGTTATGAACCCTGTCGACCACCCACACGGTGGTGGTGAAGGTAAGACTTCTGGTGGACGCCACCCGGTCTCACCTTGGGGTAAGCCAGAAGCACGTACTCGCAAAAAGAAGGCGAGTGATCAACTCATTGTCCGCCGTCGTAAGTCGAATAAGAAGCGTTAGGAGCCGACTACAAATGCCTCGTAGTTTAAAGAAGGGTCCATTCGTGGACGGTCACCTCTTGAAAAAGGTGGACGATCAAAATGCGAAGAACACCAAGAATGTCATTAAGACTTGGTCTCGTCGCTCAATGATCATTCCATCAATGATTGGACACACCATCGCAGTTCACGATGGTCGCAAGCACGTTCCAGTTTTCGTTACAGAAAACATGATTGGCCACAAGCTTGGCGAGTTCTCACCAACTCGTACATTCCGCGGTCACATCAAGGGCGACGACAGAAAGGCATCACGTGGCTAATACACCAGTAACTGACGCTACTTCTGCGATCGTTGGAAAGGCTGTTCTTAAGAGCATCCGTTGCACACCTCAGAAGGCACGACGCGTCGTCAACATCATTCGTGGTGAGCGCGCTGACTCTGCACTCTCAACTTTGAAGTTTGCACCACAAGAAATCGGTGCTGACCTCTTCACACTCCTCAACTCTGCAGTCAACAATGCAAAGCAGAAGAACCCATCACTTCGTGATGCTTCTGAACTTTGGGTTGCTGAAGCAATGGTTGATGAGGGTTACACACTCAAGCGTTTCCGTCCTCGTGCTCAAGGCCGTGGTTTCCGTATCAACAAGCGCACCGCAACAATCACTCTCGTTGTTTCAGATGATCGTGGCTACCGCTCGAACGGACCAAAGAAGGCCGTCAAACACAAGAACGCAACCAAAGTAGAAAAGAAGGAGGCCAAGTAATGGGTCAAAAAGTAAATCCACATGGCTTCCGCCTAGGTATCACAACAGAATTTAAATCTCGTTGGTATGCAGAGAAGCTCTACAAGGATTATGTAAAAGAAGATATCGAGATCCGTCGACTCATGTCTAAGGGCATGGAGCGCGCTGGTGTTTCTCGTATTGAAATCGAACGTACCCGTGAAAAGGTTCGCATCGATCTCTTTACTGCTCGTCCAGGAATCGTTATCGGTCGCCGTGGAACAGAAGCAGATCGCATCCGCATGGATCTTGAAAAGCTCACAGGCAAGCAAGTACAGCTCAACATTCTTGAGGTTAAGAACCCAGAAGTTGATGCACAACTTGTTGCACAAGGAATCGCAGAACAGCTTGCTGCTCGTGTTTCATTCCGTCGTGCAATGCGTAAGTCAATGCAAGCTGCAATGAAGGCTGGCGCTGAAGGAATTCGCGTACAGGTCGGCGGCCGTCTTGGCGGAGCAGAAATTGCTCGTTCAGAGTTCTACCGTGAAGGTCGCGTACCTCTACACACACTTCGTGCTGATATTGATTATGGCTTCCATGAAGCTCATACAACATTCGGTCGTCTTGGCGTAAAGGTGTGGATCTACAAGGGTGAAGTTATCGAGTCTCGTGCAGAACGTGCGGCATCTGCTCTTGCAGCAGCACGCGCTCCAAAGCCTCGTACATCTTCAAACCGTGGTGCTCGTCCAACGCAGCAACGCCATGAAGTTACATCGACACAAGCTCCAGCAGCAGTTGCTGATGCTCCTGTCGTAGAGGGAGGCGCCAACTAAATGTTGATTCCACGTCGCGTTAAGCACCGTAAGCAGCATCACCCAAAGCGTGCTGGTAAGTCAAAGGGTGGAACTGTTGTTTCATTCGGTGACTTTGGTATCCAAGCTCTTGAGCCTGCATACGTAACAAACCGTCAAATTGAAGCTGCTCGTATTGCAATGACCCGTCATATCAAGCGTGGTGGAAAGGTTTGGATCAATATTTATCCAGATCGCCCACTCACAAAGAAGCCTGCTGAAACTCGTATGGGTTCCGGTAAGGGTTCACCTGAATGGTGGATTGCAAACGTAAAGCCAGGCCGTGTGATGTTTGAAATCTCCGGTGTATCAGAAGATATCGCTACAGAAGCAATGACTCGTGCAATTCACAAATTGCCAATGAAGTGCCGCGTAGTTCGTCGTGAGGAGTTCTAATGTCAAACATCGTTAGTGCAGAAACACTTCGCGCTCTCTCAACAGATGAGCTCGCAATCAAGCTTAAGGAAGCAAAGGAAGAACTCTTCAACCTTCGTTTCCAAGCAGCAACAGGACAACTTGAAAGCCATGGTCGTTTGACTGCGGTCCGCAAGGAAATCGCACGCATCTACACAATTTTGCGTGAACGTGAACTCGGAATTGGAGGCGCAGCATGACCACCAATGGTTCTGCAGCAAATGAGCGCGGTTTTCGCAAGACTCGTGAAGGAATCGTAACGAGCGACAAGATGGATAAGACTGTCGTCGTAGTGATTCAAGACCAGGTTAAGCACGCCCTGTACAGCAAAGTTTTGAGCCGCTCAAGCAAGTTGAAGGCTCATGATGAAACAAATTCAGCCGGTATCGGCGATCGCGTTCTCATTATGGAAACTCGTCCACTCTCAGCAACAAAGCGCTGGCGTGTAGTCGAGATCCTTGAGAAGGCTAAGTAACGGGTAAAGGAAGAAGGAAAAGGAATGATTCAACAAGAATCGCGACTTCGCGTCGCTGATAACACCGGTGCAAAGGAACTTCTCTGCATCCGTGTACTCGGTGGCTCCTCCCGTCGATATGCCGGAATCGGAGACATCATTGTTTGTTCTGTTAAGGATGCAATTCCTGGCGGAACAGTGAAGAAGGGTGAGGTCGTAAAGGCCGTCATCGTTCGCACAGTAAAAGAGAACCGTCGTCCTGATGGTTCATATATCAAGTTTGATGAGAACGCTGCAGTGATCTTGAAGGCTGATGGCGAACCTCGTGGAACTCGTATCTTCGGACCAGTTGCTCGCGAACTTCGCGACAAGAAGTTCATGAAGATTATTTCGTTGGCTCCGGAGGTGCTCTAAAAATGGCAAGCATTCGTAAGGGCGACACTGTTGAAGTGATCGCTGGTAAAGATAAAGGCGTAACCGGCAAGGTTCTCGACATCAGCAAGCGCGATTCTCGCGTTGTTGTCGAAGGAGCTAACCGCGTTAAGCGTCACACCAAGGAAGACACCACAGAACGTGGCGTCAAAGTTGGCGGAATTATTACCATCGAATCTCCAATTCACATTTCAAATGTGATGTTGGTTGGCGATGATGGCAAGCGCACTCGTTTAGGTGCACGCAAAAACGATGAGGGCAAGAACGTTCGCATCTCTCGTCGCACAGGGAAGGATGTCTAATCATGACAACTGCAACAGCGCCTCGTTTAAAGGCTCGTTACGCATCTGAAATCAAGCCAGCTCTCAAGAGCAAGTTTGGTTACAAGAATGTCATGCAGATCCCAACAATTACCAAGGTAATTGTAAATATGGGTGTCGGCGAAGCTGCTCGCGATTCAAAGCTCATCGAAGGTGCAATCAAAGACCTCACTGTTATTACTGGCCAAAAGCCACAGGTAACAAAGTCACGTAAGTCGATTGCTCAGTTCAAGCTTCGTGAAGGTCAGCCAATTGGTGCACACGTCACACTTCGCAATGATCGTATGTGGGAGTTCACAGATCGTCTTCTCTCAATCGCGTTGCCTCGTATTCGTGACTTCCGTGGACTTTCTCCAAAGCAGTTTGATGGAAACGGCAATTACACCTTTGGCTTAACAGAGCAGGTGGTTTTCCCAGAAATCGAACAAGACAAGCTTGATCGCACACGCGGTATGGATATCACTTTTGTGACCACAGCAAAGACCGATGAAGAGGGACGTGAGCTTCTTAAGGCTCTCGGATTCCCTTTCAGGGAGGCATAAAAAATGGCAAAGACATCACTCAAGGTCAAAGCTGCACGCAAGCCTAAGTTCAAGGTACGTGGTTACACACGTTGCCAGCGTTGTGGTCGTCCACACGCGGTTTATCAGAAGTTCGGCATCTGCCGTATCTGCTTCCGCGAGATGGCACACAAGGGCGAACTTCCAGGTATCACCAAGGCATCTTGGTAAAAGCAGTACATCCGGTTTTATCCAACAACTAACTACGTAGAAGGTCCTGAAAGGGAAACCGCTTCGAGAAAGGCCAAAGGCCAAGAATGACAATGACAGATCCAATCGCAGACATGCTCGCACGTCTGCGCAATGCGAACTCTGCCTTCCATGACACGGTTTCAATGCCGTCGTCATCGGTCAAGGTTCGTATTGCAGAAATCCTTAAGCAGGAGGGTTACATCGCCGGCTTCAAAGTCGAAGATAACGCTGCTGGTTTCGGTAAGACTCTTACAATCGATCTTAAGTTCAGCGCAGATCGTCAGCGCTCAATTGCAGGTCTTCGTCGCGTGAGCAAGCCAGGACTTCGCGTTTACGCAAAGTCAACAGCCCTTCCAAAGGTGCTCGGCGGACTTGGCGTTGCAATTATTTCAACTTCATCTGGATTGCTTACTGATAAGCAAGCCAACAAGCAGGGTGTAGGCGGAGAAGTTCTCGCCTACGTATGGTGATCGCTCATGTCACGTATCGGTCGTAAGCCAATCACGATTCCTGCGGGAGTCGATGTCACTATTGCTGGGCAATCTGTTTCAGTAAAGGGTCCTAAGGGATCACTTTCTTTCACAATTGTTGAGCCAATTACAGTTTCAAAGGAAGACACAACAATCGTTGTTGCTCGTCCCGATGATTCACGCACAGCACGTTCTCTCCACGGTATGTCACGTACCATGGTTTCAAACTTGCTCGAAGGCGTAACAAATGGTTACTCCAAGACAATCAACATCGTTGGTGTTGGTTACAAGGTAACTGAAAAGGGTAAGGATCTTGAGTTCGCTCTCGGTTACTCACACCCAATCGCTTTCCCTGCTCCAGAAGGAATCACCTTCAAGGTTGAGTCAGCAACAAAGCTCATTGTCAGCGGAATCGACAAGCAGCTTGTTGGCGAAACAACAGCGAAGATTCAAAAGCTTCGCAAGGCTGATCCATATAAGGGTAAGGGTCTCCACCTCGACGGTGCACGTATCCGTCGCAAGCAAGGAAAGACAGGTAAGAAATAATGGCTATCGGTATTAAGGTTGTTAAAGGCAATGCGCAAAACGCACGTCGCCGTCGCCATTTCCGTGTTCGCAAGAAGGTAGTGGGCTCAGCTCTACGTCCTCGTCTTGTTGTTTCACGTTCTTCACGTCACCTTGTGGCACAAATTGTTGATGATTCAATTGGTCAAACACTTGCATCAGCTTCAACAATGGAAGCCGATCTTCGCGCCGCAAAGGGCGACAAGACAGCCAAGGCAAAAGAAATTGGCGCACTTGTTGCAAAGCGTGCGAAGGAAAAGGGAATTTCTGCAGTGGTCTTCGACCGCGGTGGAAGCAAATATCACGGTCGCATTGCAGCTTTGGCTGACAGTGCTCGCGAGAATGGATTGGACTTCTAATGGCAGCTCCAGCAACAACTCC
>CAINRG010000077.1 GCA_903852585.1 uncultured Actinomycetes bacterium
AGGGTCTGCTCCGCAGTAGATGAAGTAGTGCTTTGGGTTGTTAGCTCAGTTGGTAGAGCAAGTGACTCTTAATCACTGGGTCGGGGGTTCGAGTCCCTCACAACCCACCAAAGCAAAAAAGCCCCTCAATTTCTTGAGGGGCTTTTTTATGTGGATGTAATCGAAGTCCATAATGGCTTCTCAAGCGTCCAGGCAAACGAAGAGGTCAAATGTCCCTTGTCAACGAAAATTTGATAGCGACCCGACAGCGGCGAACAAGGATCTGTTGAACAAATCCATGGAGTTGGGTCAATCCGCGTGTTCCGGCAACAAAAACCATTAGCGGTTTGAAGGCGATGATGTCATTTAAAGTATCAGCTCTCCATAGCGGGCAATTGTCCATGAGTTCATTTGTTGTCGAATTCCATGCTGGGATATCAGCGGGCCAACATGAGGACATTGTCAAAGATTCCAGGTGCCAGTGTTTAGCTAAGGCAAGTCTCTCTATAGCCGGGAACCAGGAAAGGGCATGACTATCACCAAAGAGAATGATCGTTGTCTTAGATTGGATATCTCCATAATCACAAGCGTTTGTAGATTTTTCAAGATTCTGTTGGGTGTGACAGCGATCTTTGTATGGCTTGGGCCGGTCTGATTTGGCGGGACATACGGTCTCCGCTCTAGAATGAAGGCATGGAACTTCAAAAGGTCATCCTCTATTACGGATTTACTCCGGTAGCGGATCCTGTCGCCATGAAAATGTGGCAGAAAAATCTTTGTGAATCCCTCGGCCTTAAGGGTCGTATTTTGATTTCAGAACACGGAATCAACGGAACTCTTGGCGGAAATATGTCAGATCTCAAGAGATATATTCGCCAGACAAAGGAATACCCAGGTTTTAAGAAGATTGATTTTAAGTGGTCTGAAGGAAAGGGTGATGAATTCCCTCGCCTGAGCGTGAAGGTGAAGAAAGAGCTTGTTTCATTCTCCAGCCCGACTGAAATTGTTGTCGACGAAAATGGCGTTGTAAATGGTGGAAAGCACCTTCGTCCTGAAGAGGTAAATAAGCTTGTAGAAGAACGTGGCGATGATGTGACTTTCTTTGATGGTCGCAATGCCTTTGAGGCGAAGATTGGAAAATTCCGCGGTGCTCTTGTTCCCGATGTACTGACTTCTCATGACTTTGTTGGTGAGATTGAATCCGGAAAATATGACCACCTCAAAGATAAACCTGTTGTTACTTACTGCACTGGTGGTATTCGATGCGAGATCCTTTCAGCTGTTATGGTCAATCGCGGCTTTAAAGAGGTTTATCAAGTCAAGGGTGGAATCGTTCGCTACGGCGAGAAATTTGGAAATGACGGACTTTGGGATGGATCGCTCTACGTCTTTGATAAGCGCATGGTTCAAGACTTTAGCGAAAATCCTGAAATCATCGGCGAATGTGAAAAATGCAGTGGAAAGACAAAAAGTTTCCGAAATTGTGCAAATAAATCCTGTTATCAGCTCATCCTTCTTTGTGACGAATGTGCCTCGGTCCAATCAAACACCGAATGCTCCCATGCACCGTCGAAGATTAATCACAAAGAAATGGTTGGCTAATTGAGTACATTTCGCGCCGTTAACCCCCACACAGCTGAAGAATTTGGCCCTGAAATCGAAGGTGCCACGAGCGCTCAAGTTTCCGAGATCATCGAGGCAGCACATGCTCCGCTTCTCTCCCCCAAAGATCGCTCATCTCTTCTTTCTAATATTGCAACTGCAATCGAGGCAGACCGCGCCGCCATCGTTGATATCGCAATGCAAGAATCAGGCCTTCCTGAAGCTCGATTAAATGGAGAATTGACCCGTACCGTCTTTCAAATAAACACATTCGCAAAATTGGTTGGGACTGGAACACATCTCGATGTAAAGATTGATAAGGCAGACCCAAATTATGGAATGGGTCCTCGTCCGGATATTCGCAAGCAAAATCAACCCTTAGGGACAGTCGCAATATTTGCAGCGAGCAATTTTCCTCTGGCTTTTTCAACGGCTGGTGGCGACTCGGCAAGCGCACTAGCTGCCGGTTGTGCTGTTGTCTTAAAAGCCCATCCTTCACATCCCAACACAACTCGCGCCGTTTACGCGTCTATCCAAAAAGGTATCGCTTCATCGGGTCAGCCAAAGGAACTCTTCTCGATTATCGAAGGAAATGATCCTCACATCACCCATTGGCTTGCAACCCATCCAAAGATCACAGCAATTGGATTCACTGGATCAGGCGGAGTTGGAAAGCTTCTCATGGAACTTTCGGCAAAGCGCGAAGTTCCCATTCCTGTCTTTGCTGAAATGGGGGCAATTAACCCGGTCTTTGTAACATCATCTGCCATCTCCGAACGGGGCGAAGGGCTAGCAAAAGGTTCTGTCGATTCAGCCCTTATGGGCTCTGGACAATTTTGCACAAAGCCTGGTCTATTTATTCTCCCGTCATCGTCATCAGCCACTTTTCTTTCAGAAGTTGAAAAATATTTAGCCACCCTTTCGGTCGGGCCACTTCTTAATAAAGGCATTGCAGATCGCTATTCATCGGCAATTTCAGCGCTCTCCAAAAAGAATGACCTCAAGGTTTTCTCTGGAAATACCGCAGCTACAGGAATCGCAGTTGCTCCCACCTTCTTTGTTGCTGATTGGAAAGTTGTTTCATCGACTCCTGAGCTCCTTGAAGAGCACTTTGGTCCAACAACTGTTTTTGCAATTGCCGATGAAAAAGATTTTGTTGCAATCGCTTCTACCCTTGAAGGCCAACTCACAGCAACGATTCAGGGAACTGAAACTGATTCTGTGAAGCCGCTTTTCTCGGTTCTTTCAGAGCGAGCAGGTCGGGTTATTTGGAACGCGTTCCCAACTGGGGTTTCTGTTACAGCTGCAATGCAACATGGCGGTCCATGGCCCTCATCTTCATCCCACACAACTTCAGTGGGAACGGATGCAATGTATCGTTTTATGCGCCCCGTTGCGTATCAAGGTCTCTCCCAAGAAAATCTTCCAGAAGCGCTTCAGGATTCAAATCCGTGGAGCGTTCCCCAAGAAATTAATGGTTAAACAATAAAACCATTGGGGAATGGATCTGCTGGATCCAATAACCACGTTGCCTCGCCCATTACCCAAGCGCGACCTGTGATCATGGGAACGATCGCATCGAAATCCCCAACCTTCACATGCTCTTTTACTCTGCCTTCAAAGTGAGAACCAATCCACGATTCATTTATTAAAACGTCGTCATCGTTAAATTCTCCGCGAGCGACCATCTGAGCCAGGCGGGCACTTGTACCGGTTCCACATGGGGATCGATCGAACCAGCCAGGATGAATTGCCATTGCATTCTTCCAATGAAGTGCGTTTGCCCCCGGTGAAATGAAATCAATATGGTGACAAACGGCGATATCTGGATTCTCTGGATGAACAGGGCGATTCTGCTCATTAATTGCATCTGAAATCAAAAGGCCTAAGTCGAGTAGTTTTTGGCCATTTTCTCGCTTGAACTCGATCCCAACACGTTCAATGGGAACGATTGCGTAGAAATTTCCACCATATGCCATGTCATATTTCAACTCACCAAGTCCAGCAACATTTACTGTTTGGTCCAATGCGTAGGAAAATGATGGGACATTGATGATCGTGACATTTTCCGCTTTGCCATCTTTTACTTTCACATCGACAGTTACAAGTCCCGCTGGTGTATCCAGTTTTATCGTTGTGATGGGTTCGACAACGGTGACCATCTTCTTCTCGACAAGCGCCGTTGCAACACCGATCGTTCCGTGCCCACACATGGGAAGGCAGCCGGATACTTCAATATAGACAACTCCCCAATCTGCATCAGGACGTGTTGGTTTTTGAAGAATTGCACCGCTCATCGCGCTATGTCCACGAGGTTCAAACATCAGCCATTCACGGATGTAATCCAAGTTCTTCATGAAGTACAAACGCTTTTCAAACATAGTCTTGCCTGGGATCTCCCCCACGCCTGAAGTCACTACACGAGTGGGCATTCCCTCGGTATGTGTTTCAACTGTGGTGACAGTTCTCAAGCTGTCAATCATTTGTGGAAATACTCCTTCACGGCAGCAACTTCGCGCTTGATCTTTTCTTGATCGGCTGCTGGCAATGCCAAACGCGGAAGACGGGTTGGACCGCCATAACGACCCAGTAGATCCATAGCTAATTTGATGGCCTGGATAAATTCTTTTTGTGAATCCCAATGGAAAAGATCGTGTAGTGCTGCATACATGGGTGCAGCAGTTTTGTAATCGCCAGCGAGCGCAGCGTTATACAAAGCAGCAGATTCGGCAGGTAGGGCGTTCGGGAAGCCAGCAATCCATCCGCTAATTCCAGCGGTAGAAAGTTCGAGAAGAACGTCATCTGCGCCGACAATTACATCAATTCGTGGGGCTGACTTCTTTATCTGCCAAATGCGGCGAACATCTCCAGAGAATTCCTTAATGGCGACAACGCCGGGAACCTCATCTGCGATGCGCCCAACAAGCTTGGGTGTCAGATCAACCTTTGTATCAAACGGATTGTTGTAAGCAATGATCGGGATTCCAACCTTTGCTACTTCTTTGTAGTGAGCAACAACTTCATCATCATTAGCGCGATATGCATTTGGTGGAAGAAGCATTACCGCTGCTGCGCCATTTTTTGCCGCTTGCTCGGTCCAGCGAACCGATTCGCCGGCTCCGTATGCACCAACGCCCGGAACGACGTGAAAACCCTTTGGAGATGCTTCTACTGCTACCTCAACCATACGAGCACGTTCCTCGGCAGTTAGAACCTGATATTCACCGAGCGAGCCATTTGGGATAACTCCGTGCGTGCCATTTGCTGCAAGCCATTGAACATGCTCTGCATATTTGTCATAGTCAATGGAGAGGTCTTGCTTAAATGGGGTTGCTGTCGCAGTCAGAATGCCGTTCCAAGGATGAGTCATGGTCAAACAATAACTAGAACTTCTTCGCTAATCCATCCCCAAGTTCACCTAATGAGATTGGAGCAGCAAGTGGACGCTGGCCCCCAGCAATCCGCTCAGAATCACTCACTTTTTGCACTAGGTGGTCGGCAACAATTTCACTGACGTTGCGCCCACAAACTCTTCCCTGACAAAGGCCCATTCCGGCGCGAGTAAATAGTTTTGCCGTGCGAGCGCTTTGCGCACCGAGCTCATCAATAGAGGTGCATATCTGCCCGCGCGTGACTTCCTCACAGCGGCAGATAATTGTCTCCTCGGGTAGATTTTTTGTAAGAATCGAAGGGACTGGATAGACCTTTTTTAATCCGTTGGCAAAAACTTGTGCCCTCCAACGAGAGAGCCCTCCACGCCCACCACCAGCAATCCTTCCTTCAATCATAGAAAGAGTAGAGCCACCGATTCCCGTTGCCTCTCCTGCGGCAAAAAGGCCAAGAATATTTGTCTCTTGTCGTCGATCTACTTTCACAATGACAGTTCCGTCGCTATCAACACCAAGTTGCGCCCCAAGAATTCCCGCGAGTGTGACATCCGGTGCAAAACCCCAGCCAACTGCAATAACATCGCATTCAATCTCTGTACCGTCGACCACTGCAGAACTTCTCGTCGCCGATTCCACCTTCTTGCCAAATTCAATTTTGACTCTGTGCTTTTGCAACTTCTTAAGATAATAAAACGCCTCTGCAATCCTTGAGGGATTGAGTAGGAGGCCATGAAGATTAAATATCCAGCGAAATGGGTTATTGAATTCAAAGAGTCCAACAATTTCTGCACCTGATTCTGCAAGACCTGTGGCGACGGGCAAAATGAAAGGACCTGTTCCTGCAATAACAACCTTTTTTCCAACGAGTACTCCATGTCCCTTAAGCATCGCTTGGGCAGCACCTGGCGTCATGACTCCCGGGAATGTCCACCCTGGGAATGGAATCGTTCGATCGTACGCACCTGTTGCAAGAATAACTTTGTCTGCGACGACCTTTTCTTCAACTCCATTTCGGAGGATGTACAGATGGAATTGATCACCGCATTTTTCTGCCTGCCATACCTGGGAGTTGGAGTAGCGCGTAAGAAGCGGTTGAGAGAGAAGCTCGTCGAAAAGCTTTTGAGCCTTGGAAAAGTCGTAGTGCAGCGAATGACTATCGTTTCGAGCACTTGGTAGATGTCGCCAATATTGACCACCGAGTTGGGAGGAAGAGTCAATGATGATTACCTCTTCACCCCGACGAGTTGCCGCAGCTGCCGCAGAAAGTCCGGCAGGACCTGCGCCGATAATTGCAATCATGAAGTAACCACCATGCCATCGCTGACCTGAATTAAACATGCACGTTGGTTGATGACGCCGTCTACAGTCACGACGCAATCCCAGCAAATGCCAATGCCACAGAAAATGGAGCGATCATCCCCGCCAAATCGCGTTTGGCGTAAAACTTTTTCGCCAGTCGAAAAGATGGCAGCAGCGATCGTCATTCCTTCGATCGCTTCAATCTTTTGATTATTAAAAGTGAATGAAATCATGCAGCGCCTGCCTGAAATCTTTTTGGTGAAAATGGCGCCGGATCCATAAATGGAGTTTTACCAATTATTTGCGCAGTTATTAAATGAGCGCTACCAGGAGCCAATCCAATACCGGCTCCTTCATGGCCAGCAGAATGCCATAAACCTTGGATAAGTGAATCCTCACCAATGACTGGAAGATGGTCTGGCGCGTATGGGCGAAATCCACGATAAGCGCGAAGCAATTGGATATCGCGCAAAATTGGAAAGAGTGAAGTTGCCTGCGCAGCCAAACGGCGCAAAATATCAACGTTCATTCTTCCATCAAATCCAATTCGCTCACGGCTTGCACCAATCAAAATTGTTCCTGCGCGAGTTCCTTCGACAACAGTTGAGGTTTGCAAATCAGCATCACTGCTTGCAACATTTGCTACATAATCAGAATCGTAGACTTTGTGATGAATGAGTTTTGGGGCTGGCGCGGTAACGAGAATGAATCCTTTTCGAGGAGCGATAGGAAGGTGTGACCCTGCCATGGTGGCGATATCACCGGCCCATGTTCCTGTTGCATTGATAATTATTGGTGAGGAGAAATTTCCTTTATCACTCTGAACTCCTTGTACGCGACCGCCACTTGTGTCAATCGCTTTTACTGTTGCGCCGGTAATAACTTGACCACCGCGAAGGCGAACGGCGCGCAATACATGAGCGGCTGCAAGCATGGGTTGGCATTGTGAATCTTGAGGGTAGAAAACTCCTGATGTGATTTCAGGCGTGAGAAATGGCTCCAACTCATGAAGCTCTCTATCGCCCACTTCCTGGACATCAACTCCTGCAGCCCGTTGTTTGGCAGCAAAATCTTTGAGTGGTTTCTCATCGTGCCGTGCGACAACAATCCCTCCCTTTGCTTCTAATTCAAAGTGGTCGCCAACGTCAGATTGCATGTCAAACCATAAATCGCGGGATCGAAGCGCAAGAGTGAGTTCTGGACCTGGATCTTTATCAGAGACGAGAATATTTCCTTCGCCCGCTCCTGTTGTTCCGCCTGCAACAGGACCACGGTCGAGAACGAGGACAGTGAGCCCAGCATTAGTAAGAGCTAGGGCGCATGAAGCACCCGCAATGCCAGCACCAATAACGATTGCGTCAGGGCTCTTCATGCCCGAAAGAATAGCCGCTACCGCGAAGGAATGGCGGCCGAAAGCCTGGTGGTTAAAGCTTTTGCTGTTGCCACGCTGATGTGTGAGTTATCGCGGTATGTGTTGAAACCTTGGAAGGATGTCTCGCATTTTTTAGTACAGAGCCACGATGCAGTATCCACATATCTTCCACCTGCTGCGATGACAGCGTTCTTTGTTTCAGTTGTTGCCTGAGATCGATTGAATGGGAAGGCGGAAAGTGCACTTGTTGGTTTTGGAGTATCTCCTAAAAAGATGACTGGATAATGAATGGACGTCAGAAACTTTGAAAGTCCAGTCGTCCACCTAGAGACATAATGTGAAGAACTCTGATTGAGTGGATACTGGTATTCGGTAAAGTCGGAGAGGATGACAAATGCTGGCTTATCTAAGGCAATCTTGTTAAGAACTTTTATCTGCCAAATTGCGCAGGAGGAATCAAATTTCCCATTTCGCATTGTCTCAAGAATTGTCGCTGGGCAAGAACTTTTTGTCAGATTCAGTAACTTCCAATGGCGCCCAATGGCAATCTTCTCAAGAGCAGGAAACCATTGAGCAGCATGAGAGTCGCCTGCCAAAATAATTTCTGTAGAACTGGCCGTATCGCCATATGCGCACTCATGAAGTGGCCATGTGACTCCAAAGGATAAATGGCATCCATCGTTATATGTAGCAGGAACTGATTTATCAATGGTGACCTTCGAAGTCGATGCCGATCCTATGCTCAGGGTTCCAAAACTCATGAGTGAGCCCACCAAAACGATGGCGCCCCACTGGGGAAGGCTTAAACGAAAGCGCTTCTGGAATCGTGCTGGCCGCTCAACAAGATGAGTCAGTGCAAATGAAAGAAAAAGGGCGATCAAAACTATCAATAACTTATTCATCGATGTCAGCTTCGAATTCCGATCCAGAAAGTAGACGACAACCGGCCAGTGAACTAAATAGAGAGAAAAGGAATAATCTCCGAGAAAGGGAAGAATAAAAATGTGCTTAAAATCAACGTTTGCATAGAGCACAAGCCCGGCACCGATAATTGCAAAGCAGGTAGTAAACCCTGGAGTTGCATCCGATGTCGTTACCCATAGGACTGAAAAGACCAACGCCGCCCAACCCAGGATTGCTACTGGAAGAGCAATTGCACGAGGCGCTTTAAGACGAAGATTCATTGCCAAAAAGATTCCGGCGAAGAATTCCCAGAAGCGCGAGAAAGGCAAGTAGAAAGAGGCGACGGGGTTGATGCTTGTGAACCAAATCCCGATAACCGCTGTTCCAAGGAGTGTCGGCAGAACCAAATTCTTTCGCGCTTTATAAAGAAGAATAAAGAGAATAGGCCAAAGCAGGTAGAACTGCTCCTCAACCCCAAGCGACCAATAATGGAGAAATGGAGATGGATCGGCAGATTGTGC